>CAJUES010000013.1:4102-69334 GCA_910585765.1 uncultured Lachnospiraceae bacterium | reverse complement strand
TGTACACTTGAAGCAAAAGAACTGCCGCAGATATTCGAGAGCTTTCATCGCGGAAGCAATGCGGATAAGGTGCAGGGCAACGGGCTTGGACTCTTTATCTGCAAACGGGTGATGTCGCTTATGGGTGGCGAGGTGTTTGCGGATATTCGCAACGGCTGCTTCTTTGTGACACTGGTTGTGAAACTGGCGTAAAGGAAAGACTATTGCCCTGCATGGAAAGACCGGCAGGCACAAGGGAGGGCTGCAAGCGCCGCTGTACGGACGCAGCTATGGAGTATTTCAAAGCGGAAGTCATGGAAATGTGCCACCGGGAAAAGCTCTGCCAGTTTTTCCGGCTTCCGCATGGTATTCCAGGCAATAAGCCACAGCCTGACAAGGCAGGGCGGCATCCCCGGTGTCCCGGCAGTCTAAAAATAAAAGAGTCTAAAGATAAAGATATCTCACGATTTGTACGATATAAATTATGACACATATCAATGTGTCGCTTTTGCATGCACACAGGCACCCGGAGGAGTCCTGTCAGCAAAGGCTGACTGTATCGTGCATTTTTAAAAGGCGGCACAGCATTTTTGTCTGAATCAGGGAGGATGATGGCATGAGTATGATGTTGGGAATCAGTGTCTCCAACAGAAAGCGGATGGAGATCAAAGATATGAGCGGAAAGGTGGTCGGCTCTGTCACGGTCACGAAGGGGAAGGCGTCCCAGGTGGTGGTGAAGAAACGCCTGCCGTACAGTTTTAAGGAGATATCGACGCGCCTGTTAAAGACGAAAAAATCCGGCAACGCGCATCAGGTATTGATCAGCGCGCGGCAGAAAGCAGTGTCGCTGCGCCTGATGTACAAGGGCGGTGTGTACGATGACGATGAGGTTCTGGCTGCGCTGATGCACGCGCAGGCGATCGTGCGGGTGGCGAAAAAGCGCGAGAAGCACCTGCAGGAGGAGGAGCGGGCAGAGAAGAAGATCGGAAAGGACGGCGTTTTCTGCGAGGCGGATCTCGAGGAGAAGACAGAGGAAGCCTCCTCCAGGCAGACCCATAAGGAAGAGCGGGAGCAGACGAAGGCAAAGATGGATCTGCAACGGATGCAGAAACTCATGGAACAGTACGAGCGGATGATGCAGGAGGCGATGAAGGAACTCGAGCAGCTCGACAATATGGACGCGCTCTCCGAGGAGCTGGGGATCGACGGGGAGGTCAGCATGGATCCGGAGGATCTGGAGCTCATGAAGAAAAAGCACCGCGCCGACGAGATGCGGGCGATCGTGGAGGCGGACATGAAGTACCTGAAATTCATGTTTGACAAGCTGGAGAAAGAGAGACAGAGCAATAGTAACAGCATCAGCAGTTACAGCAGCGTCAGCTACGATAACAACAGCAGTGCGAATGACAGCGTCTCGCTGGAGCTGGGCGGTGTCGATATCCCGGTGGAGGCGGCGCCCGACGCGATGACGATCGTCGAGGGCGGGGCGGTCGATGTGGAGGCGTGACGAAACCTTTATGCACACGGCACCCTAAGGAAGTGTTCAGCAAAGGCTGGCATCTTCCCTGGGTGCCGTTTTTCACGCTCTAAAACGAGACAATATACAGTTTTTCTTCCGGTATATTTTTCGCCTCCTCAGCCGTCATTGCCTCGGACCGGATAAAGAGCAGCGCATCGACCTGTTCCAGGTCAAGGATATGGTCCGTCGCAAAGTACGCGATATAGGTGTCCTGATCCTCTCCTGTATAGCCCTCGGAACCTCCGTTGATAATACTGGTCAGCCGCGTCCCGTCCTTGAGGCGCACACCGGTCAGACGGGGCGGCTCCGCAAATGTCGTGGTGGAAACCGGATTTCCATTCTCGTCAACGCCCTCGAGACCGGTCTTCTGCAGCGGGAAATCGTACTCCACATAGAGCGATATCGGTGAGAGTTCCGCCTTCTTAACAACCGCGCCACTGTCCCCGAGCGCCTGTGACAGCTCGATACTCCTTGTCTGCCCGGATGCCGCCAGCGTGAAGTCAAACGTCCATGTGGCATGGATGTCCGGCGTGAATGCTGTCTTGCCGAGCGTTCCAAGATTCTGCAGTTCGATGTGGACCGGTTTTCCGATCAGGCTCTTGTCCTTGTCGGTTGTCATTACGGTCATGATGTACTCCATGCTGCCGTCATCATTGATATACTTGCCGATGATGCTCCCGTCTGCGGTCTCCTTTGCAGGCGTGCCGTCTGTGTAGGTAAAGTTCCCATTGCCGTCAGCGTGCAGGTTGTCAAAGAATCCTCCGCCGGTCATATTGAGCGAATCGCCCTCCAGTGTCATCGATGTATATTCGAAGCCGGGCTGTATTCCCTCTGCTGCCTGGTAGCCGTCCACCCGGAAAGAGAGATGCGCAAAGCGCGCGTCCACGATACTCTGCTGCAGTGTGACGGTGATCCCCTCCTCAGTCACGCTGCTGTTGAGCGGTGTCGTGATCTGCACCTCCTCGAGATATTCCTTCTGCTCCGGCGTGGCGTTGAGCTCCTGTTCCATTCCGTGGCTCCAGTGCATATACGCCGCGCAGACCACGGTTCCCAACGCCAGGACCGCCGCTGCGATCGCTGCCCACATTCCTCTTTTTGCCGTCTTTCGTGTATAACCCATCTGTTTTCCTCCGTTTTCGATCCTTTTCGTGTCCCTGTTTTTCGCATTGCTGTCTTTGGCAGAAGCGCACTCTTTTTTTATTTGTGCAAACACAAGATCTGCCCGCTTCTGTACGGTCTCAGGAATCACAACCGTCTCCTGCAGCCTTTTGACCGCCCTGTTATCCCTCATACGTCACCTCCGTTTGCTGCCTTTTCCATATCTTGATTCCTGCCTTGCCGATCCTCGATCTGATAGATGTCTGCCATCTGTTCCCGCCCTCTGGCGAGCCTGGTACGCACCGTGCTCGCAGGCATATTCAGCAGCTCGCCGATCTCCGCTGCGGTCAGTGCGTCCACATAATAGAGAACCATCACCAGCCTGTACTTTTCATCCAGACAGTTCATCATCTGCATCCATTCCACGTTAGTGTACGCCGCTGTCTCCTCTGGGAATTCCTGTATCTCGCTGCTGTAGTGCAAATCCTTCTTCTTTTTCAGTATGTCATTACACTTGTTGATCAGGATCCTCGTCATCCAGGTGCGGAAAAACTTTGTCTCCCTCAGCTGTCCGATTTTTTCCCAACATGCAAGCAGGGTATCTCCCACGGCATCCGCAATATCTTCGTCATTGCTCAGAATTGCCGCTGCCGTCTTGTACATGTTCTGCATCTGCGACTGCAGCAACGCTGCAAATGCATCTGCATCCCCTTTTTGGGCAAGCCTTACCAGGTTTTTCATGCCGTTATCCTCTCTGTTCCGAAACCGTGCGATACCGCCCCGTCGGGCTGCACGGCTCCTTATTTTGTAGTCAATGATCATTGCGCGCGGAGCAGTACCACGATGCCTTCCCTCAATGCCATCTTACTGCTCCCTACATCTATTAGACACCAAAAAGGAGAAAAGTGTCCCAAATTTTAAAAATAATCATGTTTGGCGCACGTTTTTCACTATTGATATAAGTGTGAACAGTAACCAGTTTCCTGTTAATAATATATGGAATTTGATATAATTTCTAGTAAATTTTCAGATATTATGTTAGAATGAAGATAACAAATCGAAAAGGAGCTGGTGTTATGTATAAGATCATTACAATGGAACGCGAGTTTGCAAGCGGCGGCAATGAGATCGGCAGGCGGGTGGCAAAGAAGCTTGGCATAGAGCTGTATGACAGGAATATCCTCGTGGAGGCGGCAAAGAGGCTCGAGATCCCGCCGATCTATATCGGGGATCTCGAGGAGACGGCGCCGGGAAGCATCATCTTCAATCTCTCCAAGACGGCGATCGGCGGCAGCAGGAAGGACAATCCGAACCTGCCCATGTCGGAAAAGCTGTTTTTGGAGGAGAAGAAGATCATCGAGGAGATCGTGGAGAAGCATGACTGCGTGATCGTCGGCAGATGCGCTTCCTTCATATTATATGACAGGGAGGACTGCCTGAAAGTATTTGTCCACGCGGACAAGGACTACCGCATCAACCGCACGATCCAGACAGAGAACATCGCGCCGTCGGAGGCGGATGATTTCCTGCGCAAGTCCGATAAGAGAAGGGGCAATTTCTACAATACGCATACCGGCTGGAAGTGGGGCGACATGTCCAGGTTTGACCTGTGCCTGAACAGCAAGAGCCTCGGTCTGGATGCGTGTGTGGATATCCTTGCCGGCATGATGCAGAGATAATGCGGGCAGTCGTGACAGGCCACATCGGGAGCGATACAGAATCACCACATGTGAGACAGGAGTGCAGGGGCACTCCTGTTTTGCTGTGCCGGACAATACTCCGTCCAGTCAGAGATCTGAAACGTGAGCCGCCTGTTTCGCACCGCTGTGTCGTTAAAATATCTGTCTGGGCAGCGTGCCGGTAGTAGCTGCAGCGCTCAGGAACCGCTGGATCTGTAGTGCCGCACGCCGAATTTCCAGAGCAGCACTGCCGGGATCAGGAACCAGCAGGCTGCCAGGGGCAGGAACATATACAACGCCGAGGAACGCTTCCCGAGGATATACAGAAGCGGGTAGTACTGGATCAGCGCGTACGGGATGACGAAGGTGGTAAACAACAGGATCTTCCTGCCGTAGATACCGATCGGATATTTGCCGAATTCCCGCGCCCCGTCGGTGAACACATTCATGAACTCCAGCCCGTCGAGCGTGAAAAAGCACAGTGCGGCGTAGATCAGAAACAGTGCCGAGAACACCGTGGTGCCGCCCGCCAGCATGAAGACCACCGTGCATATTTTGCGAAAGTCCCATGTGATACCGCTTTTCAGGATGCCGTACACAAACATGACGACAGCCTGTATCATCCGCCCGATCCGGGTCAATTCAAATCTGCTGCCGAGCACCTGGACGATCTCGCTCTGCGGGCGCACCAGGATCCTGTCAAAATCACCGCTTCTGACCATGCCCGAAAAGGTGTCGAACCCTCTTGCGACCATCTCGGCAAGGGCAAATTCCAGCAGGATGATAGAAAAGCACAACAGCACCTCGCTGTAGGTGAACCCCTCGACGGTCGAGAACCGCTGAAACATAAAAAAGATCCCCAGAAACACGTTGAACGAGACGAGGAACTGTCCGATCGCAGTGAGTAAAAAGGACGTCTTGTACTCCATCATGCACCGCACGTTGATCGAGACGTAGTGCAGATAGAGTTTTGCCGTGCGGCAGATCGTTTTCATAAGATTCAGCCCCCCTGTACCGTGATTTTCTTCTCAGCCAGCGTACACAGCAGTTTCCCGGCAGAGACGATGATGGCCAGCCAGCATACCTGCAGCAGGATCGCTTTTTTCATCTCGGCAGGGCTCATGCTCCCGCTGTAGACGCGCAGCGCCACATTCTGCATGGCTGCAAATGGCAGCAGCTCCAGGATCCGCTGCACCTTCTCCGGGAAAAAGGGCAGCGGTATGACAGCCCCCGCAAAAAATTCGACCGCGGAGATGAAGACCATGCGGAGTCCCTGCGGTGATATTGTGAAAAAGGTCAGGACGTAGATCAGCAGGCAGAAGGACACCGTGACGGCAAGCCCCAGGATCAGCGTGAGGACAAAAAGAAAAAAGTGCAGCCAGCCTGCCGGGGCTTCGATCCCGTACGGATGCGGGATGAAAGCGGCAACGACCAGGATCGGAAAGCAGCGGAGCACTGCTTTTGAGACGCGCGTTGCGATACTCCGTGCAAACCACATGTTGTATATGCTGACCGGGCGGCACAGTTCGTAGACGATATTTCCGTTTACGATGGAATCAAAGATCTCGTTCTCCATCATCCATGCTGCAAAGAGGACCAGAAATGCCTGCTGCAGCCAGATGTAGGACGCTGTGGCGGAAAAGTGCATGGGGAACGAGGCGGCGTCCGCGCGGTAAAACGCGTGGAAGATCATGATCTCCATAAAACCCCACGCAAACTGCGTGGTGATCCCCGCGAGGGCGGCAGTCCTGTACTGCAGACCCATCGCAAAACGCAATCGAAAAAAAGACAGATACTTTTTCATGCGGCGCCTCCTCTAAATCTGATAGGAGCGGTACAGATCGGCGATCGCTTCGTCAATGCTTCCGCTCCCTGTCCGGATGTCGTCGAGTGTCCCGTCCATCAGGATCTGCCCCCTGCCGATCAGCAGGATCCTGCGCGTCAGCGATTCGATGTCCTGCATGTCGTGTGTCGTGAGGATCACGGTTGTCCCGTGCGTCTGGTTCTGCCTGAGGATGAAATCGCGCACCGCAAGCTTGGACACGGCGTCTAATCCTATGGTTGGCTCGTCCAGAAACAGGATGCGCGGCTGATGCAGCAGGGAGGCGGCGATCTCGCAGCGCATCCGCTGACCGAGCGACAGCTGTCTTGCCGGGGATCGCAGCAGCTCGGCAAGACTGAGCAGCTCTGTGAGTTCCTCGAGGCTTTGTCTGTACTGATGATCGGGGATCGAGTAGATATCTTTTAAGAGTTCAAAGGAATCGATGACCGGAACATCCCACCACAGCTGTGAGCGCTGACCGAACACAACGCCGATCTCCCGCACATGTCTGATCCTGTCTTTGCAGGGCACGCGCCCGTCGACGAGGACCGTTCCGCTGTCCGGTGTCAGTATTCCGCTTAGAATTTTGATCGTGGAGCTCTTCCCGGCTCCGTTTGGACCGATGTAGCCTACCATCTCGCCGTCGCCGATCGTGAAGCTGACATCGTTCAGGGCATGAATGACTTCATACTCCCTGTGAAAAAGTGCTTTGCAGGCCTCGCGAAAGCCCGCGTTTCGTTTTGCGATCCTGTACGATTTGCATACATGTTCCATCGTGATCATTCTGCTTCCTCCTGATAGTTATACTTTCGTATCTTTCCAAGTAGGTCTGTATAGTTCCCCACCCCGGTCTGCGGCGCGTTTCATAGCCGTTTCAGGGGGTAGGTTTTACATTGTACCACACGCCCGATGCGATTACAATGAGAAATAGTTACAAGATTTGGATCCGATATTTGAACAGCATTACTAAAAACAGGGTTCACCAAAGAACGGTCTCCTGCATAAAATAAAGGGAACGCGGCTGTTTTGGAAATGCCGGAACGCTGCAGAAAAGAGATTGGAGGCTTACGACATTATGGCAGATATCACCCCTGGAATGATCTTTACAGATACGCTCAGGAACGGAAAGCCGGAGGCGCTGGCGTGGATCCGCGGAAATGCGCAGAATCCGCAGCTGAGCGGCGTCGTCAAATTTTACACGACACCGTATTCCGGCGTGCTGGTCGAGGCGGAGATCTTCGGACTGCCCAACATCGCGACACAGTTCTCGTCCGATTTCTACGCGATGCACATACATGAGAAGGGGGACTGCACGATGCCCTTTGACAGGACGGGCGGTCACTACAATCCCACCAATGAGCCGCATCCCGACCACGCGGGGGACATGATACCGCTCATGGGCAATCAGGGATACGCGTGGCTTTCGTTTTACGACAAGCGGTTCACGATACCGGAGATCCTGGGAAGGAGCGTTATCATCCACAGGTTGCCCGACGATTTCAAGTCCCAGCCCTCGGGAGATGCCGGAGAGAAGATCGGATGCGGCGTGATCCGGTGAGGAATAACGGCTTGATGCATCCCGGTCACTATGCATGCTCACGGACTTCGCAGCGCAGTGCGAAGTCCTGGGCTGGATTGTGATCATATCGATCGTCTTTTGACCAAAAAGCCTTGATGGTTTCCGCGTGAGGGAGTAAAATTGAAAATATATGACATTGAAGATATATGACAGATACTGCAGACAGCGATAACCTTTGATGTGCCCGGGGGAGGAAACGTTTTGAGAGAAGAACAGCAAGCTTACATAAAAAAACTGTACCATGAGATCAAAAGCGCGGAGGAGCAGATGCGGGACAAGCCGATGCCCGCGCTCACAAAGGAGGATTTCTTCCTGTTCCATGAGACGGGGAACCGGCTTGTGTATGAGAATGCCTATTTCGGGCGGAGGAAATATCTGACAGTCTACGCCATACTGGCGCTGTGGAGCGGGGAGCTGTCACGCCGGGGGATCATTGATGAGGAACCGGAAGAAACGTCGGAGGACAGGTACATAAAACGTCTGGAGGAGATCCTGGTCAGCATCTGCAGGGAGCGGTTCTGGGCGCTGCCCGCGCATGTGGATTTTGACCGGATCGACCTGCCGGAGACAGCACACACGGTTGACCTGTTTGCAGCGGAGACGGCGCAGGCACTGTCGGAGATCGCCCTGCGTCTGTTTGACAGGCTTTCGTGCGAGACCGTGACCTGTGTGGCGCATGAGGTGATCGGACGGGTGCTGCAGCCGTTTGCGGCGTCATCGTTTCCGTACAGCTGGTGGGAGACGGACCGCTGTAACTGGTCTGCGGTCTGCGCAGGTTCCGTCGGCATGGCGGCAGCCAATATCGACGCGCTGAACCGCAGGATCATGGAATCCTGCATGCCGGATGACCGCGGGGCGGATGCGCTGATCCGGCTCGATGTCCTGCTGTACTGCGACCAATACAGGAGTCTGCCGCAGGGCTGGAAGGAAGACTGTATAAGGCGCGCCTGCGACGCCCTGCAGTGCTATCTCGACGGGATGGAGGCGGACGGTGCGTGCACGGAGGGGCTTGGGTACTACAATTACGGCATGTCCTTCTACGCGGCGTTTGCGGAGAGGTGCGGGGAAGAGCTGATGTACCGCGAGAAGTGTGAGCAGATCGCGCTCTTTCAGCAGAAATGCTATTTTAGGAGCTGTTTTGGCGGCGTGAGTATCAGCTTCTCCGACGGCAGTAAGCACGAGTCCTTTCTGCCGGGGCTGACCGCGTATCTAAAGCACTGCTACCCGCAGGTGGAGACGCCGTGCTACACGCTTGCGCGCCCGTTTGACGAGGATGCCTGCTACCGCTATCTCACGAACGAGCGCAATATCAGCTGGCTTATCCGGTACGGAGACAGCGGATCTGACGCGGATGCGGAGACGGATGGTGCAGGTATCAAACATACAGAAATAAACCGGACAGAACCAGTTCGGACAGATATGCCGCACAGCGGGGAAAGGAAAACCGCAGCACATGGCGGAACCACGGCGTATCTGCTCCCCGCGGCGCAGTGGCTCATCTGCCAGGACGGGGAAGGAAACGGATTTGCCGCGAAGGGCGGCAATAACGACGAGAACCACAATCACAACGACATCGGTCATTTTCTGTGTGTCTTTCACGGGGAGATGCTGCTCACCGATCTGGGGGCAGGCGAGTACACGAAGGACTATTTCGGCGATGGGCGCTATGACATACTGTGCAACCGCTCCATGGGGCACTCCGTCCCGCTGGTCAACGGCAGGGAGCAGTGCGCGGGACGGGAGTACAGGGCGGACAGGTTTGTGTGGGACGAGGGGGCGCAGACGCTGACGATATCCTTTGCAGGCGCATATCCCGAAGACAGCATAGCGGGATTGGAGCGCCGCATCCGGATGGGCAGCCGGCAGATCGAGCTGCATGACATTTTTTCAGCCGGCGGGAACACGACGTCCATCACGGAAAACCTGGTCACGGAGTACGAGCCGAAGGTTCAGGACGGCGAGGTGTGGATCCGGGGGAGACACGGACAGTGCCGCATCCGGATCCGGACCGGCGCGGATCATGCAGTCAGGATCATCCCCTGTGCGCACAGTGACCATGCGGGGAAGCGCCAGACGATTTATCGAATTGTCTGGGAAGTTGACACAAAAGAGGGCAGCGATGCGGACTGTAAGATGTGGATAACTTTTTATGACAACGACGCATTTTGTTAATATCCACATGTTTATGCACAATATCCACAAAAATGCAGGCGGAAAACCCTTTGTAAATATCTAAAAATGTATAAAAAATAAAAATATTGTAAATTCCTTATGACTAATCGCCCATTAAAATAGTGATAAATATGCGCAAAAAAATAATGATTATGCTATTGTTTTCTGTCTGTAAAAGCGATATCATAAAGAGTAAGGAGTACGTCGTTCACTTAAATGGATTATAAATAACAGCGAAAACGGAGGTAAACAGTATGGCAATTTTAGTTACGGGCGGAGCCGGGTTTATCGGCAGCCACACAGTGGTAGAACTTCAGAATGCAGGTTATGATGTTGTCGTGGTGGACAATCTGTCAAACGCGAGCGTCAAATCCCTGCAGCGCGTGGAAAAGATCACGGGAAAACCGGTCACGTTCTACAAGGCTGATATTCTTGACAGGGATGCGCTCGAAAAGATCTTTGCGGAAGAGGAGATCGACTCCTGTATCCACTTTGCGGGCTTGAAGGCAGTGGGCGAGTCCGTTCAGAAGCCGTGGGAGTATTACAACAACAATATTGCAGGGACACTGACGCTTGTGGATGTGATGCGGAAGCATGGCTGCAAGAACATCATCTTCTCATCCTCGGCCACCGTGTACGGAGATCCCGCGTTTATCCCGATCACGGAGGAGTGCCCGAAAGGACAGTGCACCAACCCTTACGGCTGGACAAAGTCCATGCTCGAGCAGATTCTGTCGGATATGCAGAAGGCGGATCCTGCCTGGAATGTGATCCTGCTTCGCTACTTTAACCCGATCGGGGCGCATCAGAGCGGTACGATGGGCGAGAATCCCAACGGGATTCCCAACAATCTGATGCCGTACATCACACAGGTTGCCGTGGGCAAGCTTGAGCGGCTCGGCGTGTTCGGCAATGACTACGACACACACGACGGAACGGGCGTCAGGGATTATATCCATGTCGTGGATCTCGCTGTCGGGCATGTGAAGGCGCTGAAAAAGATCGAGGAAAATGCCGGGCTGTGCATCTACAATCTCGGCACAGGGACAGGCTACAGCGTGCTCGATATCGTAAAGAATTTTGAGGAGGCCACAGGTGTGAAGATCCCGTATGAGATCAAGCCGAGGCGTGCCGGCGATATCGCGACCTGCTATGCGGACGCGGCGAAGGCGAAGGAGGAGCTTGGCTGGACAGCGCAGTACGGTATCAGGGAGATGTGCGCGGACAGCTGGAGATGGCAGTCCAACAATCCTAACGGATATGATGAATAGTCAGGTGCACAAAAAATACCGCAGTTTCATCTGCGGTATTTTTGCTGCTATATATTCTAATCGGTCAGGGTTGGGATCTCTCCGTTTTTGTAGCGGTTGATGTAGCTGTGGATCCTGTCGTTTGGATTGAGCAGGTCACTGATCGACGAGTCGTGGTTCAGCGTGTCGATGATGTAGGCGATGTATTTGCTCATATCGCAGCTGATGTACCACTTTTTCTCGAGCAGCTCCGGCTTCTGGTAGATCAGGTTCGTGGTGAGGACCCTGTAGATCAGCCCCTGGTTGTACGCCTCCTCAAACTTGTCAAGCCCTGCAGTGAACAGACCGAACGTGGACGCGGCAAAGATCCGGTTTGCCTTGCGCCGCTTCAGGTTTGTCGCCACCTCGATCATGCTCTCGCCGGAGGAGATCATGTCGTCGAGGATGATGACATCTTTCCCCTCCACGCTGCTGCCGAGGAATTCGTGTGCCACGATCGGATTGCGGCCGTTCACGACCTTCGTGTAGTCCCTGCGCTTGTAGAACATACCCATGTCAAGCCCCATCACGTTTGCCATGTAGATCGCGCGCCCCATGCCGCCCTCGTCGGGGCTGATGATCATCATGTGGTCGGCGTCGATGGTCAGGTCGGGCACGTGGTTGAGCAATCCCTTGATGAACTGGTAGGTGGGCGATACCGTCTCAAAGCCGTTCAGGGGGATCGCATTCTGCACGCGCGGATCGTGCGCGTCAAAAGTGATGATGTTGTCAACGCCCATCTTGACCATCTCCTGAAGTGCCAGCGCGCAGTCGAGGGATTCCCGCGAGTTTCTCTTGTGCTGACGGCTCTCATACAGATAGGGCATGATGACGGTGATGCGCCTTGACTTGCCCCCGATCGCGGCGATGATCCGTTTGAGATCCTGGTAGTGGTCGTCGGGGGACATGTGGTTTTCCTGCCCGCAGAGGGAGTAGGTCAGGCTGTAGTTCGTGACATCCACCAGCAGATAAATGTCATCCCCGCGCACGGACTCGAGGATCTCGCCCTTCGCCTCCCCGGTCCCGAAGCGCGGAACGCGGGTGTTGATAATATAGGAATCGCGCTGATAGCCGGCAAATGCAAGAGAATCTTTGTGCTCGCTCTCGCGCTCCGCTCTCCATCTGACAAGATATTTGTCAACCATGTCGCCGAGCTCCTTGCAGCCACTTAAAGGAATGATGCCTAATGAACCTACAGGTATTGAATTGAGATTTCTTTTTTCCTCACGAACTGGCATTGAAAAATCCTCACTTTCTATATTGTTCTGTATATTATTTTCCATATATCCTATTTTCATTTGTTTGCAGCAGCTGTTTTCTTCTGCATCCGGATGTCACTGCCGGTCAGCTTGCATATATCATAATTGCTTGTGATGCGGGAGAAGATTCTGTCGGAGTAGCGGTCCCGCAGCTCTCCGAGGGATAGATTTGTTGTGATTATGGTGGCCTTTTTCCGCAGGTGCCTGCTGTTGAGACAGGAAAAAAGCTGGGAGGAGACAAAGGCGTTGGTAAGTTCTGTTCCGAGGTCGTCGATGATCAGCAGATCACAGTCACAGATATCGTCGGAGATACCGGATGCCGCCTCCGTGCTGTCCCTGTCAAAAGTGCTTTTCGACAGGATGTCAAAGAGCTGGGAAGCGCTGAAGTAGATCACTAAGTTTCCCTGATCGATCAACTCCTTGGCGATGCAGCAGGACAGAAAAGATTTACCCGTTCCTACTGTACCATAAAAAAACAGGTTTCGGTAGTCCTTATGAAAACTTTTTATAAAATTTTGGCATATTTGTACAGCTTTTGTAAATTTTTCGAGATCCTCCCCCGCATAATAATCGTACGAGAGGGAGCCGAAATTCTCTGTCGTGAGCAGGTTCTTGATATGGGACTGCTCGTAGATCAGGTTGATTTCTGCCGTGCGGAAACAGCTGCACTTTTTGTTGGCGATGTAGCCGGTGTCGCGGCATTTGGCGCACTCGTAGACGGGGGACAGGTAGTCCGCAGCAAAACCGTGCGCGCGCAGCAGGGCGCTCTTCTGCTCAGAGAGTTTCTTTAACTGCTGCTTCAACCGCGGCAGAGCGCTCTCGTCCCCGCCAAGGAGCCGGCGCCCCTGCTCGATGGAGATGGAGGCGACCTGCCTGTCCAGATCCTCGTAGCCCGGGATCTGGCGGTATACAGTCTCGGTATTGTGTTCCAGCCGGCGCCTTGCGGCGCGCTGTCTCTCCTCGTAAGAGCGCATGATCGTATCGTACTGGCTGTTTGTCAATGGCATCTGTATCTTACCTCGCTTGTCTTTCTCTTGTACGGCATCCTGCCGGCAGGTCAGTTGCTCAGTATATTCTGCTCCAACGCATCAAAGTCGTAGGTATTTTGTGCGAAATTGTTAAATTTATTCCTGGTAACGATATTGTCGCTTTTGTTGTTTGACCGGTGCAGCTTGTCCGCATTCTGGGAAGTGCGCTTGTAGGCAGCATCGGCCGCCGGGATATCCGCCTTGTGGTGGACGCCCGCCTGATACCACTTGGTGAGGATCCCGTCCGCGTATGCGAATCGGTGGCTGTCTGTCGTCATGACGGTCTTGTCGCATGCCTCCTGTATGACGTCCAGCATCAGGCCGTACTCTTTCGTCCATTTATTTATGTATTCGAGCTCTTTCGGAGCCGGATTTGCATTCTTGCCGAGGGACTTCATGATCGTGTAGACAACCTTGTCATACTTGCGCGAGGCATTCTGCGCGTCGGCAGGCGAAACAATCCCCTGTTCATGCCACGCCAGAGCCACCTTTTCCATATACCGGAAATCCTTTTTCCCGCGCTCCACACAGTGCTGCACCAGATAGTCGATCAGGTCTGTCGAGAAACCGAGCCTGTCATACAAGAACAGGATGGTCTCCATGTCGCTGCGCGTCAGGGGCCTTGCGACATACTGCTCCGTGACCATCAGCAGCTGCTCGATGTCTTCGTTGTTCTTGAAACTTTTGATCTCGTCGAGTGAGTAGTCCGGCTTGGCGATGGTGGTGCTGCCGAAATTTCCATCTGCGGGCTGGCTGCCAGCGGATGCGGCAGTACGATCCGTATCCGGCGAAGCCGTCCTGGCTCTGGCAGTCATGCCCGTCTGCATGGAGGCCGGTCTGATAAAGGATAAGACCGGGGTGATACGGGGAGCCGTCCTGGGCACCTCGTACGTGTTTTCGAGGGATAGAACCCTGATTCCGGACAGGTTGTGAGCCGCGTCAAAGTCTAGTGCAAGAAGCTGTCTGGACTCCCAGTATGTCAGCGATCTGAGCACATCCTTTTCTGTGTAGTTGAACTTGTCCGCAATGTCGGTCACGCTCGTTGGGAGATTAGCGTTCATCATACGGATCAGGAAAAGGTAGATTTTGAGCTGTGCATCGTTGGCATCCGCCATATATTCGTCGATGAATACGTTGGAGATGCTTGTCTGGTCATTGGTGGCAGCCCGGTAAATATTGACACGATTCATAATAGACCTCCGTCCGGTGTAAATTCCTTAGTGTAGAGCCGGCGTGGGAGCCGCCGCCATCTGTAAGGTAAGTGTATTGTAGCATAACTGCGAAAAAAAGCAAGCCTCCCACCCCCCTGCACCCCTTGTGAATACTGGATTTGAGGGCGGTGTGGATAGTGTGGATAATGTGGATATCCACAGCCTGTATTGTCCTGAGTCCCCGCCAACCCCCAATGGTAACATGTGGATTTTTATCGACCCGGATGTGGATGAAAACAAAAAATATCCACACCCTTTTCTGACGTTTTGGTCACAAAAAAATGTGGATAATGTGGATAATCAGATGCCGAGCAGGTTTTCACCGATTTTTACGACATCTCCGGCGCCCATAGTTATCAACAAATCGCCGTCGATACAATTTTTTAATAAAAAATTTTCTATCTCGTCAAAACTCTGCATATAATAGCATTCCGTCCCTGTCTTTTCCAGTTCGTGCAGCAGGTCGGCGGAGCTGATCCCGATCGTATTTTTTTCGCGTGCGGCGTAGATGTCAGTCAGTACCACTTTGTCCGCCAGTGAGAGCGACCTGGCAAAATCCTTCAAAAAGGCTTTGGTGCGCGTGTATGTATGCGGCTGGAACACGCACCACAGCGTTTTGTGAGGATAATTGACCGCGGCTTTCAGGGTGGTGGCGATCTCCGTGGGGTGGTGTGCGTAGTCGTCGAGAACCTTGATGCCGGCGACTTCGCCCTTTAGCTCAAAGCGTCTGTCCGTGCCTGAGAAAGCGGACAGGGCATTGTATACAGTGTCAGCGTCAAATCCGAGAATGTCCATCAGGGCGATGACGGACAGGGAGTTCAGGATATTGTGCTCGCCGACAACGCCAAGTCTGACAGTGCCGCACTTTTGACCTTTTTTGACAAGGGTGTAGGAGGCGCGCCCAAACTCGTCGTAGGCGGCGTCGGTAAAGCTGTAGTCCGCGGAGGGATCTGCTCCGAAGGTGACGATCCCGCAGGGAAGCCCGCCGGTGAGCTGTTCGACGCAGTCGATTCCCTTGTTGATGATCAGAAAGCCGTCCTCGGGAAGGATCTCGGCAAATCTTCGGAAAGATTGGCGGATATCGTCGATATCCTTAAAGAAGTCCAGATGATCCTCTTCAATGTTCAGAATGATGCTGAAGCGGGGGAAGAAACTCAAAAAAGAGTTCGTGTACTCACATGCCTCCGCCACGAAATAGTCCGACTTGCCGATGCGGATGTTGCCGATGGATTTCAGGATCCCCCCGATGGACAGGGTGGGGTCGGCGTCCGCGGCGAGAAGCACTTCGGATATCATGGAAGTGGTGGTGGTTTTTCCGTGCGTGCCGCTGACCGCTATGGGCATCTTGTAATTTTTCATGATCTGTCCAAGGAGGCTTGCGCGCGTCATGAGGGGGATCTTTTTCCCGGCAGCGGCGGTGAGCTCGGGATTGTCCTGCGCGATCGCGGCGGTGTACACGACAAGGTCGATCGAGTCGTCGATATTGCTTGCCATCTGCGGATAGCTGATCTTTGCCCCCATGGAGACGAGATGCTGCGTGAGCGGGGACTTTTTCGCATCCGAACCGCTGACCGCAAAGCCCTTTTCGATCAGAAGCTGGGCGAGACCGGACATGCTGATTCCGCCGATTCCGATAAAATGTACATGGATGGGGGTATTGAAATTAATCTGATACATCAAACTATGTTCCTTCCTATATTAATCATTTTGGATCACATGTTCTGGAAATGTGTACTTGTTTCATTTTATTGTGATTCTTCTATTAATATACACCTCACAAGGTAACTTTTCCATAGTAAAAGCAATAAAATTTGGTCTGCATGTTGAAATTTTGGGTTTGCTGCCAAAGACAGGAAAGATTTTGGAAAAAATGTATGGAAATATTCCCTGGAATGATGTTAAAGTTGTTCCCTTTAACGAAAATGTATGTTATAATGAATCAGGGTCTGTTATATGCAAAATATGAGAAGCCTATTATTATGTAAGTAGGGGTGACAACATGATTAAAAAAGAAATGATTGCCATGCTTTTAGCAGGTGGACAGGGCTCTAGACTGGGTGTCCTGACATCAAAAATGGCAAAACCGGCTGTTGCTTTCGGCGGGAAATACCGCATCATCGACTTTCCGCTGAGCAACTGTATCAATTCCGGTATCGACACAGTCGGAGTGCTGACACAGTATCAGCCGCTGAAGCTGAATACACATATCGGTATAGGTATTCCCTGGGATCTGGACCGGAATGTCGGCGGTGTGACGGTACTGCCGCCTTATGAGAAGAGCAGCGAGAGCGAGTGGTATACGGGAACTGCCAACGCCATCTTCCAGAATCTGGAGTACATGGAGAATTATAACCCTGACTATGTGCTGATCCTCTCGGGGGACCATATCTACAAGATGGATTACGAAGTGATGCTTGACTTCCACAAGGAGAGCGGCTCTGCGGTGACGATCGCATCAATGCCGGTGCCGATCGAGGAAGCGAAACGTTTTGGGATCGTTATCACAGATGAGAACAAGAAGATCATGGACTTTGAAGAGAAACCGGAAAACCCCAGAAGCAACCTGGCATCCATGGGAATTTACATATTTAATTGGAAAACACTCAAAGAGGCGCTGATCGCCAAAGCAGACCAGCCGGCACTTGATTTTGGCAAGCATGTCATTCCGTACTGTCATGAGAAGGGCTGCCCGATGTATTCCTACGAGTTCAACGGCTACTGGAAGGATGTCGGCACACTGAGCTCCTACTGGGAGGCGAACATGGAGCTGATCGACATCGTGCCGGAGTTCAACCTCTATGAGGAATATTGGAAGATCTACACAAAGAGCGAGGTTCTGCCACCCCAGTATATCGCTGCGGACAGTGTCGTTGAGCGCAGTATCATCGGGGAGGGCTCGGAAATATATGGACAGGTCTACAACTCTGTCATCGGCTGCGGTGTTGTCATCGGCGAGGGGACCGTTGTGCGCAACTCCATCATCATGAACCAGACGCAGATCGGCGACCGGTGCACGGTCGAGAAGGCGATCATAGACGAGCATTCGCGTGTGGGCAGCGAGACACAGCTTGGCACGCTCCCTGAGAAGGAGAACGATACAAGGCCTGACATCTATAACAGCGGGCTTGTCACAATCGGTGAGCGATCGATCGTTCCCGCCAATGTTAAGATCGGTAAGAATACAGTCGTTTTCGGTGAGACGGCGGCTTCCGATTATCCAAATGGTGTGTTGGACAGCGGCAAGACATTGATAAAGGTGGGGGATTGAGAATGAGAGCATTAGGAATCGTATTAGCTGGCGGTAACAGCAGGAAGATGGGAGCACTATCCCACAAGAGAGCGATCTCTGCGATGCCGATCGCAGGCAGTTATAGGAGCATTGATTTTGTGTTGAGCAACATGTCCAACTCGCACATCCAGAAAGTTGCGGTGATCACACAGTATAATTCCAGGAGTCTTCACGAACATCTGAGTTCATCGAAGTGGTGGGATTTCGGGCGCAAGCAGGGAGGTCTGTATACGTTCACACCGACAGTCACGCCGGAGAACAGCAACTGGTATCAGGGGACAGCGGACAGTATCTACCAGAATCTCCTGTTTTTAAAGAGAAGCCACGAGCCATATGTAGTCATCGCCACGGGCGACTGCGTCTACAAGATGGATTACAATAAAGTGTTGGAATACCACATTGCAAAGAAGGCGGACATCACCGTTGTGGTGAAGGAGATGTCCGAGGATGCGGATGTGGATCGGTACGGCGTTGTCAGGATGAACGATGACGGGCGTATCGAGGAGTTCGAGGAGAAGCCCATGGTGGCGAGGTCAAAGACCGTGTCGTGCGGGATCTATGTGATCAGGCGCAGACAGCTCATCGAACTGATTGAGAAGAGCGCCGAGGAGGGACGGCACGATCTCGTGCAGGACATCCTTATACGCTATAAAGATGTAAAGCGGATATACGGTTACAGGATCGAATCCTACTGGAGGAATATCGCGACAGTCGAGGACTACTATGGCACGAACATGGATTTCCTCAAAAAGGAGATCCGCGACTATTTCTTCAAACAGTATCCGGACGTATATTCCAAGGTTGACGACTTGCCGCCTGCAAAGTACAATCCGGGAGCACAGGTTCGCAACAGCCTGATCTCGAGCGGATGTATCGTAAACGGAACGGTGGAGAATTCGATCCTGTTCAAGGAGGTTTTTGTCGGCAACAACTGTACTATTAAAAACTCCATCATTTTAAACGATGTGTATCTGGGCGATAACACCCACATTGAAAATTGTATTGTAGAAAGCCGCGATACTATTCGAGCAAACTCGCACCACGTCGGGGAGACCGGCATAAAAGTTGTGGTTGAGAAAAATGAGAGGTATGTTTTATAACAAAAAATCAACAAAAGGAAACAGGACTTGCAAAAGGGGGACAAAAGAATGAGAATAACAGATGTTCGCGTTCGAAAAATTACAAAAGAGGGAAAAATGAAAGCAGTAGTTTCGATCACGCTCGATGATGAATTTGTGGTTCATGACATTAAGGTGATCGAGGGTGAGAAAGGTCTGTTCATCGCGATGCCGAGCAAGAAATCAGCCGACGGCGAGTACAGGGATATCGCTCATCCGATCAATTCAAACACAAGGGACACGATCCAGAAAACAATTCTTGAAAGTTACGAGAAGGCACTCTTAGAGCCGGACGAGGAAGTAGTTTCTTAGCATATTATTGTATAAAATGTGGGTCAAAAGCCATCCGTTTATAGCGGATGGCTTTTTTGGTGCGTCTTTATACGGGTTGAAACGCGTCTGTATGTGTGGTAGAGTTAAAACAAGGACAAAGAGACTCAGGGAGACGACAGGGACGAAGTGGAGGATGATCGGGATGGTACTTGAAAAGACGGGAAAAATAGTGGGATATTATGTGCAGACAACCTTAAATGTCTTTCTGTTCTTGTTGATCGTGGTATTTCCGTACTATGCACCTGAGGGGTATGTAAAGCTCGGGGCATACAAATATACTTTCTTTCGGGAAACGGGAGTGCAGTGTCTGCTCATGATGCTCCCGGCAGCAACACTTTTGCTCGCGTGGAACTGGAAGCATCTGTCGTGGGGGTGTTTGTCCTGGACGGACAGGGCGATGCTTTTCTATGCGGCGGCTGTCACACTGTCCTATGTGTGTACGGACTGGAAGGAGAAGGCTGTCTGGGGTGTCGAAGGGTGGTCGATGGGGCTGGTCTCCCAGCTGATGTTTGTGGCAATATATTTTGCAATTTCCCGTTTTGCCGGCAGAGCAGAGATCTGGTATGCCGTCTTTCCGGCGGTCTCTTCCGGCGTTTTTCTCATCGGGCTGCTAAATCGTTTTTCCGTATATCCCTTTGGGATGGATCCCAATGAACCTGCCTATTTTATATCCACAATAGGGAATATCAACTGGTTTTGCGGCTACTGGAGTGTACTGTTTCCGGTCGGTCTGGTTTCCTGCTGGAGCGGAGTGCGCGGCAAATGGTGGGGGAGGGCGGCGCTTGTGTCCTATGTGGTGCTCGGGTACATGGTCGGGATCGTGCAGGGCAGCAGCAGTGGTGTTCTGGTTCTGGGGGCTGTTCTTTTTGTCCTGTTCGTGCTGTCCTTTGAGGAGAATGACAGGCTGTTGAGATGGCTGGAACTGATGCTGTTTCTGGCGGGAAGCGCTGTGGCTGTGGGTGTCATCAAGTGGCTGTTCCCGATGGCGCTCAATTATGAGAGCGCGCTGGAGTCATGGATGACACAGGCTGCAGTGTGCGGCGTGCTGCTTGGGGGAACGGCAGCGTGTTATGCGATGGCGTGGTATTGGTTGAAGATCAGGCAAAAGACTGTGAGAACGCTTAGACGGGGCGTGCGCAGGACTGCGGCAGTTACGGTGTGCCTGGCGGGAATTGTGATCGTCACAGTGGCGGTCTGCTGCAATATTGTCCGGGACAGGACAGGCGCCATGTCCGGGACTGTCTCTCTCCTTCGCTTTGACAGGTATTGGGGAAACGGGCGGGGGGCGGCATGGACGGCAGGGTGGAAGACGTTTGCGGCAATGCCGTCTGCCCGGAAACTTGTGGGAGCCGGACCGGATTGTTTTGAGAGCTGCGTGTACAGTGACCCGCAGATCGCAGAGATGCTCCATTCTGTCTTCGGCACATCCAGGCTCACCAACGCACACAATGAGCTGCTTACGGTACTTGTCAATACAGGGGTGTGCGGTCTCGTCTCCTACGCGGCGATTTTTGCGACTGCGATCCGGCGCCAGATCAGAGCAGCGCTGCAAGATCATTCCTGCTGTCTGTATGCATCGGCGGTCGGCATCCTGGCTTATGCAGTTCACAATGTGGTGAGCTTTCAGCAGGTTGTCAGCACGCCGCTCGTGTTCATATTGATCGGATTGGGTGAAAGCCTTCTGCGAAGGGATAAAAGTTTTGTATGACAGCTTTATTTTTTTACCTTGACAAATACCCGGTGGGGGGTATTATACTATTCTCTATAAAGAAGAGCACTCAATATTATTAAGTAGGAGGAAGATATAATGAAGTTCAAAAGTTTGAAAAAAGTGACAGCGGCAGTGATCGCGGCTGCGATGGTAATGTCATCCGCATTGATGGTATGCGCGGCAGACACAGGAAGCGGCAGCTCGTCTGTGAGCGGAAATGATTCATCCGTAAGCAGCAATGACTCGTCCTCAAGCAGCAGTAGCAGCAGTTCGAGCAGCAGCAGCTCAAGCAGCAGCGCTCCTCAGGAACAGTATGTGGCACCGCCTACGTACGAGGAGCAAAAATCCCAGTCATCCAATGCAGCGATCCGCGTGGCAGGTTCGGAGGTCAGAACTTCGATCGGTGGTGTCTACGCGGCTGAGAGTGTGCGCGGCACTGCGGTGATGACATCAGCGGCGGATGTGAGAACGTCACTCGGGTTAAAGGACGGACAGAAACCGGTGATCATCATCTATGATGTCGACGAAAAGAAAAGCGTGAATGCGATGGCAAGCATTAACACGGCGGCGGATGCGATGCAGGCGGACGTTGTGGCATGTCTGCACATCGAGCTGGGCGCAAAAGAGCATGGGTCGCATTGTCAGATGGCAGTATCGCACTCAAGGCAGGGCTTCCGAAAAATGCAGACAAGTCTTTGACATATTCTGTACTCTGTGTACAGCCGGGCGGAGAGATAACGGTGTATGAGGACATGGACAATGATCCGAACACAGTCACTACGCCTGTAAAAGCCGGCGTTAACGCTTATGCGATCGTCGCGAAATAAGTTTTTTGGCGTGTTTCAATCCTGCTCCAGTCATGATCATAGAAAAGGATGCCGTCCGGCATCCTTTTCTATGCAATTTTTATGCGCACGCTGGTGTATTGGTGCATCGGAAGGTGGCACAAGTGAGGGGAGGATGAACGGATGAGAAGGTTATTGATTGTGGCGGTTTTCCTGATGATCGTGATCTGGAAGACACCTGTACTGGCATCAGATCTGAGCGAGATAACGGAAAATATGGTGCTCGAGACAGGGGTGGATGCAAAACTGTACGAGGAGGCATCGGACAAGTCAGAGCTTGTGGCTTCTTTGGTGGCAGGTACGGTGGTCTTTACAGTGGAAGATGCCAGGGATAACTGGTGCAGAGTCTCTGCGGGGGAGCACACAGGCTATGTCAGGGTGGCGGATCTGAAAACGATAGGCGACCAGGAGCTGATCAGGCAGGAGATCGAGCAGAATATCAACCATGACTATGCGGATGACGAGGAGGTGCAGCGGACAGCGGAACAGGGAATGCGGACGGGACTGTGGGGGAAAGTCATGCTGGCGCTGGCTGTCGTCGCGCTTACAGCGGGCGGCGCGTATGCAAAATTTCGTGCGGGCAGCTCGGAATAGATCATTTTTAACACATGCTAAAATATCATACTGGCGGGATCATGAAGAGAGGGCGGGAACAATCTGTCCTTTTTTCTTTATGTTATATGCGCACCGGCAGGCGCCGGGGAAAAAAGTAGTTGTTTATTCGTGCATATTTGTTATAATAAAAATGAGTATGTATTTTGAAAACGGATTTGATCGGTGCGGGAAATAGAAAAACCTTATTGATCTGCAGGGCTGGCAGACCGATAAGGGTTTTCTTGCGTTAAAACAGGGGCAGACGGTGCGAATGATGATTCAAACTTCAAACGCGCTGCAGGGAAAGGATTGGATAAAATGGCAAGTTCAAATTGCGATACATGTGCATATAATGTATATGACGAGGATGACGCGCGTTATTACTGCGAAGTCAATATGGATGAGGATGACATGGTGCGGGTGATGGAGAGACAGTATAAGGATTGCCCTTATTACAGAAACGGGGACGAGTATGCGGTGGTTAGGAGACAGTAAGATGGTTATTATAGCAGGGCTTGGAAATCCAACAAAGGAGTACGAGAATACGAGACACAATATCGGTTTTATGGCGGTCGATGCGCTTGCGGACAAGTACAATATCAGCGTGATGGACTGCAGGCACAGGGCACTGGTCGGGAAGGGCGTGATCGGCGGCACGAAGGTCGTGCTTGTGAAGCCGCTCACATACATGAACCTGAGCGGCGAGGCAATCCGCGCGGTGGTGGATTACTATAAGGTCGACGCGGCGAGTGAGCTGATCGTGATCTACGACGATATCAGTCTCGACGTCGGCCAGCTGCGCATCCGCAAGAAGGGCAGTTCGGGCGGGCACAATGGCATCAAGAACATTATCGCGAATCTGGGGAGCGACACGTTTCTGCGCATCAAGGTCGGCGTCGGTGAGAAGCCGAAGGGATATGACCTCGCGGACTATGTGCTCGGTCATTTCAGCAAAGAAGAGATGAAGGTGATGGCGGAGAGCCTGGAGAAGGTGGACGGCGCGGTGAATATGATGCTCGAGGATCAGGTGGACATGGCGATGAACAACTATAATGTGAAGAATACGAAGCGTGAGTGATACCGGCAGGCAAACGATCTGCCGCAAAAGCGGGGATAGATCCGGCAAGGCGGCAGCAGCGATAGAGTATAGATATGGAGGACGATCAATCGTGAACACAGTATTGGCACCGATCAGGGAGCTCGGCGAGTACGAAGAGACTATAAAAGCATTGGATAAAAAGGGCGGAAAGGTGAGCATAAGCGGCTGTGTGGATTCCCAGAAACTCCACATGGTGTTTGGCACGGATCAGGATTATGACGTGAAGCTGATCGTGACCTACAGCGATATCAAGGCGAGGGAGCTTTTGGAGGACTGCCGCCTGTACTGCAGGGAGTCGTATTTCTATCCGGCGAAGGATCTGATCTTCTACCAGGCGGATGTGCACGGCAACCAGCTTGTCAAGGAGAGGATGGCGGTGCAGCGCAGGCTGCTCGAGAAGATCCCGGTCACGATCGTCACGACTTTTTCGGCACTGATGGCGCATCAGATCCCGCTGTCCGTGCTCGAGGACAACATCATCAGCATCGGGAAGGGCAGCGTGGTCGAGGAGCGGGCGCTTGCGCGCAGGCTCGTGGCGATGGGGTACGAGAAGAATTACCAGGTGGAGGCGCCGGGGCAGTTTTCGATCCGCGGAGGGATCGTTGACATTTTTGACCTGACCGCGGAGAATCCTGTCCGCATCGAACTGTGGGGGGATGAGGTCGAATCGATCCGCACCTTTGACGTGCTGAGCCAGCGCTCCGTCGAGGAAAATATGACACAGGTGTCAGTTTATCCGGCGGCGGAACTGATCCTGCCGCAGTCCGTGCTCGACAAGGGATTTCACAGGATCGAGAAGGACTGCAAGGCGCAGGCGAAGCTTTTCAGGGAGCAGACAAAGCCGGAGGAGGCGCACCGTCTCGAGGCGGCGGTGTCTGATCTGAGGGAGCAGGTGACACAGTTCCAGAACCTGGTGAACCTCGACAGTTTCATCCACTATTTCTATGAGGACACCATGTCCTTCACCGATCTTTTGAAGAGCAGGCGATGCTGCATCTATCTCGACGAACCGCTGCGGATCGAGGAGCACGCAAGGGCTGTGGAGCTGGAATTTCGCGAGAGCATGGCAAACAGGACGGAAAAAGGGTATATCCTGCCTGGGCAGACGGAGGTGCTCTACTCCGTGCAGGAGACGATGGCTAAGCTTGAGGATGCGCGTATCCTTGCGCTCTCTGCCATGGAGTTCAAGGGATTTGGCATCAAATTCGCAGACCGGTATGCCGTCAATGCCAGAAATATCTCTTCCTATAATAATAGCTTTGCGGAGCTGGTGAAGGATCTGAACCATTACAGGAAGCAGGGATACAGGGTGCTGTTGCTGTCCGCATCCGCGACGCGCGCCAAGCGCCTTGCCGCGGATCTCATGGACGAGGGACTGCTCGCCTTCTACTCGGAGGACTCGGACAGGATCCTTCAGCCGGGGGAGATCATGACGTACCACGGTTCCGTCCGGAAGGGATTTGAGTACCCGATGTTAAAGTTTGTCGTGATCTCCGAGACGGATATCTTTGGGAAGCAGCAGCGCAAAAAGAAGAAAAAGGCGTATGAGGGTCAGAAGATCCAGAATTTTTCGGATCTGAAAGTGGGGGATTACGTTGTCCATGAAAACCACGGACTCGGTGTCTACAAGGGGATCGAGAAGGTTGAGGTAGACAAGGTTGTAAAGGATTATATCAAGATCGAGTACCGCGACGGCGGCAATCTCTACGTCCTTGCGACGGGGCTTGACGCGATCCAGAAATACGCCTCGTCCGACGCGGCAAAAAGGCCGAAACTGAACAAGCTCGGCACCCAGGAGTGGGTGAAGACGAAGACGAGGGTGAAGTCGGCAGTCAACGAGATCGCCCGGGATCTCGTTGAGCTGTATGCCGTCCGGCAACAAAAACAGGGCTTTATCTTCAGCAGGGACACCGTGTGGCAGCAGGAGTTTGAGGAGATGTTCCCGTTTGAGGAGACGGGCGACCAGCTCCTTGCCATCGAGGCGACCAAGAGCGATATGGAGAGCCCGCGGATCATGGACCGGCTGATCTGCGGCGATGTGGGCTACGGAAAGACGGAGATCGCGATCCGCGCGGCGTTCAAAGCCATTCAGGACGGAAAGCAGGTCGCCTACCTTGTGCCGACGACGATCCTGGCACAGCAGCACTACAACACATTTATGCAGCGCATGAAGGACTTTCCGGTGCGCGTGGAGATGATGTCCCGTTTTCGGACAGCGGGCGAGATGAAGAAGACGGTCGAGGGGCTGAAAAAAGGGCTGGTGGATATCGTCATCGGCACGCACAGACTGCTGTCGGCAGACGTGCAGTACAAGGATCTGGGGCTTCTGATCGTCGATGAGGAGCAGCGTTTTGGCGTGCGCCACAAGGAGAAGATCAAGCAGGTCAAGGAGGATGTGGATGTGCTGACGCTGACGGCGACGCCGATCCCGCGGACACTGCACATGAGCCTCGTGGGGATCCGCGACATGAGCGTTCTCGAGGAGGCGCCGGGGGAGCGCCAGCCGATACAGACCTACGTCATGGAGTACAACGAGGAGATGGTGCGCGAGGCGATCGTCCGCGAGCTGTCGAGACAGGGGCAGGTGTACTATGTGTACAACCGCATCAACAATATAGAGGAGATCACCAGCCAGGTCGCGCGTCTCGTCCCGGAGGCGGTCGTGGCGTACGCCCACGGTCAGATGAAGGAGCATGAGCTCGAGAAGATCATGTTCCAGTTCATCGGCGGTGAGATTGATGTGCTGGTGTCGACGACGATCATAGAGACCGGACTCGACATCTCGAATGTCAACACCATGATCATCCACGACTCCGACGCGATGGGGCTCTCACAGCTCTACCAGCTGCGCGGGCGCGTGGGGCGCTCAAACAGGACTTCGTACGCGTTTTTGATGTACAGGCGGGACAAGATGCTCAAGGAAGTGGCGGAGAAGCGCCTGCAGGCGATCCGCGAGTTCACGGATCTGGGCAGCGGATTCAAGATCGCGATGCGCGACCTTGAGATCAGGGGGGCGGGAAATCTGCTCGGAGAGCGCCAGCACGGGCATATGGAGGCAGTCGGCTATGACCTGTACTGCAAGATGCTCAACGAGGCGGTCAGGACGCTCAAGGGGACGAAAAAAGTCGAGGCGGATTTCGGCACCTATGTGGACATGGACGTCGACGCCTTTATCCCGCCAGAGTACATCGTCAACGAGGTACAGAAGCTTGACATATACAAGCGCATCGCGAGCCTTGAGAACGAGGCGGAGTGCGATGACATGAGAAAGGAACTCAGGGACCGCTTCGGCAATGTGCCGAAGTCTGTCGAGAATCTGATCCAAATCTCACTGATCCGCGTCACGGCGCACAGGCGGTATGTGACAGAGATCAAGGGAAAGGTGGGGCAGGTCACGTTTTTCATGGAGCCCTATGCGCCCGTCCGGGTAGAGCGACTTCCCGATCTGATGGCAAAGTACAAAGGTGTCCTGGAATTTTCTGCAAAAGGGACACCAAATTTCGTGCTAAAATACAAAAAGTATGGTTTAATAGAGAAAGAGGCTGAGCTCATGATGGCGCATACAGGAAAAGTGCTTGCGGACATGGCACTGCTGTACGACAGCTGAGCCCGCGGGAACGGCTTACGATAAATATGGAACCAAATTGAAAGGAGAACTTTTATGGAGTACAGAAAGATGGAAAATCTGGGGATCAGCACGTCACTGTTGGGGTTTGGCTGTATGCGGTTCCCGACAAACGCGGACGGCAGCATCGACGAGGAGGAAGCGCTTGCCATGATCGACCGGGCGTACCAGGCGGGGGTCACATACTTTGACACGGCGTATCCTTACCACGGCGGCATGAGCGAGGTGGTCACGGGCAAGGCGCTTGCACGGTATCCGAGGGATTCGTATTATCTGGCGACAAAGCTGCCGCTGTGGTCTGTAAAGACGATCGCGGATGTGGAGCGCATTTTTTCGGAGCAGCTCGAGCGCCTGCAGAAGGATCATGTCGATTTTTATCTGATGCATGCGCTGGGGAAGGACCGCTGGCGGTTTGCGAAGGAGCTTGACGTTCTTGGGTACTGTGAGAGGCTGCGCGCGGAGGGAAAGATCAGATACCTCGGATTTTCGTTTCATGACGACTATGAGGCGTTTGAGGAGATCATCACGTCCTACAAGTGGGATTTCTGCCAGATCCAGCTAAACTATATGGACAAAGACACGCAGGCGACATTGAAGGGCGTGGAGCTTGCCGAAAAGCTCGGCATTCCCATCGTGGTCATGGAGCCTGTCAAGGGCGGTTCGCTTGCAAACCTTCCATCGGAGGGCATCAACGAGCTGTTTCAGAAGGTGCGGCCGGGTGCGACTGCATCCTCGTGGGCGCTGCGCTATGCCGGCAGCTTTGACAATGTGAAAGTGGTGCTGAGCGGCATGTCGACGATGGAGCAGGTGGAGGATAACCTCTCGACCTTTGCAGGCTTCGAGCCGCTCTCGGACGAGGAGCAGGCGGTCATCGAGAAGGTGTCGGATGCGCTGCGCAGCAGGGTTCAGAACGGCTGCACAGGCTGCCGCTACTGCATGCCCTGCCCTGCGGGTGTCGATATT
Organism: uncultured Lachnospiraceae bacterium; assembly: GCA_910585765.1. Classification (GTDB taxonomy): domain Bacteria; phylum Bacillota; class Clostridia; order Lachnospirales; family Lachnospiraceae; genus COE1. The sequence goes on along the minus strand of CAJUES010000013.1, from coordinate 41,122 downwards.
CCGCGGTGTTTTGGCATCTGGAACCAGTACCACATATATGAGAATGTGAACGAGGCGAGGTGGAACTGGAAAAACGGGATCGACGAGGCGAACAAGGCGTCCAACTGTGTCAAGTGCGGCAAGTGCGAGCAGGCGTGTCCGCAGCACATCGCGATCCGCGAGGATCTTGCGCGGCTGCAGACGGAGCTGGACGGCATAACAGGTTAAAAAGCGCTGTGAGGGGGAAGGGAATCTGTGGAATATGACAGATTTCCTTCTTTATTTGAGGTATTTTTTTGAAACTTAATTGACATATTTCACAAAAATTAAGGAAAATAAAACAAATTGTAGAAATAATATAAATTGTATATTATAATAGGGGAGAAACGATTAACATAAAACGTTAACGGTTCAAATATGCACTATGTAAAGGTGGGGATCTGTATGAGCGAGGGAAGATACAATATTCCAAAGCAGTACAAAGTTGATAAAGGGATGCCGCTTGACGCGCTGTTCCAGAAGATTGACAATCTGAAATGCCGCCGCATCTTTGAAGCTGAGATCGAGAGCGTTGAGTGGAGTTATCATCTGGTGGACAAAGAGGGAGTCAAGGACATGAAAGAGCTCGTCAGGGAGCAGGGATTGTCGGTGTTTGAGGTGAATCTCAAGAGAAAGATCGATCCGGATCTGCTTACGGATGTGTTCGCCGGGCTGCTGCAGCGGCCGATACTGATGGTCTATCTGTGCGACGGTGAGCTGTCTATGGGAACCTGCATATCGGTTGGCAGATCGAGCAGGTCCTGCTCGACGGATTTTTATCCGTACGATGCGGACCGCCTGATCGAGGTCATGGACTATGACGCGGACGCAGGCAAGACGACACAGCAGATCCACAAACGCATCTACGCGACACTCTTCCATCAGAAACGGATGATCATGATCGAGAAGGCGTTCGAGCGTCTGAACAAGGACAGCGAGCGGGAGTCCCTCGCGTATGAATTCAGCCTTGAAAATCTCGACCGGATCAGGGCGGATGCGGATTTTGTGCAGTCACAGCTCAGAGTAGTATAATATCGTAATACATAGAGTGCGGGTGGAACTGGGGAGTTTCCACTGGCACACAGCAGTATGGGGAGGAATGGGGTGTATGGATAGCGGGATATCGAGGACAACAGCAGCCACCGTTTTAAATTCCTTAAAAAGCGGAGTCGTTCCGAGGATAGGGCTTGAGTACATTACTGTGGGGAGAAGGAGTGAGATTCAGGCGCTGTTGCAGGACGTATCCATCATCGAGCAGGGAGGGGCGGCGTTTCGCTTTATCGAGGGGAAATACGGAAGCGGCAAGACCTTTCTCATGCATGCGCTGAGAAACCATGTGATGGAGAAAAACTTTGTCGTGACCGATGTGGAGCTCTCTGTGGACAAGAGATTTGTCGGAAATAAGGGGCAGGGGCTGTCCACGTACCGGGAATTGATCAGAAACATGGCGACGCATGCGAGTCCCGATAACGGAGCATTGCAGCTCATTCTTGACAAGTGGATCGGAACGCTCGAAAACGAAGTGGTGCAGTTCGAGGGACTTGTACCCGGGCATGAGATCTTTGACGTCAGAGTCAGTCAGAAGATCTATAAAGTGACGTCCTCGATGGAGGAGCGGGTAAACGGTTTTGATTTCGGCAAAGTGCTCGCATCCTATTACAAGGGGTATCGCAAAGGGGATGTGGAGCTGCAGAAAAGGGCTCTGCGATGGCTCTGCGGGGAGTACAGGACCAGAACGGAAGCGAAGACCGACCTGGGAGTGAACCTGATCATCACCGATGACAACTGGTACGACTTCATCAAGCTGTTTGCGGATTTTGTGGTGAAGGCAGGGTATGCGGGGCTCTATGTCTGTATGGATGAGCTCTCGACATTGTATGAGATACCGAGCCGTGTGGGCAGGGAGTACAATTACAACAAGCTGCTGTCGATCTACAATGACGCGCTGCAGGGAAAGGCTTCTTATCTGGGGATCATCATCAGTGTCACGCGGGAGGCGATGGAGGACCCTGTGCGGGGCGTGTTCAGTTTTGAGCCGCTGCGCTCAAGGCTCGCGGAGTCAAGTTTCGAGCAGGAGGGCAGGATCAAGATGCGGGATATGGCATCTCCGGTGATCAGACTGTCCGTGCTGAACCCGGGAGAGATGTATGTGCTGCTCGAGAAGCTGGCTGACATACATGGGATTCTGTACGCGTACACGCCGAAGCTCGAGCATGATGATTACATCTATTTTCTGAAACAGCAGTACGGGAAGAACCTCGACGGCGAGGAGAATACCGCGCGTGACATGATCAAGAATTACATCACGCTGCTGAATCTGATGCAGCAGAACCAGGAGGTGCCCAAGGAGAAGATCCTGTATGCAGGGAATTGAGTGCCTGCAGGGACGGGACATGGAGGCATAAATGGCGTGTACCTTCAAACGGGGAGGTGCAGGCGGGATATAAGGGTTAGAGGAATGATATGATCAAAGCAGTGATATTTGACATGGACGGAGTGCTCATCGACACGGAAAAACATTACAATGCAGCGTGGTGTGAGGCGGCACACATGGCGGGGTATGCGGATTTTGGCAGGGAGCATGCGCTGATGCTGCGCAGCTGTGACGCAAGGCTTGCCGCGGAGATGATGAAGGACATCTTCGGAGCAGGGTTTGATTATTATGCGGTACGTGAAGTGAGGCGCCGCCTTGTGGCAGAGCGCCTTGAGCAATATGGATTGGAGAAAAAGCCCGGTATTGATGAGATACTGGCTTTTTTGCATGAGAGGGGCATCAAGGCGGCAGTGGCGACAGCGACACCGATTGAGCTCACGCTGCAGCACCTTGGTGCGATCGGCGTCAGGGATCAGTTTGACAGGATCGTGAGCGCAAAGCAGGTGGCAAACGGAAAGCCCGCGCCGGATGTCTATCTGTATGCCTGCGAGCAGATCGGGGAGAAGCCGATGGACTGCATCGCGGTCGAGGATTCACCAAACGGTATCAGGTCGGCATACGCAGCGGGCTGCAGACCGGTGATGGTTCCGGATCTGACACAGCCGGATGCGGAGATCAGACCGCTGCTGTATGCGGTGGCGGAATCGCTCGCAGACATCAGGAAACTTATTATACAGGGAAAGGGGCCGCTATAGGAAGAGGAAGGAGAAAAAGCTATGAGAGGGAAAATGGGACCGAGGATCGTTGCGCTGTTGGTGATGCTGACTGTTATTTATGCAGTCACGTCGGTGCTGAGTGTCCGTGCGCTGCAGAATGCAGGAGGTGCGGTGAAGCGGACGGCAGATATTTACATGGCACTGCAGGAGAGGAGCAAAAATCTCGTGAGTGTGGTGGATGACGACAAATCATCCGCCTACCTGATCACGATGACGCAGAGCAGGGAGGCCGCGGAATCGATCTCCCAGGATGTGCAGGGGCGCAAGGGGCAGGTTGCTGCGATCATCGAGACGATGCGGACGCTCTGCCAGCAGGAGGGGGATGCAGCGCTTGCTTCCCTGGTCGATGAATACGGCAGGGAGGCGCAGGCGATCGAGGATATGACGATCCAGATCGGACAGTCCATGCTTGCGGGCGATATGGGCAAGGCAGGCGAGCTTTCCGGCGGGATCCGCCAGCAGTCCCTCGCGCTGGAGGAAGTGGAGGTACAGTTTGACGCGCTGCTGGATGAGCGCTCCCAGAATGCGGTTTCCGACACGATCGCTTCCATGCGCAGCTACACAGGCGTGGTGCTCCTTTTTCTGATCTTATTCCTGATACTGATGGCAGTCGCAAGTCTGTTCAGCATCATCCACATTGCGAGGCCGGCAAAGAGTGCGAGCGACCAGCTCGACGACATCATCTCCAGGATCCGCAATAACGAGGGGGATCTGGCAAGCCGTATCCACGTCAAGACGAAGAACGAAGTAGGGCAGCTGGTCGATGGCATCAATAACTTCATAGAGCAGCTCCAGGGTATCATGAACATTATAAAGGTACAGTCGGAGAATATGGACATACTGACTTCGAACATCGGCAGCAATGTCCAGGATTCCAATGAGAGTGCGGGGGGCATCTCGGCGACGATGGAGCAGATGTCGGCGAGCATGGAGGAGATCGCAGCCACGATCGGCCAGATCGCGGAGGGCAGCGACACGGTGCTGCATGAAGTGCAGAACATGAATAACAGCGTGGATAACGGTGTCGAGCTCGTGCAGAAGATCAAGCGGCGCGCCGGGGAGATGCACCAGAATACGATCGCTGGCAAAGACCAGACGAGCGGCAAGATCATCGAGATCCGGGAGATGCTTGGCGAGGCGCTTGAGGAGAGCAGGAGCGTGGAAAAGATCAAGCAGCTGACGGGAGAGATCCTCGACATCACAAGCCAGACCAATCTGCTCTCGCTGAATGCCTCCATCGAGGCGGCGAGGGCGGGTGATGCCGGCAAAGGATTTGCGGTTGTGGCAGACGAGATCCGGGCACTCGCCGACAGCAGTGCGAACACGGCAAACAATATCCAGAATATCAGCAATCTGGTGATCAGTGCGGTGGAGAAGCTTGCGGGCAATGCGGAGACGATGCTCCGGTTTGTGGACGAGAAGGTACTGCAGGATTACGATGAGTTTGTGGTCGTCGTCGAAAAGTATGAGAGCGATGCCGACAGCATGAACAGCCTGATCGAGGAATTTTCCAAAAACACAGGGGAGATCCGGGACACGATCAGCGCGATGACAACAGGGCTGAACGACATCTCCACCGCGGTCGACGAGAGCGCCAGGGGCGTGACGAATGTCGCGGAGAGTGCTGTGAGCCTGGTGTCGTCAATGGAACAGATAAAGCAGCAGACTGTCAGCAACCAGGAGATCTCCCAGCGGCTGAGCGGCGAAGTCGGACGGTTCAAGAACCTCTGATCACAGACACATATGAAACCAACATATAATGAAAGATAAAACAAAAAAAGGACAGCGGTGTTGTCCTTTTTTATGCGCCGGGCACCCGGGTAGTGGAGAAGGTCGTTCCCCTGCTCGATTTGAAATCGATCACTGCTCCATCTGTTTGCCGAGAAACCCGGCTGCGGACTGGGCAAGCTTCATCTCCACCTCGTTCATCTCGTCGCCCGCCTTGGCGGACAGGAGTACGACGGCGCCGATCACATCACCCTGTGTGATGATCGGTATGATCACCTCGTGCTGATACTCCTCCGATTCGTCTTCGGTCACGGACACATAGTCTTTATCACTGCGCGATGTGCACACGGTCTCACGCGAATTCATTTTTTCTTCCAACGCCTTGCTGACAGATTTTCCGAGCACCTGCTTGCTGTTGCTGCCCGCCGCGGCTATGATCTGGTCCCTGTCCGCGATCAGCGCCAGATGACCGGACACCTGCGAGAGGCTCTCCGCGTACTGTTTCGCAAAGCTTCCAAGCTCACCGATGGGTGAGTATTTTTTCAGAATGATGGCACCCTCGTGATCCGTGAAGATCTCAAGCGGATCCGATTCCCTTATCCTCAAAGTCCTTCTGATCTCTTTTGGTATGACAACGCGTCCTAAATCGTCAATCCTACGCACTATTCCCGTAGCTTTCACCGATATTTCCTCCATTCCCAGTATGGAACCTTCCCGGAATGACAAGACCGCATGGCTTGCCTGGATCTGAGTCATACGGTCATGTTTGCCGGGGTTCCTGATTAGCAAGTTCATAAATAAGCTTAACTGTATTGCTAGTATTTGTATATAATGGATTTTTATGCATGGGAACGAAATGTTGCCCTGTCACCCCAGATGCAGGAAGTTGATGAGCAGCAGCCAGGCGACGCCGTAGTAAGTGACCACGCCGATCAGATCGTTCACTGTCGTGATCAGCGGTCCGGAAGCGACTGCCGGATCCACGTTTATTTTTTTGAAAAACATCGGGACGGAAGTGCCGACGATACTTGAGATCGTCATTGCCATCAGGAGGGCGATGCCTGCACAGAGCGATATCGCAAAGGCGTACTGCGGCGATTTGTCCTTGAGCAGGCACAGATAACCGCCGATAAAGGCAAAGGATAGTATGCCCAGGATCAGTCCGTTGGAAAACCCTATCCGCATCTCACGGAAGATCATGCCGATCTTTTGCCTTGTCTCGAGATTTTCGTCCATCAGCAGCCGGATCGTGACTGCGAGGGACTGCGTGCCCACATTGCCGGACATGCCAAGGATCACGGACTGAAAGCTTACGATGATGGCAAGCTGTGCGATGACGCCCTCGAACAGGCTTGTCACGGTCGACACGCACATGCTCAGCCCGAGAAGCACGATCAGCCACGGCAGGCGTTTTTTGATGCTCTCAGCCAGGGACTCCTCGAGCTCCGCCTCCTCGCTCATGCCGGCGAGCTTCGCGTAGTCGTCGCCCAGCTCGTCATCGACGACCTCGACGATGTCCTGCGCGGTGATGACACCGATCAGCTCATTTTTGTCGTTCAGCACGGGGATGGAATCCTCCGCGTAATCCTTCAGGCGCTCGATGCAGTCCGATATCGTCTCGTGGTCCCGCACGTACGGGAAGGAGTGCGTGATCAGGTTTTCCAGACTCATGTAATTCCTTGCCACGATCAGATCCTTGAGATCGATGGCGCCGTAAAAGGTTCCGTCGTCGTCCTTCACAAACAGCGTCGAGATATTGTCATTCTCCTCCGCCTGTGCGATCAGGGAACGCATCGCCTGCTTGATGGTGAGGCTCTTGCCGATCTCGATGAAGTTTGTGGTCATCTTGCTGCCGATCTCGTCCTCCTCATAGGAACAGATCAGCTTGATATCCTCCTTGGACTCCTCGTCGATCAGCTCGATCAGCTGCCGCCTGGTCGCCTCGTCGATCTCCTCGAGCACATCCACGGCATCGTCGGCATCCATGTTCTCGATGATATCCGCGGCGCGCTCGAGCTCCAGTTCCCCGAGGTATCTGCCCGGATCATCGAGATAGGCAAAGATCTCGGAGATGCGCTCATCGCCGAGCGTGTGGTAGAGGATCTTGCGCTCGTCGCTGCTCAGCTCGTCAAGCGCGTTTGAGATATCGTTGTCGTGATAATTGGCGAGCTCTTTCGCAAGCTGGCTCCTGTCCATGCCGCCTCTGATCAGCCCGACTAACTCCTTGATATAATCCGGTTTGTTCAAAACTTCATTTTCCAAAATATCATCGCCCTTCTATTTATATAGGTATACAACATCCCTGGTGTACACCAAATCTGCGCGGGCGAATCCAGACGCAGCAGCTGGCTGCGTTGCGGTCAGACGAAGGACGCCGGCGTCCCTGTACAGAGCCTGGCTGCAGTGTATTCACCCGTATGATGTTGTCCGCTGCCGTCGCAACTGTCCATGTAAAGACGCACTTCCTTTCCGTGTTTTTATTCTTTCCTTATTTTATGCTGATTTGCAGATATTGTCAAGGCTTTGACAATGTATGTGTGCAAGCCGTGCCTCCACTGCACTTTTTGGGGGGAGATGCATATGATAATCATAAAAAGTGAGGAACTCGGAATATGGATTATTACAGTGCTTTTCCTTTTTATATGGGATATCAGGGTTACGGACAGTGGGCGCAGCCCGGGATCGTGTCCGAGGACAGGATATTGGAGGATCTTGAGTATCTGCAGCAGATGTACCCTACATATGCCAGGAAGTACCAGAACACCATAGGCAGCGTTGTCGACAAGATGGATTACGACGGGAGTTTTATCTATGACCAGTATCCCGACAAACTGACGATCCAGCGGATGGTGGAGAGTGTCGTGGCGGTCATCAGAACAAATGAGGAGACGGCATCGGGGGATCAGGAACAGGGGGCGCAGCCAAATGTCGCGGGCAGCGACATGACAGACAGGGCGCTCACGGAACAGGCTCCCTGGCGGGAAAAGGAACCCTGGATCAGGGAGCTTGTCACCGTGCTGACGTATTATGAGATCCTGGCGCGCAGGAGAAAGAAGAACAAAGTGAGCCAGTATTTTCAGTTTTGATTAAAAAAGTATGAATTGCATTGACTTATTGATGGATATGAGGTTATAATAATAACATCGTGCAGCCGGGGCGTTAGCGGTGTCCTGTACCCACAATCCGCTACAGTGGGGGTGATAAGCGACCGAGGGTCTGCGTTTTTGCAGCTGCCCTTTATAAGTGGCGTTGAAGTTTGGGTCTCGCGCAATATGTGCCGTTGAACCGTGTCAGGGCAGGAATGCAGCAGCACTAAGGCGGATTTCATATGTGCCGCGAGGGTGCCTGGCGGAGTTAACTGTAAAGGTAACGTGCATGGGCATAGGATTCGAAGCCGCTTGCACGATAAAAATGTTTTGACCATCTCTCGGGTGAGGTGGTGCATAAACAGGACAAAAAACGGAAAACTAATGACGAAGGATAGTGGCACACAGTGACACGGCGGTGCCAAAGGGAGACATTATGAAAAGAAAAAATATCAGGAATAAGAGCATTGCCTTATTGCTCGTAGCCGCGATGGCGGCGGCATCCATGACAGCGTGCGGCAATAAGGAGGATTCAGCAAAGGAACCTGCGACGGAGATCAATTTTGCGGATCTCACAGGGGGAGGATCGAGCGGCGGCAGTGATGCGCCGGAGACACCTGATGTGGCGGAACCCGTCACAGAGCCGGAGACGCAGGAGGAGTCCCGGGAGGGCATGTACCGCAGCGAGATCACGAACGAGTGGATCGACGAGAGCTTAAAGAACCAGCGGCCGATCGCGGTCATGGTCGACAATGAGAAGACAGCGCTTCCGCACTACGGGCTCACCGAGGCGGATGTGGTGTATGAGATTATGAACAGCACGGCAAACGGCAGGATCACGCGTTTTATGGCGATCGTGAAGGATTGGGGCAAGATTGAACAGTTCGGAAGTATACGAAGCACGAGGTCGACGAACATCATGCTCGCGGCAGAGTGGAATGCGGTTCTGTGTCACGATGGCGGTCCCTTCTATATCAATGACTGGATCGCAAAGAAGTATTCCGCAAATTTCAGCGGCGGATTTTCGCGCGTGGACAATGGCAAGTCAAGGGAGTTTACGGAATATATCTGCAAGGGAGATCTTGACAAGAAGTTTAGCGGATCGAAATACACCACGGAGTATAATGAGTATTACCAGGGACAGCACTACAATTTCTCCAACTCGGAGGTTGACCTGTCTACGGTGGGTGAAGCGATCGACTGCACAGAGATCGAGCTTCCGTTCCCGCACAACAGCTCAAGGCTGCAGTATAACGAGTCGACAGGCACGTACGACTACTATGAGTACGGTCAGGCGCACACGGATCCGCAGCACGGCAACGCGCAGCTGACGTTCAAGAACCTGCTGATCCAGGACACGACATTCAAGCAGCTTGACGAAAACGGATATCTGATCTACAATGCGATCGACTCCGGGCGCGATGCATACTACATCACGAACGGCAAGGCGATGGAAGTGACATGGATCAAGCCGGCGGAGAACGAGATCACGATCTACCTCAACAAGCAGACAGGAGAGCAGATCGAGCTGAACACTGGAAAGACGTATGTGGCGCTTGTTCCGTCAGACTCATGGGGTCAGGTGGTCATTAAGTAGGATTAGGACTTTGGCCGATTGGCAGTCAGAAAATAGAATTGAGACCGAAAGAGATGTGTGCATCCGCGTACATCTCTTTTTTTTCGCAAAAATTCGTTATTATAGCCAAATTCCCTGTTTTGTGGTATACTATGGAGGAAGTGATCTACAATCCTGTGATTGCGGAGACATATTTCTCGGAGACGACGAGCAGGGAGATCCATGTACTGCTCTCTCGCGCACCGGAGAGCGGCAGCGATCCGGCGGCACAGATCAAGGTCATGGACGGCGACGGTAAAGAGTACGCTGTGGCTTCGGCGGACAGCGAGGATGGCAGAGCGATTCTGCTGACAATGGAGGAGGCGTTGGAATTGTCAAAGGCATACGACATATCGATGGAGGGGTACGAGGGAACAACCGTATCCATGAATAAAATTATCGGATCAAGCTATTTTGATGAGGCGTTCACGTACGATGGAAAGGATCTGGGAGCCACGTACACAAAGGAAAAGACCGGATTCAAGGTGTGGGCGCCCACGGCATCTGAGGTTACGCTCAACCTGTACGAACAGGGAGACGGCGACAATCTCACGGAGACGCTTCCGATGACAATGGGTGAGAAGGGCGTGTGGTCGTGTGAGAAACAGGGCGATCTGAACGGCGTGTACTACACCTACTCGATCAAGATCGGAACCAGGACGAATGAGGCGGTGGATCTCTATGCGAGGACGACCGGCGTGAACGGCAACAGGGGTATGGTCGTGGATCTGAGGGCAACGGATCCGGAGGGATTTGAGAACGATACCAGACCGGTGCTTACGAATCCCACAGACGCGGTGATCTATGAGCTGCATGTGAGGGATCTGTCGTCGGATGCGTCGTCGGGGATCAGCAGCACGGGAAAGTTCCTCGGACTCACAGAGACAGGGACGACCAACGCGGACGGACTTGCGACGGGCATCGACCACATCAAGGATCTTGGCGTGACGCATGTGCAGATCCTGCCAGGTTATGACTACGCCACGGTGGACGAGACAAAGCTTGACACGCCGCAGTTTAACTGGGGATATGACCCGAAGAATTATAACGTGCCGGAGGGTTCCTACAGCACGGATCCCTATCACGGGGAAGTGCGCATCAACGAGATGAAGCAGATGGTACAGGCGCTCCACAAAAACGGGATCCGGGTGAATATGGATGTGGTGTACAACCACACATTCAATATAGAAGATTCCTATTTTCAGAAGACGGTGCCCGATTACTACTACAGAAAAGCGGACGGGAAATACTCGAACGCTTCCGGCTGCGGGAACGAGACGGCTTCCGACCACGCGATGATGCGCAAGTATATCGTGGATTCGGTGGTGTACTGGGCTACAGAGTATCATATCGACGGTTTCCGTTTTGACTTGATGGCTGTGCATGATATCGAGACGATGAAGGCGGTCCGCGCGGCGCTCGACGAGATCGATCCCTCGATCATGGTGTACGGTGAGGGCTGGACCGGCGGGGACTGCGCGATTCCTTCCTCACAGCAGGCTCTGAAGGCGAACATGGCAAAGATCGACGGGGTTGGCGCATTCAGCGATGACATCAGGGACGGGATCAAGGGCAGTGTGTTCGACGCGCAGGATAAGGGCTTTATCAGCGGCAAGGACGGGATGGAGGAGAGCATCAAGTTTGGCATTGTCGCCGCGACACCGCACCCGCAGGTGCTGACTTACAAAAATGACAAGGGCACCAGGAGCTGGGCTGCGCAGCCGGGGCAGAGCATCAACTATATCTCGTGCCACGACAACCTGACATTCTGGGATAAGCTTGCTATTTCCAATGCGGATGACAGCGAGGAGACGAGGATCAGGATGAACAAGCTCGGCAGCGCGATCATCCTCACATCACAGGGCGTGCCTTTCTTTCAGGCGGGCGAGGAGATGCTCAGGAGCAAGCCGTCGGCGACAGTGGAGGGCGGCTTCGATGAGAACAGCTATGCGTCGCCGGATTCCACGAACAGCATCAAGTGGTCGGAGAAGGCGGCTGTGCTGGACACATATGAATATTACAAGGGACTGATCGCGTTCCGCAAGGCGCACAGCGCGCTCCGCATGGCGGAGACAGCGGATATCCAGAGCAATCTTGTCTTCATGAGCGGTTTGGATGCGAATGTGGTCGGGTACACGATCGGGAACAATGCGAACGGTGACACGGCGGAGAAGATCACGGTGATCCTGAACGGCAATGCGGAGGCGGTCGATGTGGCGCTTCCGGCAGGCACATGGGAGATCTGTGTCAATGACACGACGGCAGGAACGGCATCGGTCGGCACTGCGCAGGGAACGGTGTCGGTGGCAGGTATCTCGGCACTGGTGCTCGTGCAGGGCGATGACACGATCGTGAAGGCGGATGCGCGGACGGGCAGCGAAACTGACACGAGTGTCAGTCCGGAAAGTACCGAAAATGTAAAGGATACGGAAAAATCACAAAAATCCCCGGGGAGGGCACCGCTGATCGCAGGCGGCGTTATCGTGGCAGCGGCTGCGGCTGCAGCGGGTATTGCGGTGAAGAAACGAAAAAAATGATGCAAATATGGCTGATGGAGAAGCTGCGGAAACGGGGGGGTGGGGACAGGAAATGCAGCAGTTCAGCCAGGACTTCGCACTGCGCCGCGAAGTCCGTGAGAAAGCATAGTGGTTGAGATGTATCAAGCCATGCAAAACGGGTTTTGCATGGCTTGATGCTTGTAACAGGAAGCCGGAGGCTGAACTGTTGTTACTGTTCACTCGTCAATAATAGTAGTGAAAAGCGTGCTGCAAATGGGTTGCTGTTTACGCCTTCATTACATAAAATTGTGTCAGAATTAGTTGGGGCGTGAACAGTAACGAACTGTTAGAAGGAAATGATGAAATATGCGGATGAATGTTGACATAGCACGAAAAATGTTATATCATATCACGTGTGCATGAGCGTTTGAGGCAGTAGAAATTGTTTTTCAGACGCAAAGTACAATGGTTGTTTATTAATCAGGTGGTTCATGATATGAGGAGGGTTCAATATGGACAACGTAGCATTATTCTTAGCGGTGCTTGGAGCATACCTTGCAGTGTTCCTGGTCATCGGACTTGTGGTTTATGTCTTGTCATCGCTGGCGCATATGAAAGCGCTCAAGGCGTTGGGTTACAGCAAGGCGTGGATGGCATGGATCCCGTTTGTACGGCTGTATGCATTTGCAGATGTGGCAGCTGACAACCAGGAAAGCGTACATATGTTTGGATCGATTTCGGTACCTGCAGTTCTTTACAAGTTCTGGTGGGTGGTGTGGATCGTTCTTCCGTTTGTTCCGTTCATCGGTTCTCTCGCATCAACAGTTGTGTTGGTGGTCTTCCTTGGCAACTGCTATGTGAAGATGTATGCGAGACTGGAGGGGACTACGGAGCAGGAGCAGCAGGTGATCGGTTATTTGTCAGGTTTTCTGCCGATCATTGCAATCGTGAAGTTCCTGGCTGGAAAGTACAACACAAAATACTAAATATGGCGGAATGGTCTTGCGGGGCCGTTCCGTTTTTTTGCACACGGGTGCCCGGCGCACGAGTATATACGGATGAGAGGAGAACAGGTATGGGTGAGGCGATAGTGACGCTGAAAAAGGGAGAGGGCAGGAGTCTGAAAGCGGGAGGTCTCTGGATTTATGACAATGAGATTGAGACGATCATGGGCACTTTTTCGGATGGTGATATTGTGGCGGTGCATGATTTTGACGGGTATCGGATGGGACGCGGATTTATCAATCAGCATTCCAGGATCCGCATCCGCATGATGACGCGGGACAAGGATCAGCAGATCGACAGGGATTTTCTAAAGATGCGCGTGCGCGATGCGTGGGCGTACCGCAAAAAGACAGTTGACACGTCGAGCTGCCGCGTCATATTTGGCGAGGCGGATTTCCTTCCGGGGATCGTGATCGACAAATTTTCGGATGTGCTGGTAGTCGAGTCGCTGGCGCTCGGCATTGACAGGTTGAAACAGGATATCGTCGACTGTCTGCGGGAGGTGCTCGGCGAGGACGGGATCCGGATCCGGGGGGTGTACGAGAGAAGTGACGCGAAGGTGAGGCTTCAGGAAGGTATGGAGCGATACAAAGGATTTATCGGTGATCCGTTTGACACAAATGTGGAGATCACGGAAAACGGTGTCCGGTATCTGGTCGATGTGCGGGACGGACAGAAGACGGGATTTTTCCTCGACCAGAAATACAACAGGCTCGCAGTACAGAAATTGTGCAGGGATGCAAAGGTGCTCGACTGTTTTACACACACAGGCTCCTTTGCGCTGAACGCGGGAATAGCGGGAGCAGCCAGTGTTCTCGGCGTCGACGCGTCGGAGTCAGCCGTCCTGCAGGCATCAAAAAATGCTGTGTTGAATCATCTGCAGGATATCGTGCGGTTTCAGTGCGCCGACGTGTTTGACCTGCTTCCCCGATTGGAGGCTGCGGGCGAACAGTATGACGTCGTGATCCTCGATCCTCCGGCGTTCACAAAGTCAAGAAATTCTGTCAAAAACGCCATCAAGGGCTACCGCGAGATCAACATGCGGGGGATGAAACTTGTGAAGGACGGCGGATTTCTGGCGACCTGCTCCTGTTCACATTTCATGGACTACGAGCTCTTTACACAGACGATCGCACAGGCGACAAAGAGTGTGCACTGCCGTCTCCGCCAGGTGGAGTATCGGACGCAGTCACCGGACCACCCGATCCTGTGGAGTGCAGATGAGTCGTACTATCTGAAATTCTACATCTTCCAGGTGCGCAGGGAGCGGTAGGTGTGGAGCGGACTGAAAGTGCTGGATTTTGGCGGTTTGCGGCGTAGCCCGCAGAAAAGCCGTTGGCGTAACTTGATGCAAAATGGTGTAAAATTTTACTAAAATGGTGAAAATCATTGGGAATGGGGTATACAAAAATTGTTACATAGAAAGTATTCCCTGTATTCTTATGACAGGGAAGAGGGAAAAGTAACAATGCGCTGATACGACAGGAGACATAGCAGCCGATGTAAAAGCCGGGCTGTTTACGGTCTGGCTTTTACGTCAATATTTTTCATGTGGTAAATCTGACTCTGCACTTTTCCCGCCTCTGCCTGAAAATCGCACACAGGGGAACACGCACGTTCGTGCTTACTGGTACTTTTCTATTGTGAAAAAGGGGTATGTCGTGTATACTGTTAGTAGGTTGATCTTGCTTATTGGGGGGTGTAATTATGGAGAGTAAGATTTTGGTAAATGTAGGGGTACAGATGTTATGCTGATTACACGTCCGCGCAGGTTCGGCAAGACACTCAACATGAGTATGCTTGAGTGTTTTTTCTCCTGTCGGTACGCAGGCAGAGGAGATTTATTTGAGGGACTTTCCATTTGGAGTGAGGAAAGATACAGACAGTTACAAGGCACATTTCCTGTGATTTTCCTCAGCTTTGCCAATATTAAGGAACTGTAGAAAAATAACTGACGCATCTTGACTTGTCTATTTCTCCGATTATGCATATCAAAAAGCCTCGCCGTAGCCCGCTACGCCTGCGTTTTTTGCTATACATCCTCGAAGAAATATCCTGCGCAAGTCGCATCGGTTATTTTCCTACAGTTCCTAAGGCGACAAAATATGAAGACATGGAGTATAAAATCTCCAAGGTCATTGCTGAGTTGTATGAACAGAACCATTATCTGCTTGAGGGAAATTTATTAAGTAAAAAGGAGAGGGATTATTACGAGAGCGTATTTCAATGAAAAAGGAGGGAACTGGTATTATGGGTGCTTTGAAGATCAGGCTGGCAGGAGCGGGGGAAAAGACGCAGTATATTGTCCATGAATTTAATGACAACACGATACGGTTTGTCCTGCGCTATCCGGGGATTGTTGACGCGGATGTCCTGTGCGCTGCCGCAGGAGCAGTAGTGGAAAGCGTGGATGTCCTCCATGCGTCCTTTGCCACAGACAGTATCGGAGCCTATTGGCATGTGAATGAGGAGTATGGGGAGAGCAGTTATTTTCAGTATGTGGAGACAGAGGCGGATCCTTATGTGACGGCATGTTCTCTGGCGCTGCTGCCCATAGAGCCGGAGGGCAGGGTACAGCTTCGCTGCTGTCTGGTCCAGAGCAGCACGGACAGTGCCGTGCTGCTGTCCATCAGCCATCTTTGCGTGGATGGCGGCGACGGGAAGTATCTGTTGGGGAAACTCATCGAAGCGTATAATCTGATATCGGAGAAAGGAACAGCAGAAGCGCTGTCCGTAAAAAACGGCAGCCGTGCGGCGGAGCAGGTCTACGAGAATGTGTCGTCAAAGGAATTTCTGTCCCTCTTCAAAAATCCGATTTCCGCGGTGAAGTCGGCGTTTCCGTATCCGACCAAGGCACCGGGGAGGGTGCGCATGGTAAGGGCGGAGATCGCGCAGAAGGTGATGGGCGCGGCGCGCAGCCGTGCTAAAGCGGCAGATGCGACGGTAAACGATCTTCTGCTCACTGCGTGCTACCGCGCTTACGCGGCACTTCCGGGAATCGATGTCTCCGGACCGATGAGCGTTATGTCCATGATGGATCTGCGCAGACATTGTAAAAACGGGGAATCTGAGGGGCTCTGCAACATGTCGGGTTCACTGCCTACCGTTTTGGACGATGGTGTCAGAGGAAGTTTCCCGGATACACTTGCATCGGTCGCAGCGCAGACAAGGGCGGCAAAGGAAAACCCGCTGGCGGGACTGGAGGGGATGCCCCTTGTCCACGGCGCGTCTAAGGCACTCCCGATGGGGCTGCTCCTGCTTGCAGCCAAAAAGGTATACGGGAGCATTTCGATCGGTCTTACCAATCTGGGAAACCTCTCCTGTGATCAGTTAAAATTGGGAGGGACGGCTCCGGTTGGCGGCATGTTCGGAGGACCATTGAAAAAGAAACCAGCCATGCAGGTGTCAGCCATCAGTTTTGATGGCGCTGCCACGCTCTGCGTGGTGGGCAGTTTTACAAAAGAGGATGGAGAACTGCTTCAGACGATGCTGGATCATATGGTGGCAGAAATCAAACAATTCGGGGATGGCATCGATGAAGGAGGTGCGGATGCCGGAGATCAGGCAGAGCGCTGGTGACGATAAGCCGCTGAAATATCCGCTGATGTTCTCTGTCCGCGCTGTGGTGCTGATCAACAAGATGGACGTCCTGCCTTGCTTTGACATTGATCTGTTACGGGCGGGGAGTGTATTGTCAGGAAGGAAGAGGTAGCTATGGAAAAAAAGGAGCTTGCAAAGCGTTGCCCCTATGTGAAAAAGTGCGGTGCCTGCCAGATCGGGGAAAAGAGTTATGAGGAGGAGCTTGCAGACAAGAAGAAGTGGGTCGCGGAATGCATCGGAAGACACTGCGGCAAAATACATGATGTGGCGGGAATGTATTATCCGTATCATTACAGAAACAAGGTGCATGCAGTGTTTGGCAGGAGATCCGATAAGGGGAGAGAGGAAGTTATAGCGGGGACGTATGCGGCGGGGACGCACACGATCATACCGGTAAAGGATTGTCTGATCGAGGATGCGCAGGCAGCCGCGATCATCCAGACCGTGACCGGGCTGATCCAGTCTTTTGGGCTGTGGGTGTACAATGATGACACAGGGCGCGGGCTGATGCGCCACGTGCTCGTCAGGAAAGGCACCTCCACGAGACAGATCATGGTCGTGCTCGTGACGGCATCACCGGAGTTTCCGCACAAGAACCACTTTGTGGAAAGGCTGATGGAGCGCCACCCCGAGATCACGACGATCGTGCAGAATATCAACGGAAAAGAGACAACGATGGTGCTTGGGGAACGCAACAAGACGCTGTATGGCAAAGGGTACATCGAGGATGTTCTGCTCGGACTGCACTTTCGCATATCGCCGGGATCGTTTTATCAGGTAAATTCCGAGCAGACACAGGTTCTGTACAAAAAGGTGATACAGGCGGCCGGGCTGACGGGGACGGAGACGGTGATCGATGCCTACTGCGGCATCGGCACGATCGGGATGTGCATGCACGCGAAGGCGGGGCGCGTCGTAGGGATCGAGCTGAACGGGCAGGCGGTAAAGGATGCAAAGGCAAACGCGGTGAGGAATCATCTGGAGCACATGTATTTTGCAGCGGCGGACGCGACAGAATATATGACACGCATGTCACAAAAAGGAGAGCGCGCC
The DNA here is from genome assembly GCA_910585765.1 of uncultured Lachnospiraceae bacterium. Taxonomy (GTDB): domain Bacteria; phylum Bacillota; class Clostridia; order Lachnospirales; family Lachnospiraceae; genus COE1. Next base: position 23,369 of record CAJUES010000013.1, on the reverse strand, counting down.
GACGTGGTTGTCATGGATCCGCCAAGGAGCGGGAGCACGGAGGCGTTTGTGAGAGCCGCGGTGTCACTGAGGCCGCGGTGCGTCATCTATGTGTCGTGCAACCCCGAGACACTCGGCAGGGATCTGGGCTGGTTTGCGAAGGAAGGGTATGCCGCGGATGAAGCGTGGCCTGTTGATATGTTTGGGTTTACGCAGAACCTGGAGGTGGTCGTAAAGATGCAGCCTGCCGGAAGGCGAAAGGCTCCGCGGTAAAAAGACAGGCAGGGAGGGGCTGACGGTATTTTCCGGCAGTTCCTCGAGAGGGAACAGTCCGCAGTAATACTCGATGGCATAGCGGTAAAATGCAGACCGCATGGGGGGAGACTCGTTTCTGCTGACCGCCTCCTGGATCCGATGACTGTGGACGATATGCACGGATTCCATGACGGCAGTCACATCCTGCGGAGTCATGTCGTTCTCCCGGTTGTAGGATATGCTGGATGCCATCTGCTGATGCGTCATGTAGATGTATCTGTCCCACGGAAGATCCGGTGTCTTCTGCTGCAGTTCCTCGTCCTGCAGGATCCGGAGCGTCTGGCGCAGATGGAGCGGATCGCCGATCAGGTTTTCCTCGCAGATCTGCCCGATCTCCAGATGAAATTCCTGGTGCTTCTGTGCCGCCTGCGGGCGCACGATGATCGTGATGTCGTGCACCATGTCGGCGAGGGAAAAAACTTCCTCGCTCAGCGTCATGCGGCCGCTTGCGATGCGCGACATGTCGAGCACGCGCGGCTTTTCGTCGATGTGCGTGAGGGCGATGGATGTCATTCCCATGATCGCATTCATCGGCGTGCGGATATCGTGGGACATGTTCGATAGAAAGCTGCTCTTTGCCCGGTTCTCCTCCTCGGCGGCGCGCAGTGCGTCGGAGAGTCTGGTGTTGGCGTCCCGAAGCTGGTCAAGCATAGCCTGGCACGGTGCTTCGTCACTGTTTTCCGTCGTTGGCATTCTGCCTGTGTCTTCGTTTTTTATCGCTTCCATAGTTACATATTTTCCTTTCTGGTTGCAGGATTTGTGATTTTTTCAAATGCTTTGATGCAGGCCTCGGTTTTGGATCGGTCCAGCACTGCGTGAAAGACGGAATCAAAATAATCCCCCATGCTCTCCTCCAACAGTTCCTTCCACCAGGCGGCGATCAGGCAGGGATCGTTGCGGAACACGCCACAGCCGTAGGCGCCCAGCACCAGATGCCTTGCGCCCTGGCAGGCAAAGACCGCCAGCGCCAGCGCCATGCGCCGCCGCATGACACGCTCCGCCTCAGCGGGATCCTCGCCCTTCAACAGCACCTGTCCCATGTTGACTGCGGGCAGTGTCAGCACGGACGCCTTGACGGGTTTCTCGACCAGACGGAAACGCCCGTCCCTGAAAAAGACTACGTCGGGGGAGTAGATCGCGTGGTCGGTGTACATCATGGAGGTCTGTGCCCTGTTATTGCGGTAGTACGCCTCGTGTGCCGTCAGCGTTCTGTATAAGATGCTCGACGCCGCCAGGCTTTCCTCCTGCGCCATCGCGCCGTTGATGAAACCGCCCCCCGGATTTTTGGCGCTTGCAAAGTTCAGGACACCGATATTTTCCCTGCCTTCCTGCGCAAGTTTTCGGATCGCATCGACGGTGGAGAGGTTTTCCACACGCACTTCAAGCGTTTTTGTGCAGGTGCCGCCGCCGTATCTTTCCAGAAGTGTGGCGCCCTCATCCGGCGTGATCAGGCGGCTTTTGTCCACGGAAGCGTCCATATCTGACTGGATGCTGATCTTTTGCCCTTTATATTCATAGTACCCTTGATCCATGATCCGCAGGGTTTCTCTCGCAACTGCTTTTCTGTCCATAGTGTCCTCCTCTGATCGGTAGCTGACAATGGTGTTTTCTGTATCACATCATAACATATTTTGCGGGAAAGCTCAAATATATTTGCGCTGAATAAATATGTGAATCAATATTTTTGAACCACAATTTCTGAATAAAAGTGAGACCGATCGCTGCCGCAGTGCATCTAATAAGTGTAAGGGGCAGGAGGAACACTGCTCCGCCAGGGTCAGTGCGCACAGGATCATAAAACGGACCGTTATATGTTATGATAATTATGACAGTTTATTGTAGAAACAATTGTCTATGGAAACAGTTATATAAGACAATTATATAATTTAAAAGAAAGCCGGCGGAAAGGAAACTATGACAAAAGAACAATTGGGAAATTTGATCATCGCATCGGAGGACACGATGTACCATGTGGCAAAGACGCTGCTGCGCAGCGATGCGGACTGCGCGGACGCCATACAGGAGGCGATCGTGAAAGCGTTCGCATCGTTTGAGACACTCCGCAAGGACGCGTACGCCAAGACCTGGCTGGTCCGCATCGTGATCAATGAGTGTTATGCCATCATGCGGCGGGAGAAGAAGTTTGTGCCCATCGAGGACTGCAGCATGGTGGAGGAGGCAGCAGAGCGGACAGACTACACGGATCTGTACCGGGCGCTCAGCCATCTTGCGGAGGAGATACGGCTCACGGTCACGCTCTATTACATGGAAGGGTACAGCGTCAGGGAGATCGCGGCACTCATGGACACGACGGAGAGCGCGGTGAAGAATCGTCTTGCGCGGGCGCGGGATAAGATGAGAAAGGAGCTTGCAGGATGAAACAGCGAGAGATAAGAATAGAGGATCTGAGACAGGACTTTCCCGAGATGCCGGCGGAGCTGAGACGGATGGTGGAGAGCGAAGTACAGCGGCAGGTGGACACCGTGTCACAGGGAAGGAGAAGAAAACATATGGCGAAAAAAACGATCATCGCTGCGCTGGCAGCGACGATGCTGCTCGGCACGACCGTGTTTGCAGGCATCGTATATAAAATGCGCATCGAGCCGGTGGGGAAGTACGCGATGAATACCAGCATCGGCACCGATGCCAGTGATCCTGGCAGGAGCGGTGCGGCAGCCGGAGAACAGACACAGGCGGTTTCTGATATCAGCGATGTCAGGATGACGGTCTCCTATCTGCCGGAGGGCATGGTCGATGTGGGGGACGGCAAGTACAGCTATGCGGACAACCTGTACAAAGGCGGTGTGTCGGTCACTTTCTACAAGATGGACACGGGCGATGCGCAGTTTGAGATGCTGACCACGGATGTCAGGGAGTCGGAGCATGTCAGCGTCGGCGGTCACGAGGGCGTCTATTTCCGGCTGCATGGCGGGGAGGACGAGGAGGTATCATTCAATCAGCGCATGTACGTGGCGTATACGGATGTGCACTATGTGATGGAAATGTACGCGGCGTCGGATGTGTCGCGGGAGGACGTGCTCAAGATCGCGGAGGGGATCCGCTTAGAGCCCGTCGATGATGAAAGCGCGCAGGATATCGTACACGCATATGAGTGGAGTGTGTACCTGGCATCGCGCAGCGAGACAGCTGTCGACTGGAATCCTCCCGAACCCGTCCCGAAGTCCGAGATGGCGGATATACATGCCATAGGGGAATCGTTTGTCGCAGCGCCAAAGGACGACTGGAGGGGACTTGGCAATGTGGCGGTCAAGGTGACGGATGTGCAGGTCAGCGACAACGTCAGTCTGCTCGACGAGTCCGTGCTCGACAGCGACGGGAAGGAGGATCTGCGAAAGGAGACGGACGCGTCGGGGAAACTGCGCCCGGCAAGGATCGATTATGTCAGGTACGGGGACGGCATCAATTCCCTGAATGAGGTGGTCTGCAGCCGCGAAGTGCCGCAGAAGCTCGTCTATGTCACAGTGGAGTACACCAATACCGGAAGTGAGGAGCTGGACGAAGTCCTGTTTTTTGGAAGTCTGATGAAGATCATAGAGCGCGGCGGACAGATGGAACTATACAGGGGAAATGCGCCCTGCGAGGACGCCGAGTGGGACGAGGCGGTGCCCAGGGGGGCGGCGCGCTACGGGGAAATGTGGTATTATGACGTGCACGGCGGCGAGCGGCACAACAATTATATCACGAACTTAAAGGCGGGTGAGACGGCGACCGTGCACATGGCATGGCTGGTGCCGGAGGAGGAGCTGGACTGCCTGTATCTGAACCTTGACACACACGGCGGCGCATATGAGATCGATCCGGCCGGGATCGGGTATGTGGATATCCGGCAGCAGGGCGGCGAATAAAACAGAATAGTATATACGGCAAAGACCACCGATCCCGGTGGTCTTTGTGTGTTCAAGGCTATAATATCCAGTAGACTTTCTGCGCCACTCATGGTACAATTAATAATTATTACACTCCGCTCCCGGTAGGCAGCCGAGCGGTAGACATGTCGGCACAGGAGAGACAAAAACCGGGGGCGGAAGCAAATCATGCCGAAGGAGTGAATCGTGACAGATATGGAAAATTTAGATTCTAACAAACAGCTGGAACTGCATTTTCCCATGATGGAGAATGACGAATACCAGAAAGCGCAGGATCAGGAGATCAAGCTTGGCATTGAGCAGGGGCTGGACGTCTCCCTCTACGCCAACCCGGAATTTAACTGGCTGCAGATGGAACAGATCCGTCTGGGGCTCAAGGACAAGGTAGACGCCGCCTTCTATGCCGATCCCTCCCACAACTACGAGACCATGCGGCAGGTCCGCCTGGGGCTCTGCGCGGGCATCGATCTGCGCCCCTACATCGACAAAGGTTTTGTGGATGACGACTTAAAAGAGATCCGCCTGGCGCTTCTGAACCGTCTGCCGATCGACAAATGGCTGTGGGAGGGCATGTGTGCGCCGCAGATCCGTGAAGTCCGGTTCGGACTGTGCGAGCATCTGGACATCACGCCCTATTTTGACAGACAGTACAACTGGATGCAGATGCAGGAGATCCGTCTGGGACTGGAGAAAAAACTCGATGTCTCCCGCTATGCAAACCACTTGTACAGCCATGCCCAGATGCGCGAGATCCGACTGGGGCTGGAGTCCGGTCTGGATGTGTCAGCCTACAGCAGCCTGGTCTATTCTGCGACGGACATGAAAGAGAAGCGGCGCGCGCTCATCAGCAGCAAGAAGACGAGCGGAGCAGGCGGCACCGAGAAAAGGAACGCCAAAAAGTCGATATTTGACACCCTGGACAAGAAGGAATTCGTCATCTCCGTGGAGGAGAACGGCAACAAGGCGTTCGCCTACATTCCGTGGGTTCCGGGAAATGCCGTCATGAAGGAGGATATCTACCACGATCTGGAACAGCGGGGGATCGTCTATGGCATCCGGCATGACGCCATAGACGATCTGATCGACAAGAGACGGATGAACGAGAAAGTGCTCATAGCGGAGGGGATTCCCGCCAGCAAGGGACAGGACGGGTGGTTTGAGTTCTTCGTGCGGCTCGACCTGCCACGCATCCCCGCGCCGCTTCCGGATGGGGGTGTCGACTACGTCAATATCGAGGCGTTTGAGATGGTAGACGAGGGCGAGAAGATCGTGGTATACCATCCTGCCCAGCAGGGTTCCACCGGAACAAATATCTACGGTGAGTCCATCCACGCGGAGAATGGCGCCGACAAGAAACCGCTGCGCGGTGTCGGGTTTACCATCGCCCCGGACGGCGTGACCTACATCTCCAGGATGAACGGAAAGTTTGAGTTTATCGGCGGGCGCATCCTCATCACCAACATGCTGGTCGTGCGCGAGGATGTCACCGCCGTCACCGGCAGGCTGGAAGTGGACGGCTCCGTCCATGTGATCGGCAGCATCTACTCCGGCGGCTACATCAAGGCGACAGGGGATATCATCATCGAGCACAACGTCGAGACCGCGCAGCTCATCGCCGGTGGGAATATCATGATCAAAAAGGGCAGCTGCTCCAAGAATGACTGCTTTATCGAGGCGGGCGGCGAGGTCTCGGGAAGTTTCTTCGAGGCGGCAAACATCGAGGCGGGCGGCGACGTCAAGGCAAATTACATCATGAACAGCAACATCAACACCAGGGGCAGGGTGATCGTGTCCGGGAACAAGGCGAGCCTGCTGGGCGGAAAGATCTGTGCCATCAAGGGTGTTGACACATACAATCTCGGAAACAGACTGCACCTGAAGACCGTTCTGGATATCGGCAGGAATGAACTGTACGCAAAAGTGCAGGCAAAGTATGCGGCAGACAGGGAACAGCTCCTCGAGGAGCTGGATGCGCTGGAGAAGATGCGCAGAAAGATCCGCAGGCTGTGCGCCTCCGGCAGGGAGGTTCCGGAGGACCAGCAGCGCAAGGTCTTTGCCGCGATCGAGGTCAAGACACATGCACTGGCGGAGCTCGACGGCGAGTCGGCAAAGCTCGCCAACCTGACGGAGCAGACGATGAAGGAACCCATACGAGTCAGGGGCAGGGCATACGAGGGCAGCTCGATCACGATCAACGGCATCTCATACCTCCTGCCGTCGGAGGTGAGAAGGGTGGTCTTCAAACTCCGGAACAAGCAGGTTGTCATGGTGGGGCTGTGAGCGCACGACAATATCCAGTACCATTCGGTATCGTCATAGTGCCAAAAAATTTATAGAAAGTATGGTAAAATCATGAATCGTGATACTATTTTAATTTTTGAAGACAACGCAATCGACCGGGAGATCTTAGTCGAGCTGTTCCGGTCAGAGTATAAGATCCTGGAGGCTGAAAACGGAAGACAGGGCATAGCGCTCCTAAAGGACCATATCGCCTCCATCGCAGTCGTCCTGCTCGACAATCTGATGCCTGTGATGGACGGCTTCACCGTGCTTGAGCACCTGAAGGACAAATCGATCCTCAACAGGATCCCGTTCATTATGATCACGGGTGACAACTCCCACGAGGTGGAGCGAAAGGGCTATGAGTACGGGATCGTCAGCTACATCACAAAGCCCTACCAGCCCGACGTCGTGAAGCAGGTAGTCCGCAATGCGATCGGCTGGTTTCAGTACAAGATGCAGCTCGAGATGATGGTCAAGAAACAGAACATCAACATCCAGAAGCAGAACAGTGTCCTGAAACAGCAGGCAAAGAAGATCAACCATATCAACGAGATACTGATCGATTCCCTCAGCAACATTGTGGAATTTCGAAATATGGAATCCAAGCAGCACATCAAAAGGATCCGGGAGTATGCCCTCTGTCTCGGAAACAGTGTCATGAAGCTGTTTCCCGAGTACGGGCTAACCCCCGAAAAGCTGGCGCAGATCGGCTGGGCGTCCTCGCTGCACGATATCGGTAAGATCGCGATCTCGGACAGCATCATCCTCAAACCCGGCAAGCTGACGCCCGATGAGTTTGAGCTGATCAAGTCCCACACCACCAAGGGTGCGGAGATCATACAGCATAGGATCTGTCTGAACGACCGGGCGATCTACGATTACGCCTGCGATATCGCCAGACACCACCACGAAAAATACGACGGAAAGGGCTACCCCGACGGGTTGAAGGGCGACGAGATCAGCATCGCGGCGCAGATCGTCTCCCTTGTGGACGTGTACGACGCGCTCACCTCAAGGCGCGTGTACAAGGAGGCGTACGATTCGGAAAAGGCATACCAGATGATCATCAACGGTCAGAGCGGATCGTTCTCCCCCAAACTGCTCAAGGCATTTGCGGAGGTGCGCACGGATATCGAACGCCTGCTGTCAATGTACCCTGATGAGGAGACGTAAGGAACAACTATCGGAAGATCTTGCCACAGACATTAGACAAATATTTGCGGCAAAAGAACACAAGAGGGAGAAGAGAATGAGAAGAAAGACAAGTATTGCGCTGGCGGCGCTGATCATGGCGTGTTCCGTGACGGGCTGCCAGGGGGCGGTTTCGACGATCACCAGGAACGTGATCGAGAACAATCAGGCGGACAGCGCTGCAGCCGTGCCGGAGACACCGGAGAGCACGGAGACAGAGACAGAGACGGAGCTGTCGAGTGAGGAGCAGGAAGAGCAGGAACAGGAGCTCTACAACTCATACATCGAGGTGAACAATTTCATGCTGGGCAGGCTCAGCGATTCCCTGGAGCGCTATTTTTATTATGTGGATATCGAGCAGGAGGAGTTTGCGCTGCTGGATGCGGACGATGACTACTATGACTGCTACTCTTTATCAGAGTATGACATCGAGGAAGCCCGGAATGCCTATGCGCTGGCGGACGGCAAGCGTGACAAGACCGCGCTGGACCAGTCCTATCTGAACCTGTACCCGTCGCTGAGCGCCGTCATATCGACGCTCAACGAGATCGAGACCTACACGGATATGAAATCGTATCTGGACGATGACTTCCAGAAGGCAAAGGAGTACCACGCAGCGCTGATGGGAGCGCTGGCGGAGTATGTCGACGCCAGCGATGCGTTCATGTCAGAGCTGGATATCGTTGCCGCTGAGCGCCAGGAAAAAGCCTATGAACAGATGAAGGCGGAGGGCTACGAAATCCTCTATGCGATGAACAGGGTTATAGACCTGGCGGGCGATATCGAGGACGAGCTGTACGCGCAGGGTGTCTGGGACGAAAATATCCTGGATATGGATCTGGAAAAGATCCAGCCGCTCTACGACGAGTTTGTTGCCAATGTGGACGCGCTGCTTGAGTACGACAAAGATGAGGAAAAGCTTGCTGCGGAGGGCATCTCAAAATACGGCTGGTGGGACAGCTTTATCAGGGATCTCAAGGACACGAAAGTTTCCCTGACAGAGGTGCTCCAGAAGGTGAAAGACGGGGAGGAGCTCGACTACCATGACACGCTGATCACGCAGATGGCAGGCAGATGTTCCCTGACTTCCTTCGATGCGGGAGTCTCGTCGCTGATCAATGACTACAACAATATGATCGATGTAGGGTAGTATGCCCTGCCGCATCAGAGAATGCCGGACGCAGTCATGTGCGGGGGTTCCTGGTGCGGCTTTTCTTTTTCTCCAATAACACCACTCAAAAATCAGGCGCACTGTTTAAGTGCTATGTACTGACAGTTCCTAAGTCCGGAAAGCATGTAAATATAAAAAATCAACACAATCACACAATATTCTGGAAGAAAATCACAGATTGATGCGGTATAATAAAGGAGTCAAAATGCTGGACGCAACGAGGACACCGGGAAAGGGGAGACTGCGATGAAAGATTTTGTGAGAAAAATGTCGCCGAGAAAAAATATTGACACGGAGAGCTGGTTCATCGAATGCTACCGCAGATACAGGGGGCATCCGATGCGGATACTGATCTCCCTGTACAAGGGAAATTATCACAAGTTCGCGCTGGCGGTGGTCAGCTTTTTTATCAAACATGCCTGTGTGTGGGTATTGCCGATCCTGACGGCGAACATCATCAACGACGTGACGTCGGGAAATCCCGCCACTGTCCGCAATATCATCTTTTACACGGTGTTCGAGGGTGCGCTCATCGTGATCAACGTGCCCATGAACTATCTCTACACCGCCTACAAGAGTCTGGCGACGCGCTATGTGGAGACGGGGCTGCGCAAGGCGCTGGTGCGCAAGCTGCAGCAGCTCTCCATATCGTACCATGTGGAAACACAGTCGGGCAGGCTGCAGTCGAAAATCATGCGCGACGTCGAGGCGGTCGAAACGCTGTCGACACAGATGTTTTTGAACATTCTGAACATCGTCCTGAACATTGGAGTGGCACTGATCGTCACGGGATCGAAGAGCAAGACGGTTCTCGTGTTCTTCGTGTTTGCGGCGCCGATCGCGGCAGTCACGATGGTGTCCTTTCGGAATGTGATGAAGAACAAGAACAGGGAGTTTCGAAAAGAGATGGAGGAGACCTCCGCGCGCGTCATGGAGATGGTGGAGCTTGTGCCTGTGACGAGAGCCCACGCGCTAGAGGACGAGGAAGTGCAAAAGATCAGCAGCCAGCTCTTTGCCGTGGCAGAGAAAGGGTATCAGCTCGATGTGGTGCAGGCGCTGTTTGGCTCGGTCGGCTGGGCGATCTTTCAGATCTTCCAGGTGATCTGTCTGGCGTTTACCGGGTATCTTGCGGTGAAGGGGAGCATCCAGGTGGGCGATATCACGCTCTATCAGAGTTATTTTTCCACGGTGGTCAACCAGGTCTCCGCGATCGTGACACTGCTGCCGATCATCACCAAGGGTGTCGAGTCGGTGAACTCGATCGGTGAGGTTCTGCTGTCGGAGGACGTGGAGCACAATGAGGGCAAGGATGCGCTGGCGGATGTGAACGGTGTCTTTGAATTCAGGGATGTCGGCTTTCGCTACAACAACAGTGGGAACAGGGTGCTCGATCACCTGAACCTGCGCGTCGAGCAGGGGCAGACGATCGCCCTTGTCGGGGAGTCCGGTGCCGGGAAGTCCACCATACTGAACATGGTCATCGGTTTTCACATGGCAGGCGAAGGGCAGGTCCTGCTCGACGGGCACGACATGCGCCGGATCGACCTGCGCAGCTACAGAAAGCATCTGGCTGTCGTGCCGCAGACTTCGATCCTGTTCTCGGGGACAATACGCGAAAATATCACTTACGGATGCGGGCATGTGACGGATGCAAAACTCGCGGAGGTGGTGCGCGCGGCAAACCTGACCGATCTGGTGGAGAGCCTTCCGGGAGGGCTCGACACGGCGGTGGGCGAACACGGCGGCAAGCTGTCCGGCGGACAGCGCCAGCGGATCGCCATCGCCAGGGCGCTCATACGCGATCCGAAGATCATCGTGCTGGACGAGGCGACATCCGCGCTCGACAGCATCTCGGAGAAGATGATACAGGAGGCGATCAACAATCTGGTGAAGGGCAGGACGACGTTCATCGTGGCGCACCGCCTCTCGACGATCCGCGACGCGGACAGGATCGCGGTGATCGCGGACGGAAGGTGTGTGGAATTCGGCACTTTCGAGGAACTGATGGCGTTGAGAGGGGCATTCTACCGCATGAAGGTGCTGCAGAGTTAGCGGCCCTTCATGCCACGTAACAGTACATGAAAATAAAGTGGCAGATGCTTCCGCCCATGACGAAGAGATGGAAGATCTCGTGCGAGCCAAAGTACCGGTGCAGCGAGTTGAATACAGGGAGCCTCAGCGCATAGATGACGCCGCCGATCGTGTAGATGATCCCGCCGGCAAGGAGCCAGCCGAACGCTGCGTGGGGAAGGGTGTTCCACAGCGTGCCGAAAACGAGCAGACACAGCCAGCCCATGGCGATATACAGGATCGATGAGAACCATTTCGGGCAGGTGATCCACAGAGCCTTCACCAGCATTCCGACGATGGCAACACCCCACACGAGCGCCAGCAGCGCATATCCCATACTGCCGCCGAGGACGATCAGGCACACAGGCGTGTAGGAGCCTGCGATCAGCACGAAGATCATCATGTGGTCGATCTTGCGAAACACGCGCAGTACACTGTCCGTGACATTGACGCTGTGATAGAGTGCGCTCGCCCCGTACAGCAGGATCATGCTCGCGGCGAAGACGGCAAGCGATGCGGCAGCCATACCTCCATGTGCCTTTAGTATGAGCGGCGATGCGGCGACTGCCGCCATCAGGCAAGCGATGAAATGTGTGATCGCACTTCCGGGTTCTCTGATCGTTAACTGCATAATATAAACCTCCTCTTATTTTTCTGACTGCGGAACAGGTCACTGCCCCGCGGGATCTCTGAACGAAGATATCTCTGATCTCTCCGGCTTATGATATCTTGTAGAATATGATAATACATGACATAGTATTTAAAACTATATGATGATTAATTTAATACTACTACTTATTATGCGCAATGTCAATCGGATTTATCAAAAAAATGAGACCTTTGTGCCGCCTGTCGGTTTATTTCCTCTGCACGGGTCAGCGCATAAAAAAAGAGGACTGCTCAGTCCTCCTCGATCACATGTATCTCCAGGTAGTCAAAATCGACTGCCTCGATAAAGTTGTCTGACAGAAAACGTGTTTTGTCGTGCCTCTTGAAATCGGCAATATTGGAATCAAGCCAGATCGGTTTGCCGAGGTCAAACTGGTAACACACTGCATCGAGTGCGTCAAACACCTTGTGCGTGCGCGTCTCCGGGCGGTCGTCACAGACGACGGTATCCCGTATCATATGGTTGTCCTTGAAGATTCTTGCCCACAATCTAAACATTTTATATTCCCCCTGTAACCTGGTTCTCCATCCGGTCGGAAATTGGAAGCGCAAACCGCCTGTTTCGCACCATTGCGCCGTTAAAATGCGCTGCAGCGCATCGCCGTCGAAATGCTGCCTGGCACTGGGACAAATCGTGTGACTCACGAGCCTGCTTTCTGTCTGGATAGAACACTGGCAGTTTTGTGCGGATCGACCACCCCCATTCTAACACGGATACCGAAAAATGAAAAGCACAAATGACTGTGGAAGCTGATTTCGTGTCATAGTTCGTTACAATTCACACCTGCACCGGTTTTTCTACAGTTTCTGACTTCCGGTGTAAAGAATTGTCAAGTGCGTGTAGATTCAGTTAATATAAATATGTGCGTACATTGGCATTTCATAAAATAAATGTAAAATTTGAGGAATGATGTGGTCATGATCTGATAAAGTATGTTAAAATAGTAAACGTTGTGCCCGGAGCCTGCGGTTACGGCTGCGGGCGGTTTTGAACGTGCAGGAGAGAGGGGGCGTGGTTATGGAATACAGTGGAAACAGAAATTCTGACGTGGACAGCTGGAAGGAGGTCATCCTGGTATACAACTCAGCCTTGAAAGAGATCGGGACGAAGCTCGAGATCCTGAATGATGAATTTCAGCATGTACACCAGTACAATCCCATAGAGCATATCAAGTCGAGGATCAAAACCTCGGAGAGCATCGTGAAGAAACTCAAAAAGCACGGGTATGAGTCGACGATCGACAACATGATCCGCTATGTGAACGACATCGCAGGCATCCGGATCATATGCTCTTTTACGACGGATATATACAGGATCGCGGAAATGCTGGAGAGACAGAACGATATCAGGATCCTGTCCGTGAAGGATTATATCAGGAATCCCAAAGCGAGCGGCTATAAGAGCTATCACATGATCGTGTCGATCCCCATCTATCTGTCCGAGAAGAGAGTGGATGCGAAAGTGGAGATACAGATCAGGACTGTGGCGATGGACTTCTGGGCAAGCCTGGAGCACAAGATCAATTACAAGTTCGATGTGAATGTCCCGGAACACATCAAGACGGAGCTCCACGCGTGCGCCAGGATGGTGTCGGAGCTCGATGCGAAAATGCTGTCACTCAATGAGGAAGTAAAGCAGCTGTCGTTGGATCAGCTGTAAAATGAGGAGTGCCCCGGCCATTTCTAAGAACGAATCTTATGAAATGAACCGGGGCTATTATGAAAAAATTTATCTATGTGTAATGAAAACACCATGTTGTTATCGTCTGCTATGTTTCAATATTACCATCGAAATATGAATAAATTATGAATAAAATGTAAGTTTATTGTAAATATGTATACTGGCAAAAACATATGACGATCGTTTATATGCAAAATATACAAAGGTGTTTTTGAAACTTTTGTTGTAAGGGAACCCGTTTAATGATAAGATGATATCAAGGTCAGGGCAGGTGCACAGGATCGGTGCAGGGATAGCTGTGAAGTGGAGCAGATGACGAGAGCCACTGGAAAGGTACGGTTGAGGAAGATGGACAATTTCATGGATAAGCTCGCGCAGAAATTCAGCGCGCAGGAGATGATCAAGGCAAACTCGCAGGCGGAGGCGGAGGAGATGAAGCGGCTGCAGCTGCAGGTGTCAGAGTACGAGAAGATTCTGCAGGAGATGAGGAAACTCAATTACCGGAACACGGAGCTTGCAGACAAGCTGGACAGGATGATCGGGGACAATGCGGACAAGATCCAGGGCATGAAGGAGGACGAGCAGCGGCTGATCGCTGCGCTGCGGGATCTGACGGACGAGCAGACAAGGAACCGCGAGGCGGAGATCGGCAGGAAAGAGGAGGAGCGCATCGAGCAGGAGCGCGCGGCGGAGAACCGGAAGCAGACAGACCTGGCAGCGATAGCGGAGCTGCTTGAAAATAAATTTCAGAAATCCGATGATTTTGTGCACAAGGAGAATGTCAAAGTGTACAGAAATGTGCAGGCGGTAGTGGTGGATGAGATCAAGCGCAGCACGGAGAGTGCACAGGAAGAGCGGATGAAGCTCAAAAGCGAGCTTGCGGATGAACTGCGGAGAGAGCTGGTCAAAAAGCTGAACAAAGTGATGGTGTTTGGCGTGATCTCGGTGGCAGTCTCGGCAGTCAGCGTGGCGCTGTGGGTGCTCATGGCAATGGGCGTGTTCTGAGATAAAAGGGGAGCGGCAATGGCAAAGATTTCATTTAAACCGGGCAATATGCTCTATCCGCTGCCGGCAGTGATGGTCAGTGTGGCGGACAGGGAAGGCAGGACCAACATCATCACGGTCGCGTGGGCGGGGACAATATGCACCAACCCGCCGATGGTGAGCATATCTGTCCGCCCCTCAAGATATTCGCACCACATGATCCTCGAGACGGGCGGATTTGTCATAAACCTCACGACGAGAGCGCTTGTTCGTGCCACGGATTACTGCGGGGTGCGAAGCGGCAGGGATGTCGACAAGTGGAAGGAAGCGGGACTGACACCGATGCGTTCGGACGCCGTGGATGCGCCCTGCATTGCGGAGTGCCCGGTGAACATCGAGTGCAGGGTGGTGAGGACAGAACAGCTGGGATCGCACGACATGTTTATCGCGGAGGTGGCAGCCGTGCATGTCGATGACCGCTATATGGACGGGAAGGGACGCTTTCACCTGGAGGACGCCAGGCCGATCGTATACAGTCACGGCGAATACTATGACCTCGGAGAGAAACTTGGCAGATTCGGGTACAGTGTGCAGAAAAAGCCCTAAGTTTTTTCTTTACATTATTTCAAAAGGCTGTTAAAATGATATCTGTTAACAAATACAACAGATTATTAAAGAACTGTATAAGAAATCACGTATCCATTTGACTTGTCTAAACGCCTGTCTGCTGCATCTGATGATCTTGACGTTTATGTCTCTGCCTGTTGCGCCTGTGATCTGCAGTGAATATTTTACGGGCGTCAGATGATCAAGTTATTTCTTGACAGTTGCTAAGGAATACCATATGCATTTATATAGAAGAATAAAGCTGTGTTATATAGAGGCGGCAGCGATTGCACTGGTGGCTTGTGCGCTCCTTCTGCCGTCGCTGCAGTTTTTTAAACATACAGGAGACAATTTTTTTACAGTCAGGCTAAACGGAGTCGAGGTGGGGAACCTCTCGTCGACAGACAATCTTGACGATCTTTTGGTGCGCGCAAGACGCCAGGCGGTCCGCGAGATCGGCAGCGATGAGCTGGTGTTTATGGACACGGAACTGCAGACGGAGGGAAGAGAAAAAATCTGGGCAGTGGTGGACGACGAGGACGAGGTTGTGCGGAGAATGGCGGATGTCATGAAGCGCAGTACGCGCGAGACCCTTCACCGCTCCTATACGGTGAAGGTCAACGAGACTGCGGTCAATCTCGGCTCCTATGACGAAGTGCACCGGCTGCTCGAGCAGGCGCTCGCGCCTTACGATACGCAGAACAAGTATATGGTCGGGCTCGAGCTGGACAGTGACCGCGAGATCAATGTGCTCGAGGCTGTGATCCTGCCGCGCGGGGAAGCGCTGGCGGCGGAGGAGAGATTTGACACATCCGCGGGTGTGGAGGCAAAGCTCGAGGAGATGTTCGCGGAGGTCGAGCCGGAGGTGGAGAAAGGTTTTGAGGACTACACCGCGGGGCTTACGGACATTGATTACGCGGAGAAAATAGAGGTTGTGGAGGCGTATCTTCTTGAGGACTCGCTGAACACGGTGGAGGAAGCCGTAAACCTCGTGACGAAGGAGCAGGAGACACAGATCATCTACAAGGTCGTTTCCGGTGATACGCTCTCGCAGATCAGTCTGACGAACAACATTCCGATGGAAGAACTGATCGCGA
This sequence comes from uncultured Lachnospiraceae bacterium, assembly GCA_910585765.1. Classification (GTDB taxonomy): domain Bacteria; phylum Bacillota; class Clostridia; order Lachnospirales; family Lachnospiraceae; genus COE1. Next base: position 7,436 of record CAJUES010000013.1, on the reverse strand, counting down.
TCAACGATGCCCTCGAGGATGAAAATACCATGATCCGGGTTGACCAGGAGCTTGTGATCACGATTCCGGAGCCGGAGCTCTCGATCATGTGGAAGGAAGAGCAGGTGTATACGGAGGACTACGAGGCAGAAGTGCAGTATGTGCCAAACGATGACTGGTACACGACACAGCGGACGACGCTGCAGGAGCCGTCCGCCGGAAGGCGCAAGGTGGCGGCGGTGATCGAGTACAAGAACGGTCAGGAAGTCGGCAGGGAGATCCTGAAAGAACAGATCTACGCCGAGGCAGTCCCCAAGATCATAGAGCGCGGCACGAAGATACCGCCCACATACATCAAGCCGATATCCGGCGGAAGACTGAGTTCCGGGTTTGGCGCAAGGAGTGCGCCGACGAAGGGCGCTTCCACGAACCACAAGGGCGTGGACTGGGCGACGCCGATCGGAACCTCGGTGGTCGCATCCAACGCAGGCACTGTCGTGCACGCAGGCTGGGCAAGCGGCTACGGGTATGCGGTCTACATCAACCACGCGGACGGCAGGCAGACCAGATACGGTCATCTGAGCAAAGTACTGGTCAAGAACGGTCAGACGGTGGCGCAGGGAGAGCGGATCGCGCTGAGCGGCAATACGGGCAGAAGTACCGGACCCCATGTTCACTTTGAGATCCGCATCAACGGGAGTGCGGTCAATCCATTAAAGTATCTAAACTAATATAAGATTTTTGTGCAGATACTCTGAATAAAATCGACGAAACACCCATGTTTTGGCAGGATGTTTCGTCGATATCTACAAAAAAACGGTTCTGGATCCATAGAAGCATAGCAGTCTGGCAGTTTACAAATGTACGAAAAAGGTATATAATCGTAAGAGTTCAATCCATGTGTTGTTGTGAAAGGCGATCAAAGCGCGATCCGCGGGCGGTTTGCTTATGAATGATGCGGGAAGCGGCGCCAGATGCCGCACGGGAAATGCGATACAATATGCGTTATGCGGGAAGCGCCGCCAGATGCCGTATAGGAAATGCGATACACAGATGCTGGCAGAGCGTGTGGACGGCATGTGACCAAACCGCGCATGGTGCAATACTGAGAATGATCAAATTGAGGATGATTCAATTTTGAAGATACAAGGTTCTGGTCATTTGAGAGAGAAAATGATTTCATACTACATGGTTTCAGTAACCAAATAGAGAAAACAGCAGGATACGGAGTGCTTTTAAGACCAAATGCGGTAAATAGCAGAACACAGAGAGTTAAAGAGATAATCGAATCAGAATTGAATACGGAAGAGGGCAAAATATAGAGTTGCAGAGATACGGAAGAGCAAAGTATAGCGGCTGCAAAGATTCCTGAGTGCAGAGAGCAGAAAAGTACAGGGATTGTAAAGATAACTGAATAGAGGAAAAGAGAAGTATAGGAATTCCCTGAGTAATTAAATGTAAGAAAAAGCAAAACACAGAAATTTCAAAATAACTGAATACAGAAAATAACGAAATATTGAAAATAGAAAATATGATTTGAGATTGTCAGAGTATGAATATAGATGTATCGGTGCGGAAGCAGATGAGAATACAGCGTATCCTGTCCTTTGGGAATCCCACAGTTACAAGGAAATGATGAGGTGGACGATGGAACAGTACGCAATTAAGGGGGGCAATCCCCTGGTTGGTGAAGTTGAAATCGGCGGTGCAAAAAATGCAGCACTTGGGGTGCTCGCCGCAGCAATTATGACGGATGAAATGACAGTTATTGACAATATACCAGATGTAAGGGATATCAATGTCCTGCTGCAGGCAATGGAGAGCATCGGCGTCATTGTATATCGGTCGGACAGGCACACAGTCAGGATCAACGCATCAATGATATCGGGACTTGTGATTGAGGATGACTATATCAAGAAGATCAGGGCGTCCTACTATCTGCTGGGAGCGCTTCTTGGGAAATACAAACACGCGGAGGTCGCACTGCCGGGCGGATGCAATATCGGAAGCCGCAAGATTGACCTGCACATCAAGGGATTCAAGGCACTCGGGGCAAGTGTGAAGATCGAGCACGGGCTCATCATCGCGGATGCGCATCAGCTTCGGGGAGCGCATATCTATCTCGACACGGTGTCAGTGGGGGCTACCATCAATATCATGCTGGCTGCTGCATTGGCGGAGGGAAAGACGGTGATCGAAAATGCGGCTAAGGAGCCCCACGTGGTGGATGTGGCGAATTTCCTGAATTCCATGGGGGCAAATATAAAGGGTGCCGGCACGGACGTGGTCAGGGTATCGGGGGTCAGAAAACTTCACGGATCGGACTATCCGATCATACCGGATCAGATCGAGGCGGGAACGTTCATGTTTGCAGCGGCGATCACAAAAGGGGACGTCACAGTCAAGAACGTGATCCCCAAACATTTGGAGTCCACGACGGCAAAACTCATGGAGATGGGATGTCAGGTGGAGGAATCCGATGACGCAGTGCGCGTCGTCGCGTCAAAGCGTCTTGAAAACACACATGTAAAGACATTGCCATACCCTGGCTTTCCGACAGATCTGCAGCCGCAGATCTCCGTGTCGCTGGCGCTCGCAAAAGGGACAAGCATTGTGACGGAGAGCATCTTTGACAATCGGTTTAAGTATGTGGACGAGCTTGCGCGCATGGGATCCAACATCAAGGTTGAGGGCAATACCGCCATCATAGAGGGGGTGGACAAGTTCACCAGCGCAAACTTAACCGCGCCGGATCTTCGCGCAGGAGCAGCACTCGTGCTCGCCTGTCTCACGGCGGAGGGATTCAGCACGGTCGACGACATCAAATACATCGAGCGCGGCTATGAGGATTTCGAGGTAAAGCTCCAGAGTCTGGGCGCGCAGATCGAGAAGGTGGGGTCGGATAAGGAATTACAGAAATTCAAATTAAAAGTCGGATAAGCCTATTGACATCGTTTACAAATTAGTATATGATATATCCGATATGACAATTCAATATTGTGAGTCACGCATACGTGAGATACTCTTATTCAGAGTGGTGGAGGTACAAAGGACCTGTGAAGCTACGGCAACCCCGTCATTTTAGGCGGAAGGTGCCAACCTGAGCGAGTTGCTGCTGACATATGGAGATATGTTGACAGTTCGAACAATAAGAGGATTTGATTATCGAGTAACCAATCATTTCCGCTTATTCTAACGAGTAAGCGGCTTTTTATGCACACGGGCGCGAAAGGAAATCAGCAGCGAAGGCTGCACGCGCCCGGCGCGCGAGTAGAGGAGAAGGCCGCTCCCCTGCTCGATTGCACACGGGCGCGAAAGGAAATCAGCAGCGAAGGCTGCACGCGCCCGGCGCGCG
>CAJUES010000013.1:0-4002 GCA_910585765.1 uncultured Lachnospiraceae bacterium | reverse complement strand
AGTAGAGGAGTGGGGCATTCCCCTGCTCGATTGTAGGAGGAAATTACAATGGAGAAGCTTTTATTTACTTCGGAATCAGTAACAGAAGGACATCCTGACAAAGTGTGTGACGCCATCTCTGACGCCATTCTCGATGCACTGATGGCGCAGGATCCGATGAGCCGCGTTGCCTGCGAGACAGCTACCTGTACAGGATTTGTGTTGGTGACAGGCGAGATCACGACAAAGGCGTATGTGGATATTCCAAAGATTGTCCGCGACACAGTCAAGGAGATCGGCTACGACAAGTCCGAGTACGGATTTGACGGAAATACCTGCGCTGTATTTACCGCGATCGATGAGCAGTCAGGTGATATCGCGATGGGCGTTGACAAGGCATTGGAAGCAAAGATGTCCGGCAATTCAGAGAACAAGATGAGCGAGGCCGAGATCGAGGCGATCGGCGCAGGGGATCAGGGTATGATGTTCGGCTACGCGTCCAACGAGACAGAGGAGTATATGCCTTATCCGATCTCGCTGGCACACAAGCTGGCGCTGCAGTTGACAAAAGTCCGCAAGGATGGCACACTCAACTATCTGAGACCGGACGGAAAGACACAGGTGTCCGTGGAGTACGACGAGAACGGCAAGCCGAAGAGACTCGAGGCGGTTGTTCTCTCCACACAGCATGACGATGATGTGACACAGGAACAGATCCACAAAGATATCAAGGAGCATGTGTTTGATGTCATCCTGCCCAGGGAGCTGATCGACGCAGACACGAAGTTCTTCATCAACCCGACAGGACGTTTTGTGATCGGCGGACCGCACGGCGATGCAGGACTTACGGGGCGCAAGATTATCGTGGACACGTACGGCGGATACGCGCGTCACGGCGGCGGGGCATTTTCCGGAAAAGACTGCACCAAGGTAGACCGTAGCGGCGCGTACGCAGCAAGATATGTGGCGAAGAACCTCGTGGCGGCAGGGCTTGCCGATAAGTGTGAGATCCAGCTCTCCTATGCGATCGGCGTGGCGCAGCCTACTTCCATCAACGTGGAGACCTTTGGAACAGGTAAGCTTGACAGCGAGAAGCTCGTGGCGATCGTGCGCGAGAACTTTGATCTGCGTCCGGCCGGCATCATCAAGATGCTCGATCTCAGGAGACCGATCTACAAGCAGACAGCGGCTTACGGTCATTTCGGCCGCAACGATCTGGATCTGCCTTGGGAGAAGCTCGACAAAGCAGATATGCTCAGGAAATATTTAGCGTAGCATACGGATCATTGTTTTTCGGCGGGTCTGTATAGGCAGAAGTGTTCTTGCAGACGCTGAAACACGAATTTATGAAATAAGAGGACCATTTTATTACAATTTTGGATCAGTTACTGTTCTGGGGAGTTCGTCTTTCCGATCACCGATCTGGAGCATTTTTCAAACACGCTCTAGTGCAATGCGCACGGTGATGTGTAAAGCGGAACGGGGGCAGCAGCCTGGATTATAATAGAATCGTCTCAAAAAAGGAACTCAATAAAAATCCTGGTGTGATAAAATGGAGATGACAGATTTATCACACCGGGATTTTTTGTGTGCATCCGTGCAAAGGAAATATACCGCCAGGCGGTGCACGGGGAGCGCGGTGAGTAGGCGAGAAGGTCGTTCTCCCGCTCGGGTGCACACACCAATGCATAAGAAAGCAGCACATCGGTGGCGCACGGTAGGAGTCGAAGGAAAAAACGCGCTGCCGCAGAGGAAGGCGCCACAAACCGGTGCACGGGTGTTGAACGGTGGAGGAGCCTGGGAAGTATACTGGAGAGAAGAAAACGGCGACAACAGCAGTTGTGATGGGGGAAAGGATCTATGAGGAAAAGTAAGAAATATTATGAGCTGCAGGCGCTTGACCTGTGGGATTTTCCTGCGCTCATCAGAAAGGCGAGGGAAATACAGGATATCACGATGGAGGCATTGTGCAAGGACATCTGCTCATTCAGTATGATGGGAAAGATCGAGAGAGGTGAGCGGCTTGCGGGCAAAGAGCTTCGCGACCGCATACTCGCAAGGCTCGGCGTGTGCAGTGATGGGTATGAAAACTTTCTCTTCTATGAGGATTATCTCGTGTGGAAGAGAAGGCAGCGGATCGTAAATGCGATCGAGAAATCGGATTTCGATACGGCGGAGAAAGAGCTGGCAGCCTACGGGAAGAAAAACGGTGCTTTCAATCTGGAGAAGCAGTTCTGTCTTGTGATGCGGGCGCAGATCATGCAAAAGCGTCATGAGGATCCGGCAGTGATCGCCAGTCTCTATGAGGAGGCGGTGAAGCTGACGGTCTCCGATATTGATCATGTGTCGATCAGAAAGCTCTGTCTTTCCGTGCAGGAGCTGGACATGATATTGGAGTACGAGCGGTGCTGCCGCCCGGAACGGCTGGCTTCGCGGTGCGAGGAGATCCTGGCTTATATCAGCAGCGAAGTGTTTGACACTTACAGTTATGTGAAGATATATCCGAAGGTCATCTATTACCTGTATCTGAGTACGCCGGAGCGGGATAGGGATTGGAATCGCCTGCTGTGTCTCAGCAACAGAGGGATCGAACAGCTGCGCACGACGGGAAGAATGTATTATCTCTGGGAGCTGATCGAGATCAGGAGGGAAGGGCTGATCTGGCTCTTGGACAGGATCGAGAACGATGGCGAGGGCAGGAAACGGGAGGCGGTTCAGAAGGTGATCGACATGATGACGGACTGGCTTGAAGCTCTCGATTTTGTACATGAACTGTGTGGAACGCACAGGAGGATGGAGACATCCTGCTATCTTTACCAGCAAAAGGAAGCATACTGCATCAGTGATGTCATCCGCAGGAGACGCGAAATGCTGGGAATGACGAAGAAGGCACTCTGCGAAGGGATCTGTTCTGAGAAGACGATCGGCAGACTCGAGGCAAAGAAAACCAAGCCGCAGATTGAGATCGTGAGACTGCTGTTTGAGCGGTTGAATTTGTCGGGAGAGTATCAGAGATGGCAGGTTGTGACGAAGGATGTTCGGGCGTATCCGATTGTTGGGGAAATAGTCAGATATGTAAATAATTGCGACGCTGAAAAAACCAAAATACTTTTAGAAGATTTGGAACAATATGTTTCTATGAAAAATCCGATAAATAAACAATATAGAGAAAGAATTGAGTTATATGTAAGCTTAAGACAAGGTAAAATAGCGAGAGAAGAGGCAGTAGAAAAGTTCATACAGACTTTAGAATATACAATTCCTTACAAAAATGTAACGGTAAATGGCGAAAAATATTTAACAAATGTTGAAATACAATGTTTGTTGGATATAGCAGTGAATATGGTAAAAACATGTATGAATAACGCACTGGATTCCTTGATTGATATATGTAGACAATTAGAGAATGATGATGGAATTTCTGAACACATTGCAGTCTGGGAAATAGTTATGACAAATGTAGCTAACATATATGGCAATATAGGAGAGTTTGATAAGTCGGATATGATCAACCTTAGGATTTTAAGAGAATGTATTTATTGTTATAGAATGAGTATGCTGGAATTGAATTTATACATTATTACTTGGAATTGTAGCGAACGGAAAAAGAATAATATCCCTATAAAACAGGGATATCAAGAAGAGTTATACTTAAAGAGATGTATTACATTATGTCAAATTAATAAAAATATTGCAAGAGAATTGCGAATAAAAGAAAGGTTAAAAAAGCTCCAAGACAATAAGATTAAATGTACAGAGTAGTGATCGGAGGCTCATCACTTAATGGTGAAATACCATTATCATCAGCAGGAGAAAATGATCCCATAAAGCCTGCATTTAAGGTAACTGTAAGTGCAAGTAAAAACATAACATTTATTGCCTTATTAACTACTTTTTTCATAAATATGATTCCTTCTTTCGTAAAAATTGTAGTATTCATCATTATATTAATTTTAGAAGGCTATCTGTTTTAGGAATTGTAGGAAAATAAGTGATGCAGATTGCGTAGGATATTTCTTCGAG
>CAJUES010000012.1 GCA_910585765.1 uncultured Lachnospiraceae bacterium | reverse complement strand
TTAAAAGCACACCTTTGATCGGTGTGTTCGTCAGCTTGTACAATATCAGCTCCAGCTTTTCGCCTGCCGCCTTTTTCAGTCCATCCCCCATCAGGGACATACCGAACAGAAAGAGCGCCACCCCGCTAAGTAACGATAAAATCGATGTTATTCCCATGTCAATATTTTTCCTTCGCAGCAATCAAATACTGCATTCCTTCTCTGTAAGTTTACTCTGTATTTACTCCGTAAGTTTCATCCTTCGCAGCATTTCTAACCCAATACTACAACACCTTAATCATAGCAGATTCCGCAAAGCATGTAAAGCATCGATTCAAATACTCAGACACCCTGCCCGTCCAGATAGTTGACAAACTGCTGTGCGGTGCGCCCTGAGATACCGCCGTGGCTCAGCTCCCACTTGTTCGCCCAGGCCTTGAGTTCCTCGTCCGCCATCTCGATCCCCTGCCTGCGCGCAAGCTCGATCACTATGTTGAAGTACTCCTTCTGCGAGGGCTTCGCGTAGTTGATCGTCACGCCGAAACGGTTTACCAGCGAGAGTTTCTCCTCCATCGTGTCGGAGCGGTGCATGCCGTTGTCGACCTCCACGTCGTTTCTGTCGCTCCAGGTCTCCTTGATGAGATGCCTGCGGTTTGACGTCGCATAGATCAGGATATTGTCAGGCTTCGTCTCCACGCCGCCCTCGATCACCGCCTTGAGGAACTTGTACTCGATCTCAAACTCCTCGAACGACAGGTCGTCCATGTAGATCACAAACTTGTAATTCCGGTTCTTGATCTGCGCGATCACGTCTGACAGATCCTTGAACTGGTGCTTGTAGATCTCGATCATCCGAAGTCCCTGCGGGTAAAAGGCGTTCACGATCGCCTTGACGCTGGTGGACTTGCCGGTCCCGCTGTCGCCAAACAGCAGTACGTTGTTCGCCTTCCTGCCCTCGACAAACGCCCTCGTGTTGTCGACAAGCTTCTTTTTCTGCAGTTCGTACCCGACAAGGTCGTCAAGCATCACCTTGTCCATGTTGTTGATCGGCAGGAATTCCAGCCCTCCATCCGCCCGGTCCCTGATGCGGAATGCCTTGTTCAGACCAAACATCCCCACTCCATACTCCCTGTAAAACGATGTCACGCACTCAAAAAAAGCATCCTCGTCCGCGGTCTTTTCGAGCTGCGCGCTGAGGGCGATGATCTTCTCGCTGACATTTTTATTGTACATCAGTTCTTTCTTGCCGATCGCCCTGTAGTCCGAGATCTGGGAAAAACAGTCTATGCCGAGCGCGCTCTCGATCCCGGAGAAATCAAAGTCAAACAGGTTCTTGAAGACCCTGAAATCGTTCCTGGCAAAGTGGTTGACACTCCCCTCATTGGCGCCCACCTTCTCGCAGGTGATGCTGAACGGATTTTCGTTCGTCACCAGATAAAACGTGAGGTAATTGTGCCAGAGATTATCGTTGAAGCCGTAATCCGTGGCGACGATGAGCAGTCTCTTGAGCTGCGTGTAGATGTCCTTCACCAGCGCCGGCTTTGTGCCTGTCTTCTCTTCAAATCGGCGGAATATCTCCCCGAATTGGAACAGGATGCAGTCCTTGTCCATATCCCCGTACAGGATCAGTTTTGCGATCTCGCGATACATTTGTTTTTCCTCCCTTTATGCTGTATTTCCAGTGTCCCTGTCACTTGCTGCCCCGCCTGAACAGATCTGTCGCCTCATCCAGGGACACGCCGTCCTCCCACGCGCCGCAGTAGCGCAGGTACTCCGACTCCGTGTTCAGAAAATCCGCGGCATTCTGCGGCAGCACGATCGGCTCCACCCTGCCCTCCTGATAATCGCAGACATGGATCACCTTCCTGCAGTTCAAAAACACCCAGTCAAAACGCTGTGAACAGTCCTTCTGCCGTTCGCCCATATATTCATACAGGTGCCTTGCGTCGATGTCGGACTCCTCTTTCGGGTGCAGAAAGAGATAGAGCCCGTTGTGCCTTCTCTGCTGGTAGCTCTTGTTCAGCTTTTCCAGTTTCTTGTCAAATCTGTACTTTGCCTTGTACAGATAGTCCTGATGCTCGATATCGTCCGGCAGGACAGCCCAGAACCTGCCGTTGTAAAAGTTCAGCCTGTCCCCGTACCGATCCAGCGCCGCAGGCGGAAGTTCTTCCTTCAGGCAGCCCAGGTACTGCTCGATAAAATTCTTGGTCTGCCCGTCATCGGGAAGCAGCGCCTGGCTGACCTCAAGCCCCATATCCATCGTCTCATTGATCCAGTCCGGTGACTCGCTCTTCACAAAGGACGGCTTGTACTCCCGCCACAGATATTTTAAGGAAACCACCGCGTAGATCTCGTTTAGCAGCTTCTCGTACACCATATTTTCTGTCTCTCCCTCCCTGTCAAACACGCTGCAGCGCGTGTCCGGATCTTCATGCGCGCGCCAGCAGTTCCCTGACCACTTCCCCCGCCATGATCAGCCCCGCCACGGACGGCACGAAGGCATTGCTCCCGGGGATCCGCTTTTTCTCCGTTTCCGCAGCCGCTTTCACCTCGATCGGGACTTCCTCCGAGTACACCACTTTCAGTTTCCGGATCCCTCTCTTTTTCAGCTCACGGCGCATCACCTTTGCCAGCGGGCATACACTCGTCTGGTAGATGTCCGCCACCCTGAACGCTGTCGGATCCATCTTGTTCCCCGCCCCCATACAGCTGATCACCGATGTGCACGCACTGTCCGCCTGCACGATGAGCTGTATCTTACCGGTCACTGTGTCGATCGCATCCACAACGTAGTCATACGCATGGAAATCAAAGTCCGCTGCCGTCTCCGGCACAAAAAAAATCCTGTATGTATTGACGACCGCCGCCGGATTGATGTCCAGAACGCGCTTTTTTGCCACATCCACCTTATATCTGCCGATCGTGCTGTGCGTCGCGATGATCTGGCGGTTCAGATTCGTGAGACTCACCTTGTCGTTGTCGATCAGATCCAGTGTCCCGACACCGCTCCGCGCGAGCGCCTCCACCACATAGCCGCCCACACCGCCGATCCCGAACACGGCAACGCGGGAATTTCTCAACCGCTCTATCCCCTCAGCCCCCACCAGAAGCTCCGTCCTTGAAAACTGATCCATTGTTCCTATCCTCCACTTCCCGTCCGACAACACTGTACACAGCATGACGGTACGCTCTAAAGCGTGTTTTCCAGTGTTCTGTTCATGCTTCCCGTCTGATACCCCTGCAGGTCAAACGTCACATAACTGAAACCATACCCGAGAAACGCCTCCGTGATCCGGGTTCTGACATCCTCCTGCACGATCCGTTCAAAATCCGCCGCGGGCACCTCGATCCGCGCGAGTGTGCCGTGGATCCGCACGCGCATCTGCCCAAAGCCCAGATCCTGCAGAAGCCGCTCCGCCTTCTCCACCATGCTGAGTTTCTCCTCCGTGATCGTCTCGCCGTACACAAAGCGCGAGGCGAGACAGGCGTACGACGGCTTGTCCCACGTGGGCAGGCCATACTTCCGGGACAATTCCCGGATCTCCTGCTTGTACAGGTTCACCTCCCTGAGCGGACTCTTGATGCCAAGCTCCGCGATCGCCCGCAGCCCGGGGCGGTAGTCCCCCAGATCATCCATGTTAGACCCCTCGATCACATGTCTGAATCCGTGTTCGTGCGCGATCCTCTCTATACCCTGAAAGAGCTCCCTCTTGCACAGATAACAGCGGTCCGGCGGATTCTCTGCAAAACCCTCGATCGCAAGCTCGTCCGCCTCATATATATATTGCGCGACACCCTCCCTCTGGCAGAATGCCTCCGCCTCCGCGGTCTCCCTCGCCGGAAATACGCAGGATCTCGCAGTGATCGCAGCCGCGTGCTCCCCGAGCACCTCATGCGCTGTCTTTAGCAAAAAGGTGGAGTCCACCCCGCTCGAAAATGCCACCGCCACACTGCCAAGTTCCCGCAGATATTCTTTTAAGCGCGCAAGCTTCTCCTGTGCCGGTGTGTCTGTACCGCTGCCGCACACCGTTTCATGCCGCTCCTCACTGCGCGCCGTCCCCTGCTGCGGTACTGCCTCCCGGAAAGCCGCACAGCACGCCGCGTCATCCCGCACCGCCTGATAGCTGTCGAGAAAATGATGCCGCACGCCGTCCTGTTTATATGCGATTATCGTGCTCAGATTCACATTTTCAACACTTTTGAATATATTATTCTCCACAAAAGGATTGATCTGGCGCAGCTTGCGGATCAGCTCCTTGATCTCGCGGCGCTTCGAGGTATTTTCCAGATCGCCGCGAAAGGTGCTGTTCTCCGTGAACCTGCACGCACACTGCAGGAAATGCAGGTTGTTGTGATCCCGCCACGCCTTGATGTGCTCCTCCCGGATCAGATACATCGGACGGATCAGTTCCATTCCCTCGAAATTCGTGCTGTGGAGCTTCGGCATCATGGTCTGCACCTGCGCCCCGTACAGCATCCCCATCAGTATCGTCTCGATCACATCGTCAAAGTGATGTCCGAGCGCGATCTTGTTGCAGCCAAGTTCCTTTGCCTTGCTGTACAGATATCCGCGCCGCATCCTGGCGCACAGATAGCAGGGCGAATTTTCTATATGATAGACCGACTCAAAAATATCGGATCCAAAGATCGTCAGCGGAATGTGCAGACGCTCTGCATTGTGCTCGATCAGCTGCCTGTTTTCCGTCTTGTAGCCAGGATCCATGACCAGAAATCTGACGTCAAACGCAAATTTGTCATGCCGCTTCAACTCCTGAAAAAGTTTTGCCATCAGCATCGAATCCTTGCCGCCGGAGATGCAGACTGCAATCCTGTCGCCCTCCTGCACGAGGTCATACGCGCGGATCGCCTTTGTAAACCTGCACCACAGATTCTTGCGGTATCGTTTCCTCAGATCCTGCTCGATCTCGAGATAATCTTTGTCATATGCTGGCACGTGTGTCATATCGCTGCCTCCCTATCACGCCTGGCAGACTCCCAAAGCCTCTCTGCATCTGCTGCAGAATGGAAAAACTGATGTACGGGAGATCCAAAAGGCTGTCCTTAGGAATTGTAAATAAATAACTTGTTAATTTGACGCTGTATAAATGTTCAGCTGCAAAGAAGATAATCGCAGGCGTAGCGGGCTACGTCAAGATTATCTGATGCAGCAGATGGACATTTAGACAAGTCAAGTTGATGAGCTATTTATTGACAGTTCCTTAGGTCTAGTATAGCCCTTTTCTCCGGCATATGCAACGGTGTGGGAACATTTTTACATCGTGTCCATCATGGAGCGCAGCAGCATGACATGGTACTGCTCATCCTGCACAATCCTTTTCAGTACATCATTCACGTAGTCGTCCTTGATCATCCTGATGTGCATGCTGTACTGATCGATCACCGCAAGCTCTCTCTCCAGGTCCGCCCGAAGCATCTCGTCAACACGCTCCGGCAGCGTCAGGCACTGCGGGGACCACATCCACGGCTGCGCACCCGCCTGTCTCGAAGTGTAGCAGACATTCCCCCCCAGCAGACCGATCAGTCCCCCCAGCATCTGCATGTGTGTCATCTCCGCGATCGCCATCCCCAGAAGGGTCTTGCCCATCGCGCATCCGCTGGCTGCCACGCGGCTCTCGTTGTTGATGTACTGCATGACCGCGGACATCTCCGAAATCATCCCGCAGTAACTGACACCGATCAGATCCACATAGACCGGATTTCTCTCCCGCACCCGGATCGGCGGGTAGGGCAGATCCATCACTGCCGGTCTGACCCCCGAAAAGTCGCAGCTGCATGTGAGTGTCTCTTTCCTGTTTGCCATCAATATCCACCTTGACTTACCATATGGTTCTTAATAATCAGTATATTAACAGATCTGCATATCCATGCATCTTTCACAGACCGGCACCCAGTCCTGCACGCCGCGCGCAAAACTGTCCCCTTGCTTTTTCTCTCAATTGTCTATTTTCATATAGACACTTTTTCTGTATAGTAGAATTTGCTTGATATATAACAGGAAAGGAGCACCAGCACAATGAAAAAAATAGCCCTCATCAACGATCTGTCCGGATTCGGAAAATGTTCACTGACTGCAGCGATCCCCGTCATATCCGTCCTCGGGATACAGGCGTGTCCCCTGCCGACTGCCATATTGTCCGCACAGACAGGATTTTCCAGCTACTACTGCGACGACTATACCGACAAAATGAACCGCTTCACCGACGAGTGGGAGCACATGCAGGAATCCTTTGACGGCATATACTCCGGGTATCTTGGCAGCGCCGCGCAGATGCACAATGTGCTGTATTTCCTTGAGAAATTCCACACCAGGGACACACTCTACCTCGCCGACCCCGTCATGGGCGACAATGGACAGCGCATCCGCATCTTCACGCAGGCGCTCCTGGACAACATGAGAGAGCTGACACGGCACGCAGGCGTCATCACGCCAAACCTGACAGAACTGTGCCTGCTTGCGGACAGGGACTATGATGAGCTGACCAGCCATGCCTCCGACGCGGACTATCTCAGCTATGTGGAGGACACGGCACGCAGGCTCCTTCCGAGAGCCTGCGCTGATCAGACGATCGTCATAACCGGCATCGTCCGAAAACTGCCGGAGCAGTCCTTCGTCGGCAACCTCGCCGTCACGCCGGACAACAGGTACTATGAGGAAACGCCCTACCATGGAGAGAGCTTCTCCGGAACCGGGGATCTGTTTGCCTCTGTCATCATGGGAAGCCTCGTCAACGGGCTGACGATCGAGCAGGCGATGCAGAAAGCCGTCCGCTTCCTGTCGCCAGCCATCGAGGAGGCATCGCGCGACAATGTGCCCAAAAACCACGGTATCTGCTTTGAAAAATACCTGCACCTGCTGTCAGAAACCGGGCAGGGAGCTCCACGCCGCATATATTAAAATATATATTAAATGAAATCATATCAGGAGGAATGCAACCATGACAACACGCACACTGCCCAAAACGGGCAAAAGACAGACACTGAAACTGAAATATCTGACCATCACGGGGCTCATGGCAGCGATGATCACGATCATGACCGCTTACATCTGCCATATCCCCACAGGTATCAACGGCGGATATATCCACTTTGGGGACTCCCTCATCTACCTCGCGGCAGCAATTCTCCCCACCCCCTATGCCCTGGCAGCGGCAGCAGTCGGCGGCGGGATTGCGGATCTGCTGACGTCTCCCATGTGGGTTCCTGCCACCGTCGTCATCAAGATTGCGATCGCACTTCCCTTCACCAGCAGGCACGCAAAGATCGTCACACCACACAACGTGGCTGCCTCAGTCATCGCGTGTCTTATCTCGGGCTTTGGTTATTTTCTCGCCGAGTATCTCCTCTTTGGCACGATGCCGGCGCTGATCGCCTCCCTGTCCGGCAGTCTGATACAGTCCGGCGGCAGCGCTGCCTTCTTCGTCGTATTTGGCCTGGCACTCGACAGGACACATGCAAAATCCAGGCTGCTCAGTGCCGTGTAGCACGATCATCGGCGTTCTATTAAATTTTATTAAAAAAATCAGGAGGTCTCACATGGCTGATATCTTGTATACCTACAAAAACCAGGTCTATGCCAACATCACAAACCGCTGCGACTGCAGCTGCACCTTCTGCGTCCGCTCATTGAAGGACGCCGTGGGCGACTCCGAAACACTGTGGCACAGGACAGAGCCGACGCTCGCAGAGATCAAAAAGGCGATCGACATCTTTGACTTTTCCGCTTACAGTGAACTGGTGTACTGCGGCTACGGCGAACCCACCTGCGCGCTCGACAACCTGCTAAAGAGCGCTGCTTATGTAAAAGAGCGATACCCTGTCGCCATCCGCCTGAACACAAACGGACTTGGCAATCTGTATCACGGGCGCAATATCGTCCCGGAACTCGCACAGGTGGTCGACAGTGTATCCATCAGCCTGAATGCGCCCACCGCAGAAAAATATCAGGCAGTCACAAGACCACAGTTTGAAAACGCCTACCCTGCACTGCTCGAGTTTGCCGCGCTCTCGCAGGCGGCATTTCAGCACACACAGCTCTCGATCGTGGATGTCCTCCCCGCAGACGAAATCGCCGCATGCCGGAAAATTGCCGATGAGCGGGGGATCTGCCTAAAAGTCAGAAAGTACAGCTGATCATTCCCTGCTCCACAGATAGCTGTATGCCTGCGTCCTTGCCGCAAAGCGCTCTGTCTGCAGCAGTTTTCGAAGCTCCGCCCTCGTGTACCACCCCGGCTCTATCTCCTCCACCGTGGACGTGCTCGGTTTGAAGGTCCCACGCGCCTTTCCGACCACGCACACATTGATCTCGTTGCTGAAACCGACCGCGCTGTAGCTTGCCCCGATGAAGTCGTCGATCTCGTACAGCTCCAGCCCCGTCTCCTCCCGCAGCTCGCGTTTTGCGCTCTCAACAGGCTCCTCTCCCTCGTCGATCAGCCCTGCCGGGAAATTGTATACCCAGTCTCCCACAGCCAGGCGGAACTCCCTGTTGACCAGCAGTCTCTCACCGCTCTCATCCGTCGCGATGATCACGACGGAATCCGGCGTGCTGCCGTTGAGCGCCTCGATCGAATCCAGCGCCTTGCTGCGGCTGATGATCTCATAAATCTTTTCCTTCTGATCTGCTGTCTCGTAAGCGACGTCATAGCGCGTTATGAATTTTCCCTCTTCCCGCTTTCTGATACCTTTGAATTTCATCTGAATCCAGCTCCTTTTCAATCATTGTACAGCACCATTATACCGCTTCCTTCCTATGAATACAAATACCCTTTCAAAAAAAGCCCGAATTGTCACATTATTTGATAAATATCACTCATTTTTAAGAAAACTTAATGAAATTTCAAACTTTAATATTTATTATTTGCACAGTTTGTGATACTATATTAATAATATTGCTGGTTTCAATATTTTGTTGAAGGATGCACATTTGACAGCAATTCTGCCAACACCAGCAATAGAACGAACAAACCCAGGAGGACATTTCAATGAAATATAAGGTATTGCTGGCTGGTAACAGCAAAAAACTCATCAGTAATTTTTTCCTACAGATGGATTTCGCATTTGAGTGCATGACATCATCGATGATCTTTGATGATCTGAAAAATCATATCCAGTATTTCAAGCCGGATATTTTTATCTACTGTATGCGCGCGGAGACGAGGGATGACCTTGTGACGATCGCAAGCTTTCACGATGTGCTCGGCAAGAATGACGTGCCCTATGCCGCGATCGGCGATTCTGTCAGTCTGGATTTCGCAGTCAAGATCCCAAACTGTGTGCCGGAACTGAGCATCAAGCTTCCCATGTCCACTTCCGACATGGAGGACACGATCACCAGATTTATCAAAAAACACAAGGCTTTTCTGTCCTCAGCTGCGGACTCGCCGCTCTCCAAGGCACTCGATCTCAACACTGCCAGCGCTTTTGACACGCTGTCAAAGATCGACGCTGCACTCGAGGCGATCGAAAAGGATCCGAACGAAAAGGATACTGCCGGGAGACAGCCGGAAGCCCCTGACCGCCACCGCATCCTCGTCATCGACGACGCCACCATCATCCACAAGACGATCAAGGGCTATCTCGATTCCAGGTACGAGGTTGCCACCGCCATCAGCGGAAAGATCGCGCTGCGTTTCCTGAACGCAAAGGAGGTCAGCCTGATCCTGCTCGACTATGAGATGCCCGAGATGAACGGTCCGGCTGTTCTCGAGGAGCTGCGCAAGGATCCCTATCTCGCAACCATTCCCGTCGTATTCCTCACGGGGATCAACGATGTGGAAAAGATCAAAAACGCGCTTGCCCTGAAACCCCAGGGATATCTGCTGAAACCTGTAGAGAAAGAAGCCCTGATCGCAAAGATCCGGGAACTGATTCAATAAAAATTGATTTAAAAGGAGACATGTCATATGAATAACGAGATAACCCTCACAGACCTTTTCGAGGTGGAGATGCTCCAGCGCCTCCAGGACTCTTTTTCTAAAATGACAGGATTCGCAGCCATCATCACGGATGCTGAGGGTACTCCGGTCACAAAGGGAACAAATTTCACCGACTTTTGTTCCAAGTATACCCGCAACTCGCCGATCGGCTGCCTGCGCTGCCAGCAGTGTGACAAGCACGGCGCCGAGCTCGCCCTGAAAGTAGGATCTTCGGTGACGTACTTCTGCCATGCGGGACTGATGGATTTTGCCGCGCCGATCATGGCGGGCGACAAGATGGTCGGATGCTTTGTCGGAGGCCAGGTACTCACCGCACCTCCCGACATCACACGGATCATGCAGGTTGCCGCCGAGATCGGCATCGACCTGATCAACTATCTGCAGTCCGTCATGAGCGTGTCGGTCGTCGAGAAAGACAAACTCGAAAATGCAGCCCTTTTCCTCTACACGCTCACGAGTGCCCTCTCGAGCATCGCCTACCACAAGTACATCATGAAAGAGGCAAATATCGAGATTGAAAAAGCTGCGAATATGAAATCCGATTTCCTCGCAAACACGAGCCACGAGCTGCGCACACCCATGAATGCCATCATCGGCATGACGGAGATGGCGCTGCGCGAGGAAATGTCCCCCGCAGCCAAAAATTATATCACCCAGATCAAGGCTGCCGGGAAGTCGCTGCTCACCATCATCAACGATATCCTTGACTTCTCCAAGATCGAATCCGGCAAGATGGACATTGTGACTGCCAACTATGAGCCTGCATCGATGATCAACGATATCGCGACCATCATCAGCACGCGCATAGACCGGGATGATGTGGAACTGGTGCTCGACGTCAATCCCGGCATCCCCAAGGTTCTGTACGGTGACATTATCCGCATCAAACAGGTCATCACCAACCTTGCAAACAATGCGGCCAAATTTACCAGGGTGGGGCAGATCTGTCTGAAATTTGATTTCGAACAGGTTTCCGAGGATACCATCAATCTGGTGTTCTCTGTCTCAGACACAGGCATCGGCATCAAACCCGATGACATTGTGAAGCTTTTCAAGTCCTTCCAGCAGGTCGACAGCAAACGCAACCGCAACATCGAAGGAACCGGACTCGGGCTGGCGATCAGCAAACGGCTGGTCTCACTCATGAACGGCGACATCTCCGTGGAGAGTGTGTACGGAGAAGGTTCCACCTTCACTTTCACGATCCCCCAGAAAGTCATCGACTCGGAAGCGTCCATCGCGCTCACCGAAAATCCGCCGTGCCATGCCGTGGGTTTCCTGGACAATACGTACGCCCAGATCCAGCTCAAGAGAGATATGCACAAGCTCGACATCGATTATACAGACTTGAAGGATGCGGATATACTGTCCTACCTGCGGGAAAATGTCGACAGTCTCAAGGACATCTATCTCTTTGTCCCGCATGGCAGTTTCAACCAGGAACTGCAGGATTTCGTGGACGAACATCCGGAGCTGAACACGATCGTCGCTGCCCCTTATGACACCTCGGTGGACTATAACCCGACAAACGTGATGGTAGTGCACAAACCGCTCTCCGTCATGTCGCTGGCTGGCATCTACAACCATGAAGTGTTCAGCCAGTACGACACCCCGTCCTCCGATGAGTACTACGACTTTACCGCAGAGACCGCCAAAGTCCTCATCGTGGACGACAATTCGATCAACCTGACGGTGGCGCAGGGACTGCTCGAACCGCTCAATATGCAGATCGACACTGCTCTCAGCGGCAATGCCGCCATAAGCAAGATCTCCGAGACGATGTACGACCTCATACTGATGGATCACATGATGCCTGAGCTTGACGGCATCGAAACCACGCATATCATCAGGCGTTTCCATTCAGAGTATGACAATGTGCCTATCATCGCGCTCACCGCCAATGTGATCGGTGATGTCAAAAACATGTTCATCAAGGAAGGCATGAATGACTTCGTCGCAAAACCGGTGGAGGTCCGAATGCTCATCAATGCCATACGCAAGTGGCTGCCCAGGGAAAAGATCCAGAAGCATTCCGGTCAGGTAAGGATCACGCCGGCCAAAAAGGAGATCACACTGCCGCACATCCCCGAGCTCAACATGCAGGAGGCTCTGAAAATGCTGGGCAGCGAAGAACTGTTTATGACGATCCTTGCCGATTACTACCATGCCATCCCCAAGAAGCTGAAACTGATACAGACCTACAGAGACAAGGAGGAATGGCACAACTACACGGTCGAGGTCCACGCCCTCAAGAGCGCTTCCAAACAGATCGGCGCCGACGAGCTCGCGGACATGGCTGCCGCGCTGGAAGCTGCCGGAAATGCAGGCGAGATCGACATCATCCTGCATAATACAGACGACGCGCTCTCTATGTACGCACATCTCCATGAGATCCTGGCACCCTTCTTCCCCGAAAAACGGGAGGTCGAGGGAAAACCGCCCATAACAGCGGATATACTGACAGGTGTCTTTGACGAGATGAGGCAGGCGATCGACGACCTTGACATGGATAAGATGGAGGACACCATACATACACTTGACGGGTACAGCTTCGACGACCAGAACCACGAACTCTACATCCGGCTCTGCGAGGCAGTCGCGGACATGGATCCCGATGCCTGCGAGGATGTGATCGCGGACTGGAAGTTGATCATGCCTGACGCCTGAGCAGGACACAAAAAATACCTCTTACGAGGTATTTTTTGTGTTAACTGAGCAGCAAACCTATGATCACGAAGTCGACATTCACCGACGCGGGATTTTTGACGATCGTGATCACATGCTCCGCCCGCTCCCCATCCGGTGATGCGTACAGTGCCTCCGCCTCTGTCTCCGTGCCGTCACTCCTGACAAAATTCCCATCCAGTGTCCTGACACACACACCGTCGATATAGATGTCATACTGCCCGAAAGTCCCCTCCTCTGTCCGCTGATACAGGATGCCGATGCCGCGTGCCTCCACCTCAAAGGATATGTAGGAGCCCTCCTCCAAGGCATACCAGTTGTCCATGAAATGATAATTGAAATCATACACGCCATAGCCGATCTCGGC
The DNA here is from genome assembly GCA_910585765.1 of uncultured Lachnospiraceae bacterium. Classification (GTDB taxonomy): domain Bacteria; phylum Bacillota; class Clostridia; order Lachnospirales; family Lachnospiraceae; genus COE1. Next base: position 57,978 of record CAJUES010000012.1, on the reverse strand, counting down.
GCTCGGCGTGATGGTCGCCGCACTCTCGATGCGGGCATCCTGGTACACCTGCGGTGTGATCGGCTCCGGGAGCTCGTAACTCTGCAGACGCGCCTCATCGATCCGGATCCTGTCAAGCCTTGAGCAGATCTCCTCGAGATACATGGTGATCAGACCCGCAAAGATGGCATGTCCTCTGTTGTTGGGATGTACGATATCCTCCGCGATCTCATACCACGCGAAGCTTCCGGCTTCCACCTCGGGCAGCACCGCCTTCCCGTAGCTGATCATCGGCAGCTCGTAGTATCTCCCCAGCTCTGCCTCCGCTTCCTCAGCACTGTCACCGGTCTCATTGGTGGCAAACAGCAGCACGAGCGCCGGATGGCTATCGGACAGAAGGATCTTCCGTATCAGATTTTCATAGCTGTTCGTGCACGCTCCATCCAGCGTGTCATTGACGGCAAACTCTACAAATACCAGATCCGGATCATGCGACAGGATCTCCTCGTCGACGCGGTGTACGCCCAGATAGGACGATGTGCCGCCCAGACCTGCATTGATCACATTGATCTTCGCCTGAGGGAATGTATCGTACCACCATTTGTACACCTGCGAGACATAACAGTCCTGTATGTTGGCAGCGCCGCGCCCCTCCGTGATCGAACCGCCGAGAAACCCTATGGTGATCTCCTCCCCGTCCTGCGCCCTCCTGATCACCTGCGCCAGCCTTGACAGGTCTCCCTGCGGAAGATCCACCGCACGCCTGTACATCGGAAGCATGGACGCATCCGCTGCCCTGACAAGCCCCGCAGGCGCGGCTGCAAGGCACAACACCAGCATCATGCCCGCAAACACTGCACACAACATTCTCCGTACCTTATTGTCCATCGTATTATCCAGATTGTAAAAATTGCAAAATAACAAAAAAACGGCCTCCCCACAACATCACAGTATCACGATACTTGCATTTCCGATCTCTGATAAGTCGTAAATCTTTCCTGACTTCAACCCGATCACTGTCGGTCTCAAAACGTATTTGGAATTGTTCTCGATCACCCGCGCACACTCACCCGTGCTGAGCTCCACATCGGTTCCGACCGGATAGAGGATCACACTCTCGAGGAAACTCCTCATCACTTCGATGTCAAGCTCCTCCGTCAGGGACATGATCATCTCCACCGCATCCCTCGGAGAAAATGGTTTCTTGTACGGCCGCTCCGTCACAAGCGCATCATAAATGTCTGCCACGGATATGATCCGCGCGAACAGATTGATCTTCTCGGAGGGAACACCCATGGGATATCCCTTCGCGTTCATTTTCTCATGGTGCTGGAGCACGCCAAGCTTGATCGAATTGGACAGATCGTCCTTTTCTTTGAGAAGCTGATACCCAAACAGGGAATGCTGTTTCATCATCATAAATTCGTCATCGGTGAGTTTTCCTGCCTTGTTCAGTATCTCATTGGGGATCTTTGACTTGCCGACATCATGGAGCAGCCCCGATATGCCAAGCTCGTAGACCTCCTGCCTGCCGAACCCATGCTTTTTCCCGACGATCATCGCCATTGTAGCAACGTCGACGCTGTGTTTGAAAGTGTACTCATCGCTGATCTTGAGCGCGCTGATATCGACGGCGATCGCATCATTGTCCGATATCGCCCTCATCAGATCGTTTGTGATGCTCCTGGTAGTCGATGTAAAGTCTTCCGAGACGGTGTCATTGTACAGATATTGAATTCCCTCCGCCACTCTCGCCTTCACACTCTCAGACAGATTGACCTTGGCCCTGTCCTCCACGGTCTTTCGCTCTATCTCCTGCTGCACCGAAGGAGCGATCACGATATCCCCGGACTCTACGGCATTCTCGTCCCCCTCCCCCTCGCGTATATACACACCTGGTACACCCATCCTGACCAGAGACATTATATGATAAGAATCGAGCAATGTATTCCTCGATATCAGTATTCTCCCTGCCCGGTCCACAACCGCCTGGTCGATCACCATTTCCTCTTTCAATGAGCGCGACCTCACATATCTTCTCTTAGCCAGTGTACTCACTCCTTTGTATCTGTACATCCATTCGCTCTCTATCCCGTATTCCAGTTTACACTATATATCGTCAAAAGTCTACACAGAAAGCTACGGAATTTTTGTGATGTCAAAAGTGTCCTCAAGCAGCAGCCAGTTGGCGCGGAACAGCTTCATGATCTGCCAGTAGCCCATTCCCCTCAGACCGTATTCCGTGATCAGATGGAATTTTTCCCGCATGCTGCGCACGTCCTCGAACCATACCTCATGCTGCACTCCGTCCCGCTCGTAGCGGAAAAACGGCGACATGGCAGTCTGGTCAAACAAGATCCTCGCGTCATTCTCGATCGCGATCCGCACTGCCTCCACATTGCTGATCAGCCGTGCCCTGGAAGCCCCCTGCACGAAGGGCAGCGTCCAGTCATATCCGTAATTGGGGACCCCGAGATCGATCTTTTCCACCGGTATCTCTGTCACTGCGTACTCCACGACCTCCCGCACTTTGTTGATCGGCGCCACCGCCATGGGCGGACCATAGGTGTACCCCCACTCGTAGGTCATCAGCAGCACACTGTCCGCCGCCGCGCCGAGGAGTTTGTAATCTTTTCCCTCATACAAAAGTCCCTTCTGGTCTGCCGAGGTCTTCGGCGCGAGCGCCACAGAGACAAAATAGCCTTTTGGCGCCGCCTGTGCCCTGACATTGGCGACAAAATCCGCATACGCTACCCTGTCCTGCGGCAAAATGTATTCAAAATCAAGGTCGATCCCGGCAAATCCCTTCTCCTCCATCACCAGGAACATCTGATCGATCAGATTCTGCTGTGCTGTCATATTGTGGGTAATCTCACTGATCAGATAGTTGTTGAACATCCCTGTCTGGTCAAATGGCGTCAAGACCAGGACAGGCGCCGTCCCCTGGCTCCACGCCTCACCGATCATCCAGCTGTCATCTGCCTGAGGCGGCACGAGATTTCCGCTTGTCGTAAACCCATAGGAAAACACGGAGAGGTTCGTCAGATAGGACAAGGTCTCGAAAAGCACCTGCCCCTGTATGTAGGGATATGCATAGCCGTTGACCCGCACTTCCCTCCTCTGCCGTGCACTGTCCGCCCCCGGGATCAGCAATGCCTGCCCGACAGCCAGCGGATAAGGCGCTGAAATCTGATTGTCGTAAGCGATCTCCTCCGCGCCGGCTCCAAATGCCGCCGCGATCTTATCTATGTTGTCACCTTCCCTGACTACATATATCTGCATATTTTCACGATCCCCTATTCCCTCATCTGCTCCCTCTATACATATTCAGCTACCGGATTGTCCTATTCCTCCAAGTGCCCGCTGCACACACAAAGTCCCCCAGCCGATCCTGCTGTCAGGACGCCCGGGAATGCCGGCAAGCGGCTGTGCGCCCCGGATAAGGCTTGCTTTCAGCCGCTCCCCGTAGAGAAAGCGGTCATTTCCGCGGACGATGCCCCACTCCATCAGAAGCGCTGCCGCCCCGGTCACGAACGGTGTCGCAAACGAAGTCCCCGACACCTGCTCATATCCCCCGTTCGGCATGGGCACCGTGATCCCCACGCCCGGCGCCGTCAGGTCAGGTTTCACATCCGCGATGATCTGCTGCCCTCCTGCCGTATCTGTCCTGCCATCACTGTAGCTGTACACAAATCCCCTCCCCGAGAAATCCGCATAACTCCTGCGCGGCACATCGTACGCGCCGACTGTCACGGCGCGCCTTGCCGTCGACGGAATCGTGATCGTCATCTCCGGTGTCGGCAGGAAAAATCCGGTTGCAGCGTTTCTCACCGCATAGCCCGGCAGATAAAAGCGGTATTCCCCAGTCACCAGCGATACCGGAGAAAGCTCTATGCGCCACACACCGCCGTTCAGATAGCTTCCCACAGGTATCATGTCGATAAAAATCTCCTGCTGCACACTGTAGGGCAGCGGTCTGCCCAGATAGCACAACAGTTCCGTCTGCTCCAGCGTCCGCCTCACTGCCTGTGCCTCCCCGATGTTCGACAGTTCCAGCGTCATGCGTTCCCCGCCGGGCGAAATGACGGCGAGATTGAACACATCCTGATAAAACTTCCACAGCTGGATGCTGAGCCCCGTCTCACGGTCCGCCACCGATAGCTCCACCACGTGGCTGGCATCCCGCAGCACACCCGCCGTATGCCCCCTCGATGCGCCCTCGTTGCCGCTGCCCACGACGATCGCGCTCCGCCCAATCTCGGACGCGTTGTCGACAAACCGCTCCAGAAGCGAATTTCCCTGATGGTCGCCGTAGGTGTTCCCAAAGCTCAGATTGACCGCTACCGGACTGCCAAGTTCCACCCCCAGATTGACCGCATAGTTGATCCCCCGCATCAGCTGTGTCGTCCTCGGAAAAGAATCTGCCTGCGGACTGCCGAGCTTGATGATCAGCAGATCCGCCCCGGGCGCCACACCCATCCCTGTGCCAGCCGCTACCCCCGCCACTGCGGTACCATGCCCCGACACGTCAAAAACAGGCACCAGCCTTTGGCCGCTCCCGCGCCCCAAAGCCAGTGCCTCATTGATCATCTCTCTTGTATAAAGTACGCCCTCACGATAACCCGGCGGCGGTATTCTGCCCTGTTCCACATCGGGCTGCTGTGTCTGATCCCATATCGCCAGAATGCGCGTCTTTCCATCCGCACTGCGAAATTCCGGCAGGAAGTAATCGATCCCGCTGTCAAGCACAGCGATGATCACTTTTTCACCTGTGAGATATGGCTCCTGCTGTGTCACCTGTGTAATACAGGACTGCGCTTTCTCCAAATCATTCATAAGAATCCCCATGCGACATCTGTCTGCTGATCTCACTATCATCATATGCCGCACGGAAAGGTTCCGTACCAAAATCAGACTTTGAACCTGCTCATCATGTCCACCATGGATTCCACCTGCGCCTTCTGCTGTTCGCTGACTGCCGCAGTCTCCTCCGATGTTGCCGAGTTGTTGTCCACGATCCCTGCCACGACACCGATACTGTCGTTGATGTGGGCGATGCTCTCCACCTCCAGTTTCAGCTTATCCACGATGCCGTTGATGCGGCCTGTCGTCTCCTCGGCTCCCATCTGTACCTCTTCCATGTTGGCAGCCGCCTCGCGGGAGATCCTCGTCCCGACCTCCACGGACTGGACTGTACGCTCGATCAGCTCGGAGGTCTGTCCCACCGCATTCTGAGACGCTTCCGCGAGCTTCTTGACCTGCTCTGCCACGACCGCGAATCCTCTCCCGGCCTCACCCGCCCGCGCGGACTCGATGGATGCATTCAGCGAAAGCAGGTCGATCTCATCGCCGATATCCGATATCGCCGCTATCACGGAAATGATCTGTTCCGAACACTGGCTGATCTCCTTCATGGCTTCCCTGAGCTCGTCCATTTTCTGGCTGCCCACGGTCAGTGTCGAGCTTGCCAGGTTTGATATCTTCACAGCCTCCTCAGCCTCCTGCTCATTGTAGCGGATGCTGTTTCCCAGCTCCGTCAAAAGCTGCATCAGCTCCGAAACTTCCGTCGCCTGACCGGTACATGCCGTCGCCAGGTCATCCGCCGCGTATGCAAGCTGCGCGGAACCGCTGTCGATCTCCTTTGCGACCTCCTGTATCGTGCTCACTGTACCGCGCATGTCCTCCATGATCTTGTTGAAGGAATCCTTGATCTTCACGTACTCGCCCACATAGTTCTGATTCACTGTCAGGATATAATTTCCCTGCCCCATCTGCTCGAGTATGTAGGAGATCTCCTCAATGATGGACGCCATATTGTCCTTCATGAACCGGATCGCGGCAACCATGTTGCCGACCTCGCTGTCGTCCTCCTGCAGATCCAGATCCGCGTGGAGATTGCCGTCTGCAAGCAGCTCCATCTGATCGGAAACCTTGATGATCGGCGTGAGCAGCTCTGTCTGGGAGAAATGGATCGTCCGCAGACACTGCTGTGCCAGCCTGATAAACCCAGCCAGAAAAGCAACGGCACAGATGATCTGTATCACCATGAACAACTTCTTGGATGCATCCAGACGATCCTGTATCTTTGTAATGACATCGTCCGTCAGGGAATTGATCTTCTGGATCGTGTCGGAGTACTCCTTCCCGAAGACGTACTCTGTAGCTGCCGTCACGTCCCCTGCTGCCACCGCCGCCATCGCATCCTCCTCGAGAGGCACCAGATTGTCGGAGAGCGCTGCGATCTCATTGAGCTCAGCCCACTCGTAATCCTTGATGTCGTTCGCCTCGAGGCCTGCCAGCGCGATATCCCTGTTCTTATCTGTATTTAACTCCCTCATATAATCATCGTAGTACATTGTATTGCCGGAAACCGCATAGGACTGCACTGCCGTGGTGAGCGCCTTGGAACCCAGACGGTACTGATTCAGATACATCGTGCTCTCCAGCTGCTCATTTGAGACAAGCGCGTAACTGATACTGGCAAAAAACAGCAGTACAAGAAGGATGATCCCCAGCACTAACGAGAAATTCGTCTGCTTTACGATCTTTCTCAAACGCGCAACCTGGCTGTTCTTTCCCAATGCTTCACTTGTAGGTGCTTCTTTCTTTTTTTCCATACTTGTAACCATATCCTTTCAACTTACAACTGCATTTCTATTTGTAAAAAATACCATAACCATTCCATCATCTTCATAGTTACAAGCAAAAAAAGTCTACAAATTATCTAAACTGTACAACTTTTTTTGTGATATTCTTGGCAAACATTTACTATATTATACTTTATATTTGGAATATGGTCAACAAGTATTACCAAAAAGCAAGAATAAATCCGCTGTCACCCCATCACTTCCCGGCAGAAATCATTTGGTACAGTCCAGCCAGCATCAGCAGTATCGCAAAGAGCTGAACGGCATGCCGGACTCCCTGCGAAACCGCATCTGTCACCATGATAGCGCAGCTGTTCATCAGCAGTCCGGCTGCCAAAAGCCCTGAGATACTGCGGCTCCTGCAGCCTTTTTTCTCGATTCCGATCATCCGCTCTTCCAATATCCTGATCTTATTGTTGAGCTCCGCAATCCCGTTCAGCAGCGCCACCAAAATGGCTCCGAGCAGAAGGGCGAAAGCATATCCGATTGTCACACCTCTGATGCCAGCCAAAAGCTCAAAAAAGATACAGATTATCTCCATGATCGCTGCCGCCTTGAACATCTTTCGGATTTTTTTGTAATGCTCAATGCTCGAAGCGATATCCGTGTAGAGATCAAACTTTCCCTCGGACGCCTTCTTGCGCAGTATCACCCAGAATCCCCACGTCTGGACGATCTCGATCCCCGCATCCTGCATCAGCTCTCTGTAATCTCTGCTGACAGAAAACAGTCTGTCAACAAAATCAACCTGATAGATGTACTCGCCCGCCTCACACTTTTCAAAACCGTAGAAACCGGCAAAGAATCTCCGCATCGCCCATCCGTCAGCCGCCATACGGTTCAGCCACTCTGTCTCCTTATCCTTGTTTAAGTACATTCGATATCGAATCATTTCCTCGTTCCGCCCCTTCTATCCACTCTTCATCCCTCATTTTCATCCCGCATCAGCGCTGCATTCCTCAGCAGCTCTTCCAGCCGTGCTCTCTCTGCCTCAAAGACAGCCCTGCCCAGTTCCGTGATCCTGTACTCCTTTTTCTTCCGGGACTCCGTGTCGACACTGTAGATGTCGATCCACTTCTTTTTCAAAAGTGTCTGTATCGCACCGTACAGCGTTCCCGCTCCCAGCACAACACGCCCGTCCGTCATCCGCTCGACCTCCTGGATGATCCCGTAACCATGGTTTGGCTTCCTCACCGCCAGAAGAATATAGTAAACGGCTTCTGTCAGTGGGATATCTCTCTCTGTTACCTGCTCCACTCTCGTCACGATCTTGTCACTACCGGCTTCCCTTCAGGGTCGAGAAGCGGCGTAAAACCTCCTGCATTTCCATCCCTGTGAAACACGTAATTGACTCCGGTCTCTGTGTCAACCCAGATCTCAACGACACTGATCGTTCCCTGATGGTAAATTCTTTTAAAGCGATCCATCAATATTCCTCCTTGTTTTGGGTACCTGCAATGTATGGTCACGCGCTGTTTCAGCAGTGATCTACAAAGCGGATTGCTACATTATCGTCTCGCGATATATCGTGATACGATATATCGTACATTTAATATATCAGCTTCCGATATATTTGTCAAGAGAAAATATAAAAATATGAAAATGCTGTAACAGGAAGCCGAAGACTGAACTGTTACCCGTGTACACAAAAAGCTTACTGATGAAAATCTTATTTTACATCAGTAAGCTTTCTGATCTTGTCTCAACTATTTCTTCTTTCTGACAGGTCTGAGCACCTCATATCCGACCACCTCCGGATAGTGGCGCTGATAATCCTGGCACGCCTCCTCATTCCACTCGCAGCCGTTTGTCGACGGATCATAATTCCACGCGAGATCTTCCACCCTTTTCATGACCTCCCCGCAATCCTTCGGATAGTCAAAGGGCGGGTGGAAAAATACCAGGTAGTCGCTTGCCGGGAACGCGCGGATCTCAAACCCTTCCGGTATCACGCCGTCATAGTCCGCAGGGACGCCGAACCCGTAAAAATATCCCCTGGTGCCGTTGTCGTAAAACCATCCTGCCGTGTGGCAGGTGACGATCGGGTGGGACACATGGCTCATGCTGTCGATCGTGCCACAGACCGCGTCGCAGTCGTGCCGCGCGAAAAAGCTGCCGTACTCACCCGCCTCCTTATCCCATATGCCGACATACTTGTGCTCCGGGATGTGCTCTACCCTGACATGGGCATCTGTCAAAAGTGTTCTGTTCATTGTTGGTCCTCCTCTGTCCACATAATGTTCTGGCAGGAATACAGCCTGACGGATGCAGAGTGTGACCGGCACCGGATGCTTCCGGTATACGGCGGGCGTACACCCGTATGCGCTGACAAAAGCCCTCGTCAAAGCCTCCTGTGAGGAATACCCGTACTTCACTGCGATATCCAGTATCCGCTCATCGGTATCGCGGATCTCCAGCGTCGCCTGCGCAAGCCGTCTGCCTGCTATGTAATTCCGGATCGTCATTCCGACCACCTCATGAAACTTTACAGAACAGTAGTACGGTGAATAGCCGACCTGTCTCGACATCTCCTGCAGCGATGGGTTTTCTGTCAGATTTTCCTCGATCCAGCAGATCATTTTCTGGATCGCCTTGTTCCACTCATACAATGCTGCTTCCTCCCCCTTCAACACATAACTTCCCGAGTCTCCCGTGCACCTGTGCCGCGGGACTCGGAGCAGCTATCTGGTTACATCCAGAGAATACCACAAAGCGCACCGCAAAAGTTTGATGTGGATTGTGTTATTTTTTTTCGCGCTCCCCATCCCTGCTCTCCAATCCTTCCAGAATGTCATACAGCTCCCGGATCTCTTCTTTCGTGAGATCTCTCTGCTTGACCAGGGTGCTCATCATCATGCCTATGGAGCCTTTATACACGCGTGACAGCAGATTCTCCGTCTCCGCCAGTGCAGCCTCCTCGCGCCTGATCCCCGGATAATACTGTCTGGCTTTTCCGCCGTCCTCATAATACAGGATGCCTTTTTCGACCATCCTGCCAAGCAGCGTGCTGACGGTGCTCTTGCTCCACCCGGGATCCTCCTCCAGCGAGTGGAACAGCTGCATGATCGTCCTCGGCTGCTGCTCCCACAGCTTCTCCATGATGATCCACTCGCTCTGTCCCAGAATCCTGTTCCCCATGTTTATCAACTCCTGTCCCGTTTTGTGTTGCATATGTCAACCCTTTGGATCATAACGATCCTATTATATCTCACATTCGATCAATAACAGTATACACAATGCAGACACATTTCACAACCCTGTATCGCCGCCCTGCCCAAAGGAATCGCTCTTTTAACACACCCCGCCCTCATCGAATATCTTATATCAAATCCACATCCCTGCCCAAAGGAAAACACACCATGCCAAATGCCAAGCTTGAAAATCTCCTCAACCTCGCCCTCGCCGCCACCGAAACTGAAATGCAGAAATCCCAGGTTCTCGGCACGGGTTACACCCCTGCCACCAGAACCTGGGAATTGATCGTCAAATATCACGGGGCGCTCGAGCGGCTCGAGTCAGAAGTCATCCACATCGAACCCCTCATAAACGGTTACGCCATCGCGACCGTCCGGGCGGACTTTGTGGACGCCTTCGCAGACCTCGAGGAAGTCGAGTTCGTCGAAAAGCCCAAACGCCTGTATTTTGAATAAGTTCTGCCGAAATAGCATGAGCCGGCACACGCTTAGCGGTACACGACTGAATTCCATCTCAGCTCATTCTTGAATGTCCTGATATCTGTATCCTTGTCGATCACGACAGCCTCAATGCCCATCGCGTCCGCCCAGTCAACCATCTGCCCGACAGTCAGATCGTACGAGAACGCCGTGTGATGTGCGCCGCCTGCCAGGATCCATGCCTCCGCGCCTACCGCAAGGTCAGGCTGCGGTGTCCAGAATGCAGTTGCGACCGGAAGCTTCGGCATCGGCTTCTCCACCTTCTTGCAGTCGACCGCATTGATGATCAGGCGGAAACGATTGCCCAGATCGATCAGTGAAGTCGCCACAGCAGGACCTGTCTTTGACGTAAACACAAGCCTCGCCGGATCCTCCCTGTTGCCCATGGACAGCGGGCATACCTTGATCGAGATATCGCCGTCCGCGACGCTCGGGCATACCTCGAGCATATGCGCCTGCAGGATGCCCTCCTTGCCCGGCACGAAATTGTATGTATAGTCCTCCATGAAAGACGTACCCTTCGCATCCTTGACATTGGAAGCCATGATCTTCATCAGACGGACCATCGCCGCCGTCTTCCAGTCGCCCTCTCCGCCAAATCCATAGCCCTTCTCCATCAGGCGCTGGATCGCAAGCCCCGGGAGCTGTCTCAGTCCGCCCAGCATGCCAAAGTGTGTGACGATCGCGTGATAATCCCTCTCCTCGAGGAACTTTTCCATACCGATCTCGATGCCCGCCTGCACCTCGACATGTCTTCTGAACTCCGCCTCATCCCTGCCCTCTGTCAGGATCTTGTACCTGCTGTAATACTCGTCTGTCAGATTCTTGATATCCGCAGCGGAAACCGCATCGACGTACTCTGCCAGATCGTTCACATTGTAGTGGTCGATCTCCCAGCCAAACTTGATCTGCGCCTCAACCTTGTCGCCCTCGGTGACAGCCACGTTGTTCATGTTGTCTCCGAAACGGCACACCCTGATGTGGGAGGACTCCATCACGCCCACCGCAGTCACCATCCACTGCGCGATCTTTCTGACCACATCGGGATTCTGCCAATGCCCGACCACGATCTTTCTCTCGATCCCCATGCGGCTCACGATATGACCGTACTCGCGGTCTCCGTGCGCTGACTGGTTCTCGTTCATGAAATCCATGTCGATCGTGTCATATGGGATCTCCTCGTTAAACTGTGTGTGGAAGTGCATCAGCGGCTTTCTGTACTCCTGCAGTCCCAGGATCCATGATTTTGCCGGTGAGAACGTATGCATCCAGGTGATGACGCCCGCGCACTCCTCGTCGGCATTCGCCTCGTTAAATGTCTTCCTGATCACTGCGTTTGTGATCAGTGTCGGCTTCCACACTACCTCATAGGGCAGCAGGCCGGACTTGTTGAGCCCGTCCACGATGATCCTCGAATGCTCCGCCACGTTCTTCAAACACGCATCGCCATACAGATCCTGTGAACCTGTCGCAAACCAAAACTTGTAATTTTTTCCAGTTTTCATGATTATCCTCCGATTAAAATAAATTGTATACTTTATTTTTATCATAAAATGAAAAAAGAAACAACCTTTATTTTATCTAAATATAAAATATTTTATTATGCATTAAATCAACAGAAAGAATACCGCAAACACTGCTCAAATAGCATGAAAAAAATAATAATATGTGTTATACTCCTTATATATAAAATAGCCTCTCGGAATCTCCCTTGCACCTGCTATTGTGGCAGATTTACCGTCATATGCACACAAATTTAATCAACGTACGTGCCACGTACGCCTCATAAATTTGTGCACATCTGACAAAAAATCTTCTCACAATATCAGGCACAAAGAGACTCCGAGAGTCTATTAAAGTCACCAAATAAGACTGCCCTATCAGGAAAAAACAGAAAAGAGAGGACATTTTATGAAACCCAATTTTTATGAAAAGCGCACACAAGAACTCCTGCTCAGCGGATATCCCGTAAACCTCGCCACTGTCGACTGCAGCACGCCCGATGCCCCGACCGTATACTGGCACTGGCACGAGGAGGTTGAATTTCAGTATATCCAGAAAGGACAGGCGTACATCACATGCGACGAGGACAATTTCACCGTGTCCAGCGGCGACATCGTCTTCATCAACCAGGCTGTCAGACATTTTATCACGCCAGCGGGCGCTGACGGCGTGATCTTCAGCTGTGTCACCGTCCACCCTTCCTTTATACTGGGCATGGATCAGCTTGAATTAGAGAGCCGGTACATCAATCCCATCATTGCCGACCGCTCGTTCAACTACCTGCACGTCACGGACAGCCACAGCCTGTACCGTCAGTTCCTCGCACACCTGCAGCAGCTGATCGCGCTCAACGAGAGCCGCCCCATCGGGTACGAGCTTTTGTCAAAAGCCTGCATCCTGCAATTGTGGCATCTACTCTACAGCCAGCTCCCATCGGGCGCGGACACCTCATCCAGGCTCTCTGCGCGCACTGTCAACCAGGACGCACAGCGGACGAAACAGGCGATGCGCTACATTCAGGACCATTTCACGGAACCCGTCACCCTCGACGACATCGCTGGATCCATCCTCGTCAGCAAGAGTGAGTGCTGCCGCTGCTTCAAGCGCACCATCGGTCTCTCTCCGATCGAGTACCTCATGAAATACCGCATCGCGGAAGCGACCAAGTTCATGCACCGCAAGACACACGATTCCATCTCCGAGATCGCCGGCTCCGTCGGATTCAATAACATAAGCTATTTTAATAAAGTATTCAAGAAATTCATGGACTGCACCCCGACCCAGTACCGCCAGTCCCTGCGAAAAGATATCACACCGCCTTTTGACAGAAATTAGAATGGTGAGCCGCTTGTCTCGCACCATTCTTTGCTCTCTAAGCATTCCTGCTTATGCACAGTCGACTTCATGACAATAACCTTACTACATTTTTTGAGAATGTTATCCGAGTGGGACACAATCATTATATACTTCCCACTTTGAGCCAGATAATTCAAAACACTGGATGTATACTTAATATCTATTGAAGCAAATGCCTCATCCAGGATCATTATTGGCTTGTCATATAAGATAGCTCTTGCAATAGCAATTATCTGTCTTTGACCTCCGGAAAGATTTGTTCCATTTTCTGTTAATGATGTATCCAAGCCAACGAAGTCAAGAAAATCATTTGCACCAATTTTACTAAAAATATCATATATCTGAGCATCAGAAATATGATCATTCCTATTTCCAAAAAGTATGTTTTGTCGTACAGATCCCGGAAATATCATATTTTCTTGTGGAACATATGATATTTGTGAACGCAGAGAGGAATTATTGCATTCTTTGACTTCCTGGCCAAACAGCAAAAGATTTCCTGCAGAATATTCATACAATTTTAACAACCTTCTTAATAAAGTCGTTTTTCCACAACCACTTGGTCCTGTAAAAGCAACCATATTCCCGCAGCCTTCATTTAATGAAAAATCTTGTATTTTCACACTACAATCTTCATATTTACAAATAACATTCTTTGCTGCCAACAAATTTTCTTGTCGGATTTCAAAATTTATTCCATCTTCATTTTCTAATGGTATTTCAAATATTTCCAGTACTCGATCTACATTTACCATCGATTTTTGAAAATAGGCATACATATCTGCTATCGATAAAATCATAGTACAAATCAATGGTGCAATCTGAATCATATACACTATATCCGCCAATCTCATCTTTGAGGCAAAATAACAGTAACAAAATATACCTACGAAACAGAACAAACGAAGTACTCCTTGTATGAATCCATATACTCCATCAAGTTTTCCTTTATCCATATTTTCCTTGTAATATTGATTTGTTTGCAATTTTAGTTTATCAGTCAAAGAATTACATAAATTCGATACACGTATAAGTGAGGAATTGTTAAATATCTGCATACAAAAGGAAAATAAATTTGTTTTTCTCTTCTGCACTATATTTGCACGATTTCTAATTGTCTTTGCTAATTTGCACTGAGACCAAAAAATAACTGCTCCCAGACAATAAATAGCTATGCATAGTTTCCAATCAACTCTGAATACAATAACGGAAGCTCCGATGCCTGAAATACAACACATGATGGGTGACAATACACCATATGAAAGAAGTCCGATCGCACCATCTATATCATAATTCATTCGAGACATTAATTCTTGTCTGTTTCCAAACAAATCTAAATTCTCAACCTTCGCATGTAATGCATGAGAAAACATTTTTTTCCTCAATGTCACACCTATTCTATGTATGATCGTGGTTTGCGAAAATATTCCAGCAGAATCGTAAATGGCAAATACAGCAATCCAAATCCCCATTTGTACCAATACGTTCCAATAAAATGTTCCATTCTCTACCATTTCCACAGCCTTACTGCTAATAGACGCATTTAGAACAGTTATGATGAAATTTCTGCTTGCTACTACTAAGGTTGCAACTATATACGGCAACCATAGTGTTTGAAACAATGAAAAAAATATACACAATTTCTTAATGTCTTTTATCATACAATCAAGCCCCACTAATCTCCTGGATATATCCCGGATACTTGTCTAACAAATCTTTATCATGAGTGATCAAAATCACATAATGGTTTTTTGAAAGTGAAAATATGTAATCCATCATAACATTTGCATTCAACTTATCCACATTAGCGGTAGGCTCATCAAATACATATATATCCGCTTCATTCATAACACATCGTAAAAAACAAATACGTTTCTTTTGACCTCCGGATAAAGGATCTCCATTCTCTTGAAGAATTGTTTCATAACCACTCTCAAAACTCATAATCTCTGAGTCTAAATTTAGCTTCCTACACAGTTCTTGAAATTTATCCTCAGGATCTCCTTCTTTGAATATATTATTTTTAATTGTATCTGCAAATAATAACGACTCCTGAGACATTACAGATATTCTATTTCTGATTTTACTCAATGATGATTCGCTAAATGGTAAGCTTATTTCTCCTTTATTCGTCTCATATACACCGTTAAGCAACTTAATAAATGTGGTTTTCCCCACCCCGTTCTTGCCTATAATATAATTGATTTCCCCCTTTGTAAAATTTAAGTTCAAATCGTTAAATACCATTCTATTGTCGGGATATGAAAAACTTACATTCTTAAACGAAAATCTTTCTGAATCTGAAAAACAATTACATTCCTCCTCTTCCAAATTCATTTCAGTAATCTTATTAATGTTCGCTTGATTAACTAAAGATCTTCTATATTGTACAAGGGTATTCTCCAGTCTCATAATCGGCGAAACAATATAGTCAGCCATGATTATTGCAGACATAAGAGAACCAATACTCATAGAATTATTAAGTACACAGTATCCGCCATAGAATGCAACTGTCATCAAAGTTGAAAAAGATAATATCATAGATGGAGCAGACAGAAATGCTTGTCTTATAGCTAATTTTTTCTTAATATTATTTAAATCCATTAATTCTTGTTCGTATTGCTCTTCAAGTTTTTCAGTTAATAAATTCACTTTAATCATTTCAACATTCATTAATCCATCTGATGTAAATTTATTAATGTCTTTCAGTTTATTTTGGTAATCATTCATCTTAGAAAACATGCTTTTACTGATTTTCGTCATGCAAAAACCTGATACCAAACCGACACATAAAGTAATAATACCTAATGATCTTTGCATTTTCATCAGAAAAAAAACACATACAATAAAAGAGACTGCATCAGGAAAAAAAATAGTATATTTTCTCCTGGCAAACTGAAATACTCCATTTACATCAGAAGAAAAACATGTGCTTACTTCCCCTACGTTCTTTTCATCTATCTCACATTGCTTAGA
Organism: uncultured Lachnospiraceae bacterium; assembly: GCA_910585765.1. Taxonomy (GTDB): domain Bacteria; phylum Bacillota; class Clostridia; order Lachnospirales; family Lachnospiraceae; genus COE1. The sequence continues at coordinate 41,843 of CAJUES010000012.1, read as the reverse complement.
TAACAAAAAAGAATTAATTATTTTAATGAACAATCCTGAAGTGTATTTCGTTTCATAACCAGCACAAGAATAAGGTTGAAGATACTGAAGCAAAAGTGTTATGGCACAAATAATTGCAATGCAGACGAACAGATCGACGCCAAAATCACTCCCAATTCCCTTATCTACAACATTTCCAATGAAACGCCTTGTCAAGACATCAACTACTTTGGCTGTGGTGACTAAAATACATAACAAAATACCGCTGCTCTTTACACGAAATAGCTCCCCGCTTTGTTTCATTCCTATCCCTTCACCGCCTTATCAATCTTTCGTGTCGTCAAAGACATTGTTTCTTTTCTCTTTTGATCTGATACATCATCGTGTCAGACTTGTTGATATAGTAGTCAATGCTCTGTGCCTCCTCTGCCGGGTCAGCGATGACCACGCCGACACTCATGCCCAGCAGGACAGGAAGCTCATGGCGCGCGTTGTATACCGCCACCCGATCCTTGATCTCCCTTTTCAGCCGATCCGCATCCCCGTCTTCCCTGTAAGTGCCCAGCAGCAGGAACTCATCACCGCCATACCGAATGCACAGATACGTGCTGTCAGGGCAGGACTGTTTCAGAACCCCGGCTGCCGCCCTGATCGCCACATCGCCGGTCTCATGACCGTGGAGATCATTGATCGACTTTGTAGAGATCGGTCAGCGGATCGTGCATATACATGTGCGCCAGTTTTTTGTTCAGCTTTCTGATGCAGGCATTCTGCTTGATATGTTCGATCGCTGCGTTGAGCTCGCTGATCCAGTAGAACAGATTGCCGTTAAAGATGTAGTCCATGCAGTCCTGCAGGATACAGTAGCCAAAATTCCTGCCGTGGAGATGCATGGGAAGGAACACAAACACGTGGGAATCCTCCCCGTCCTGCAGATATGCATCCGGCACCAGCCTCGATGTCTGTATCATCACCGGCTCGCTCCCCGGCTCCGTATTCTCCTGAAACATCCGGCGCATCTGCGGCGGATAACACTTCATGCCGCCCGCCGCCGGCTCGTCGAGATAGGGCGCGCTGTACTCCTCGTCGTCGATCATGATGCACAGGCGCGAAAACGAGAACCGGATCCGCTCGCCCTCAAGCGCGGAACAGAACTCCCGTTCATCCCTGCAGGCGAGGAGCTGCTTCTGCATGACATTGATGCGCCACCTTATCCCGACATTGTCGTATTCCATATCGGACTTCTGCTTTTGAACCTTCTTAAAAAGTTCGATCCCCCTGTCACAGCCGCAGCTCAGGTTCGGATGGAACGCGGATCTCACATAGACCGCGTGCGGATATTCCCTGCCCTCCATCATGCCGAGCAGCTGCTCCACCGCCTGTCTCCCCAGATTCTCCTTGCTCCTGCCCACACTGGAGATGGACGGAATATTGCAGTATGCCTGCGCCAGATTGTCAAATCCCGTCACGATCAGGTCATCGGGCACCTTATACCCGAACCGTTCCGCCATCTTGATATATCCGATCGCCATATCGTCATTGGCGCAGACCACCGCATCCGGTATGGCGATCCCCCTCTCATGAAAATCGCGGAATGCCTGCTCCCCGCTCTCCCTCGAAAAGCAGTAATCGCGAATCCTGTCCTGTTCAACGGGGATGGCATGTCCGGTGAGCACATCGATGAAAGCTTTCCTGCGCTCCTTGTTCTCTATATGATCACAGAATCCACCGACAAAATTAAATGTGCGGCAATCATGTACCGTGATCAGGTGCTCTACCAGCTCAGCCATCGCGGCATAGTTGTTCGTCCCGATGAAATGAAAATCCGGCACATCCTGCTCCAGACTGATACAGGAAATATTCCTGCTCCTGATCTGCTGCATCAGCGATTCGATCCTGTTGTACGATGCGATATTGTTGGATAATATAAGCATCCCGTCAAATTCCGACTGGAGAGCGAGATGAAAAATGCGGTACTCGCAGTCATTGAACACTTTCTCCTCCTCAAAGCCTCCGTATGTGTTGAAAATATACAGATCATTGCCCGTCTCTTTTGCCTTCTGCTCCATACCCTTCAATATCCCGCCGATATGCTCACCGTTCCATGCCGTAGAAAAAACCGCTATCTTCTTCCCCATTGATATCCCATCCTCTTCATGTGCTGTCCAAAACAGTTCCTGCCTGCCGCGCGCCCTCAATCCTGCCCTGATGTAAAATAATTCAGATTGTCCTCAACTGCCATCGACAGATCCTTGAGCTCCACCGCCGTCCTCGCAAGCGATGCCGTGGCGTCATTCAGCTCATTCATCGAGGCGTTGGTCTGCTGTGTCGTCGCGGCATTCTCCTCCGCTATGGCAGACAGATTCGTCATCAGGCTCACCACATGCTCCCCTGATCTGCTGCACACGTCAGCCTGCTCCTGCACTTCCGCCATCCCGACGACTGCAGATGAGATCCCCTCATCGACCACCCCGAATTTCACCTTGGTCTCGTCAAGTTTTTCCTTCTGGCTCATGATCATGTCCGTGACCTCGCTGATGGACTGCACCGTCTGCCGGGACTCCTTCGACAGTGTCAGGATGATATCATCGATGACCTTTGCCGATGAGTTGGTCTGCTCTGCGAGCTTCTGGATCTCGCTCGCCACGACTGCAAACCCTCTGCCTGCCTCTCCTGCCCTCGCTGCCTCTATGCTGGCGTTCAACGACAGCAGATTCGTCTGGCTGGCGATCTCCGCGATCAGGTTGACCACTTCCTGGATCTTTACGACAGACTCGTTTGTCTTGTGGATCTGATCGGATATCATGATGAATGCGTCCGTCGTCTGGTCGCTCGTGCTGCTCAGCTCATGGACGATCTTTGCCGCCTCCGCTCCCTTTTGGTTCATCTCTTTTGCCATGTCTGACAGATTGTTCACACTCGCCGTGATCTGAGACAGATTCTCCTGCATCCTGGATGCCTGCTGGGAGGAATCCGCGATGTCGCCTGCCTGTACAGCCGCTCCCCTCGCGATCTCCTCAAAGGCAGTGCTCACCACCTCCGATGCGCCCTTCGTCCTGTTCGCCTTGCTCTCCAGCTCGCCGCCTACCTCCGCAAGGTTGGTCGATATCCCCTGCAGTTTTCTGATGCTGTCCTCGAGTTTGTCCAGAAATCCGTTCAGATTCCTGCCAAACTGCGAAAATTCATCCCTGCCGTCCGCCTTGATCCTGACGGAGATGCTTCCCTGGGCTATCTTGTCCAGCGCCTTCTTAAAATTCGTCACACTCCTGTCAATGCCTGTACCGATCAGGACTGTCATGCCGACAAGGATCATCGACGCCACGATCAGCACGATCACACTCAGTTTCCCCACCGTCGATTTGATCTGTGCCATATCCTTGGATGCCATGTCCTTGATCACCTCGCACAGGGACGTGAGATCCGCATTCAGCGTCGCATTTTCCGCCTTCAATGCGAGAATCTTGTCGTCGAGCACCTTCATCTGTGCGAGGATCTCCTTCTTGGCGCCAAGTTTCGCCTCCGAATCCCCGGCAAGACCGCTGTCCGTCGTATACAGCGGAATGTTTGTCTCCATCTCCGCGACCAGCTGCTCGATCTCGGTGTAGCTCTCGGTCACATCCTTTCCCTCAACCACCAGCTTGCTGTATGCGCCCACCTTGTTGTCAAGCTGCTCAAGGCTTCCGCTAAAGCCATACGCACCCGAGTAGGCACCACCGTACTTGTAGTCAAACGTCATGTCTGTCGGCTCCAGATAGAGCGTGTACTCTATCGTGGAATAATTCTGCGGGTCGTACTCGCTGACGGGGATCTGCACTGCAAACTCCTCCCAGCTGTCACCGGAAGCGTTGAAGTTACAGCCTACGCGGATCGCCGGCCTGCCGTCGAACGTGAGGACTTCGCTGTCCACGTAGGCAACATTGGAACCTGTCACCGAATCGACTGCGTTCAGGTCGATCTCCGCCTGGTCCGCACCTTTGGTAAAGCGAATATCCGTAATGTAACAGTTGTTATGGTATGTGAGTGTCCCCCCGATACGGAAGATCAGTGCATTCCTCCTCACACCGTGCGGCACAGGCCCGGAGTAGACAAGCTTCACATACTCTTTGCCATCGATCTCCACGCGCTCACCGCTCGCCCACATGTTGGCATCGCTCCACTTGATCTCCAGCCATTCAGGCTTATCCACCAGCACAGAAAAGCTCTCCGACAGCGCGCTGTTCGCTTCCATGTACTGCCCGTACAGTCCGCTTGCGCCGTCAAATCCCCTTGTGCTGCTCATCTCGCTGATCTGGCTGTAATTGTCCCGGATCCTTGTCAGTTCATCCAGCATTTTTCCGATCTTTTCTTTGTATGCCGCACCTGTCATACCCTGCAGCACTTCCACGTTGGAGAGCATCTGGGACAGGTTGCCCAGAATATTGTCCAGATACTTCTGATCGATATAGTATTGGTACTGCGCCTCCAGTGCAAGGTTTTTCGCCTGCAGCACGTCAATCTCATTGACGATCGAACCGATCTCGCTGTTGCTGCTGTTCCTGTTCAGCGAGTTGATCCCCAGCACACCGATACAGACTGCCACCAGAATTGAAAAGATCCCCATCAGCAGTATCTTGCTCTTGATCGTCTGAAACACTCCTGTACTTTTCATTGCATTTTATCCTCCGTCCCTGTTTTCAGCGCAAAAGACAGCAGCGATGCATTTCCGCCGCCCCTGTAAGTGAGGTAGAGCGCATGCACACCGTCATCGAGCGCGATCGGCGCGCTGTACTCCTCCCAGACATTGGTGTTGTGGATCGGAATGCGCGCGAGCACCTCCCCGTCCCACTTCGTCCGGACCTCAAAACAGCCCTCCGCATAGCCGCGTGTCCTGATCGATACCGCCGTCACATGCCTGCAGTCGAAATACTTGAACCCTGCCGTCGCGGTATCCCTCATATTGCCGATATAGCCCGGATTCTCGTCGCCGTCGCGCCCGTCCTGCATGATCTTCGGGAAACGGTCGTCCCCGACATAGACGGAAACCGTATCCGTAAACAGATTGCAGGCAAGATATGCCCCGTACTCGCCCTCGCCCACAAGCGGTCCGCCATTCAATCCGCAGGAGGTCATCTCCGCCTGCACGATCGTTCCGTCAGAAAGCATCTCGATCTTCTCCGCACAGCCCTGACGGCTGTACCATGTACCATTCGTGTGACGGTGGTAGAAAATATACCATGATCCGCCGATCTCCACCATACTGCCATGGTTATTCGCACCGTATGCCATCGGACGGTCGGCCGGCTTGTAGCTGTCTATGTGCAGATCGCAGTTGCTGACGATGACACCCCCATAGACAAATCCCCCGTCAGGCTTGTCGCTGACCGCGTAGCACAGCTCATGCATCACGATGGACGAGTAGATAAAATAATATTTTTCCCCCACCACGCGGATCGATGCCGCCTCAAAGTACTCATGTCCTTCATATCCCGTCCCCTCGCTGTACTCACAGCCAGGAACAATGATGCGCGGCGCCTCTGTGACCGTGAGCATATCCGCATCGAGCACCGTCACCATGGCGCCGCTCCTCGCGCGGTCTCCGCGCGGGCAGAACCCGGTGTACAGATAGGTGCTGCCGCCCAGCGTCAGCACCCCTGGATCAAACTGGGGCTCGTCGCCTTCCCGCTCACCGAGGCGGGTGTTATCGTCGTAGTGTACATAACCGTAAAATTCAAACTTCCCCGCCGGCGTGTCGCAGACCGCGACCGACACGACACTGACCTTATCGAGCACATAATACAGATAATATCTGCCGTCCGGACCTACCGTGATATCGGGCGCATACAGACACATTTTCCCGTCCCTGTTCAGCGGATCGGCGTCCTTTGGGTAGATCACGCCCTCATAGCGCCAGCTGCCCAGATCATCCACCGGCGCCGACCAGCACACATAGTCCCCCATACAGAACACATACCCGTTATAATAGTCATGCGAGCCGTAGACATACACCCTGTCCCCGAACACATACGGCTCACCGTCCGGTATGTACTCCCACGGGGGCAGGTATGGATTCAACGCCTGCTTCACTGTTTTACTCATATTCGCACCATTCCTTTCCAAATCTGTTTTCCCTTCCATGGCACCCAGCCAGTCCTGCCAGCAGCACCCGGCTCGCCTGCCCTGTCCTTATGAATCTCCGCTGCAGGCATCTATGACCGCATCCACGTACCCCTGGTCAAACCAGGTCACGTTCTGCCTGTCGAGATAGCCGAAGGTCTCCCCCTTCGTCACATCCGCGATGCTGCCGTTGTCCCACAGGATGCACGGGATCTGCACCGTCTCGCCCGCCGAGTCCTTGCAAGCCGTGACCGCCTGATTGACATAGTATGACGCGTGCTCCCTGCGCGACTCCTCGTTGTCCGCCTTCAGGATCGTGCCCCACTCGCTGATGACGACCGGCACATCCTTTGAGGTCCACTGCTGGTCGATCACGCGAAACACTTCCCGCACGTCGCTCTGCACCTGCTCGTCAAACACGCTCCTGCCGTTCTCCGACACATCCATGCAGAAAAAGTAGGGGGAGTAGGGGTGCGTCGACACCATGATCCGGTTGGGATAACCGCCCTTGTCTGTCGGAAGCACCTGGTTTTTGTAGGAATACAGATTCCCGGCGTAACCTGTGCACATGATGAAACGCGAGGCGTTATATCCGCTGTCCACCGCGCGGATCGCGTCGACGCCCGCCTGGGAGTACGTGTTGATGATGCGCTGCGCCTCCTGCGAATTGAGCGTGTCCGGCGTCCACTCATCGTCCGTGCCTGAGAGACGCACCTCGTTGACCACCTCAAAGATCAGATGAAGGTCATACGCTGCAAACTCCTCTGCCACCTGCGTCCAGATCTGCGTGATATAGTTGATCGACTGCTCCTGACACTCCGCTGTCGGATAGATAAAGCGCTTGTCCTTGTTGTCGTCGTGATGGATGTTGATGACGACATAGAGCCCCTCATCATAGCAGTAATCCACGACTTCCCGCACCCTGCCCATCCATGCATCACTGATGGTATAGACCGTTTTTCCGTCTTCGTCCGCCGTGATGTCGACATGGTTGTGCCATGACACCGGGATCCTGACCGTGCGGAACCCCTGCTCTTTCACCAGACCGATCATCTCCCTCGTCGTCCTGGTACTGCCGGGCAGCCATGCGCCCTCATAGTCAAGTTCGTCGGAAAGCCCGCTGCAATCGATCGCGTCAAAAGTATTTCCCAGATTCCAGCCCATGCCCATATCCGCCACAAAGTCCTGCCAGCGCACACCGTCATCCTTCTGTTCGACGACTGGTTCCTGCGCCTGTGTCACTGTTTCTGTCTCTTCTGATTCCGTTGTATTATCCTGCACTGTCGATTTCAAGTCTGTCTCTGTCTCCAATTCATTATTCAACTTATTGTCCAATTCCTCTACCTCCGTTTCCGCCGTCTGTACAGGTGTCTGCGCCGCCGTCTGCCCGCAGCCAGACAGGAGCACCCCCGCCAGCAGCACTGTCAGCAAAACCACTCTCTTCCTCATTTTCTTCCCTCCGTCTTCTTTGCGGCATCCGCCACAAATTGACCGATCTTTTCGCGCATAAACTTTTGTTTCTCCTCCCTCACAAGGAAATACAGATACGCGTCCAGCACATACTGATAGGGCATACCCCTGCCAGCGATCTTAAAATTCACAAATCCTCTCTCAATATAACTTCCGATCTCATCATTGGATATGAACGCCGGGCGCTTTGTGCACTCCGCGAAAGTCTTGTTGGGATTGGCGTTGGGACATTGAAAGACATCCTTCACATCGAACTCAAGCTGCGCCCTTGACTGCTGTGCATAATGCTCCGCACGCCGCTGGCAGCCCGGTGTGCACACCTCGTTCACCAGCAGTTCTATGCGCCCCGCATGGGGCTCTAACTCCTTTAGCGCGCTTTCATTGTGGTTCAGATCATAGTCCAGGACGACCAGATGATACCCCCGCTCCAGCTCCCTGAGCACCCCTTCCGTCTGCACGATCCTCTTTGTGGTGGATGAGATCAACGGAAACCGCGGCCACTCGCGCCGGATATAGTCCTCCAGCACCGAAGTGTTGACAAGCACCTGGTTCATGCCGTTATCCGCAAGCCGCATGATGAGGTTGCAGTAGGTATCCTGGACATGCTTTTCCTCCAGGACAGCGTTCGTCCACGTGAACCGCACCGGCACGCCCTTGCTGTTATAGAGTTTCAGGGTCGCCTCGATATCCCTCTTCCCGGCGATCCCCATGACCACACGCCCGCCGTTCCAGATAGCGCCCGGGAAAGTCCCGTAGACGGATCCGATCCTGTACCCCTCACGGAAACATTCCGGGTACTGCTCCATCAGCGTGATCACCGCGCAATTTAACTGCCTGTAGTAACAAAATCCCGGCAGATGCCAGAAACCTCTCTCAGCCATTGTCAGACCTCCCTTCCCGCCGCTGCTGCCATTTGGAGGGCCTTGGCCTTCCCACCGTGATCAGCCTGCTCGCCGCCATGCTGTTGAGCAGCGTGGTCGCGGCATCCACACGGTACTCGGGGCGTATCAGATAGTGGCAGTAAACCTCCATGATATAAAAGAGGTTCGCCGTCCTTCCTTCCAGCTTGAAATTGGTAAAACCCATCGGCACGTATTTCTCCCAGATATCCACGGGCGACACGTAAGTGCAGTAACTCTGTATCGTGGCAAACTCATTGTGCTCCCCGTAGTCGCAGTGCCAGGGTTCCAGAGGGATCTGCCTGTCGGGAGTGCGTGTGCGGTTTTCGAGCATGATGCGCTGGTTCTTCGCCTCGTTCTCGTAGTGCCTGCCCCGTCTTGGACAATCCGGCTGGCACACCGCATTCACGAGGATCTCGCACCGCCCTTTGTCCTGGATCCTTTCCAGCTCGTCAAAGCGGTTGTTGAAATTGTAATCCAGCACCACGAGGTGGTAATCTTTTTTCAGCTCCTCATTCACCGCGTCGATATCACGGATCTCCTTGCAGGTAGAGCTGTTGATCTTGAAGCCCGGATAGTTCCTGCGCACATATTCCTCCAGGAGCGGCGACACGACAAGAACCTCGTTCTTCCCGTTATCCGCCGTCTTCATGCAGAAATTGCAGTAGGGATCCCTCAGATCCTCCTCGTCAAGGAACATGTTCGTGTAGGTATAGCGCACGGACACGCCCTTGTCGTTGATGCTTTTGACCGCACTCTGTATATACCCCGCGTCACACTGGTCGTTTGGCGAGCGCCTGCCGCCATTCCAGAGCGACATGGGAAACTCTCCGAAAAAGGACGCGATCTTCACGCCTTCCCTGAAATAATGCGGCCTTTTCTCAAGCATTGACAGCAGCATCATATTCAGCGGATAATTCTGCCGCAGCCCCGGCAGATGAAACCAAACCTCCATCTTTTCATCCTTTCCAAAAAGGGGATGGCGCTCGGAAAACACCATCCCCATGTCTGTTAATCACTATTTATTTGATCTGGTACAGCGTTGCCGCGAATTTTACTTCATGATCATTTCTTCAGGGAAGCGTTAAACTCATCGACAGCCGTCTGCCATGCTGGCAGGTTCTGCTCTAAGATCGCATCAACGTCCTCGCCTACACCCAGCTTCCACAGGAAATCATCATTCGGGTTGAAGTTCGGAACGATTGAGTGCCAGTCATCAACACCCCTCGTTGTCATCATGTCGATCGTCTCGTCCACGGAACGTGTATCCTTCATGCCGCCGTAGAGGTTATCCAGCAGCTCATAGTAGCCTTCATAACCCGGAACATCCTCTGTCCACACGTCATAGGCAAACATGATCTGTCTTGCCTTCTCATCGCTGTAAGAAGCAGGCATGCAGAAAAGATTGTTGTTCTTGTTCGTCACATTGTCTCCCTTAGGTCCCTTCGGGAACATTACGAATCCATAGTCAACGCTCTGATCCAGTGTCACACCGTTTACTTCCACAGGCTTCTGACCTGTCAGCCAGCCGCCCTCATATGCGCAGTATGCCTCGTCAAACATGAAAGCTGCCTTGCCGCTCATAAAGAGGTTCTTGTAGTCTTCCCAGTTCGTTCCTTCCTCGTTGCCGTAATCCAGGAAATAGTTGTTTGTAACAGTGTCAATAGCAAAATGCAGCGCCTCTCTCACTACATCGCTGTCAGCAGTCATTGTGTATGTACCGTCGCTGTTCTTGGTCACAAGCTGACCACCGTTAGAGCGTACGCACATATATACCATACCGCCGTTGTTCTGTACACATCCGAATACATCATTCTGTCCGTCGTTGTCCGTATCCCTCTGTACTTCCTTCATGATGTCAACCCATGCATCCCATGTCCACTCTCCATTGAGCTGCATATCGTAGATCGTCTCAGGGTCGATCCCGGCATCCTTTAAGACGGTCTTGTTAAAATACAGACCTCCTCTGGGCTCTGAAGGACCCGTACAGAAGCAATATACGGCATCGTCTACCTTCCAGCTGTTTACCTCGCCGTTCGTCTGCCACTTCTCGGCAGAGAGATCGATCACATCGCCATCAAGCTTCGTCAGATCATACATCAATCCCTGGCTTACATCTGCCGCTGTAGCCGCGGAGTTTGTCAGCACGTAAATGATATTTTCATCGCTTCCTGAGGTAGCCGCCTGCACAAACGCCTCTCCGATCGAGCCTTCACCCCAGCCCCAGCCAGCGTAATTCTTCTGAACCATTTTGAAGTTATATGTCTCCTGAACCCACTCGCGGTACTCTCTCTGTGCTGCCTGAAAGTCTGTCTTGGGATCCTCCGGCTCACCTGTCCACCAGTCAGCAATGATGATCTCCATACCGCCCAGGTCAAACGGCTCGCCTGTATTGGGATCAATCCGCACTTCGGGTGTCAGATCTTCATCCTCCCCTGTCGTCTCAGTCTGTGCCTCGCTGCCTGCAGGCTCCGCCTCATCCGTCTTCGTCTCGCCGCCAGTCTGCCCCCCGGCATTTGCCTGTGTGTCCCCGCTGGTCTGATCTCCGCTGCTTGCAGGCTGATCTGCATTACCTCCACAGCCAGTCATGCTGACCGTCATTATAGCAGCAATAGAAGCCGCCATCAATCTGTTTAACATTTTTCTTTTCATATTATCCTCCATTCTTGCTGCACCTGCTATTATAGGTACAGGCACATACTTGCGCACGGGTTCCTGGCCATGCGTTGTTTCTTTTATATAAACTTCCGCCTGCCCGCATCCCAGAGCGGACAGCAGAAACTTATACCATAACCATTACATCTTGATACCTGTGCTGCTCAGACTCTCCACAAAGCCTTTCTGTGCGTACAGATACAGCACGATCAGCGGCACGATCACCATCAGGGTACCTGTTGCCAGCATACAGTTCGTGTAGGGGACGGAAACACCCGCCGAACTTGATGAGCCGGTGATCCTCGCCATGTAACCGCCGAATGTGTCCGGCAGCTGCTTGAGTTTGATGCTGAGAAGGCTTATCTGGCCTAAGAACATGCTGGAATAAAAACCGTCTGTCCACTGCCATACGAACGAGAACAGGAAGCAGGACGTGAGGATCGGCTTCGCGTCCGGCAGCATGATGCTGACAAAAGTCTTGAGCGTGCCGCAGCCGTCCACGTAGGCAGCCTCCTCCATCTCCTTTGGAATATTGCGGAAGAACTGCCGGATCATATAGATATAAAGTCCGTTCTTCAACCCCATACAGCCAAATGACATCATGTAATAGGGCAGCACGGAACCGCGCAGGTTCACGGGAGCACCCGTCACCATCTCGAAAATACCCAGCACATCAAAATACCGGAAGTGCAGATGCAGTGAAGTGGAGATCACCTGGGGCGGGATCAGGATCATGACCATCACACAGGCGAACCAGAACCGTTTCAGCGGGAACTGGAAACGCGCGAAACCGTACCCCACCAGTGTACACATCGACACCTGCACGATCGAGACTGTCAGCGCGATCGCAAGCGAATTGAACAAACTCTTTCCGTACTCCATAAGTCCTGCCGCCAGACGATAATTCTCCGTGGTAAAATTCAGCGGGATGGAGATAACGATGGGATCATACAGGTCTCCCTCGGTCATAAAGCTCACCGAGATCTTGTTCAACAAGGGCTGCAGGATCAGGAAACACAACCCGAAAAGCAATATCGCCCGGCATATGCTGACACCGTATCCCATCACGGTCCTGCGCAGGAGATAGCCGCCGGATTTTCTGTTCCGCTCCCAGAAATCTCTATTTTTTGCTGTCTTTAACTTAGTCATAGTAGTAAACCCCCTTCGAGATGATAATTGAACTCACTCCGATGATCGCCATGACCAGCACGAAATATGTCCATGACATAGCGGATGCCAGCCCGTAATTCAGGTTTACATTCATATATGTCGTGATCTTTTCAATGACTTCATTGTCCGATCTCATGCAGAAGTCCACCACCGTGTAGATCCAGTTCACAAGGAAAAGGGAACTGACCATGGGGAAGGTGATTTTCCAGAGACTCTCCCACTTGGTACAACCCTCGATGTCCGCAGCCTCGTACATACTGGCAGAGATGGTCTGCAGTCCCGACAGGAAGATAATGATCTGGATACCCGATGAGATCGCCACGTCGTAGATGTTGTCAATGACCTCAAACAACTTCTCAAATGCCCTCACACCCACACCGGTAGTCCTGAGGATCTCCTGGAGCGCATCCGAGATGCCCGTCGTGCCCTGCGCGTTCATCTCCACAGTCTGTGCGACAGCCGCCATCAGGGCGTTGTCGGAATCCAGCTTGAGCATCACGCCGGACGCCAGGATCACAGGCAGGAAGAAAACGGAACGAACCAGCGCCCTGCCCTTAAATTTCTGGTTCAGCACCAGAGCAACAAAGAAACTGAATACCATGATCGCCACGGAATAGATCGCCATTCTTGAAAGCTCCTCCGTGAGAAGCCTGACAAAGTTGGCATCCACCCGGAAAGCATAATTGTAATTGTCCAGCCCCTTCCAAACTGTTTTGAATTCCCCCGCTCCCAGCTGCACATCGCTGAAACTCATGTGCAGGGACTGGATCAGCGGCTGTATCATGAAGGCTAAAAAACCGATTATAAACGGAGAGATGAACAGGTACCCCGAGATGGCTTTCCGTTTCTGAAGGCCTGCCAACTTAGTTTTCTGTCTTTTCATAACCATATTCCTTTCTAAAAGCATTTTATGTCACGTTCCGCCAAAGACCTGGTCTCAGGCGGAACCGGCATCAACGGACTACCACGTAATCTCTGGCTGGAACCTCCACGCCATCCGGCGTCACTGCATCTGTAAAGTCATAATTGACATAGACCTTTGTGCCGTCCTCGTATACAGTGCAGGAAAGTTTGTCATCCAGCTTTTCATGTCCCGTCATCTGCTGACCAAACACATGCCCCAACTCGCTGTTGTATCTGTTGTAGATCTCCATCATCCTGTCGTGTACTGTTGCAAAATCAGATGCATAATACTCGGTGTAGAGCGTCTTCTGCAGTGCGAACGCCGTCTCGCGCATCAGTGAGAAGGAAAGCCCTGCACCGTACTCTGCAGACTCCAGAAGTTCCTTTTGCTCGTTGCCGCAGACATTTAACGGTGATCCGACATAATCCACAAAACCGTGTATCGCAAGCTGATAAAAAGGAATCTCCTCGTCAATGATGGTGTACCCGCTGCCTGACAGATCCATGTTTGTCACCATATCCGCGTAGGGAAGGGCGTAATCATTGCCCATATTGATCATTACCTTCTTGCCGCTGTCATCGATCTCCTTGAGCATCTGCGCGTGGGAATCCATCGCCTGCTGCCTGCTCACCGTGTTCTTCAGATAGTAGTCAGAAGAGAGATCCTTTCCCATATCGCGGAATGCCACGTTCGCTTTGTATCGGTCTGTCGCCTCCTTGAGAACCTGCACATTTTCCTCGATCAGACTCGGATGGAGCAGATAATAGCTGTCGATCCCCTCCCTTGCGGAGTACGTGATGTCACTGTAGACAAACAGCTCGGCATTCTCCTTCGACAGGAACCTTGCCGCATCCGTGAATGTAAAGAATCCATCCAGCAGTCCGCTGTCATACTCGTAATGCGTCACACCCTCCAGGTAGAGATCCACACCCAGCTCCTGCGCCGCGGCACCCAGGGACTCCAGATCTTTCCTGCTGCCCAGTGCACCGATCGTCTTCGCCTTACGCAGGATCTTCTGATTGACGCCGCCGTTACACCAGCCTGTGTATTTTACCGATATATTACTCATGCCCTCCGATACCAGCTGGCGGATCATCTCCTCCGCCTCGCTGTACTTCGTCAGCTTCCACGGCTTCGAAACAGGTACGCCCAGGATCTGTCTCACCTTATCCACAGCTCCCACGATCTCGAGTGCCACAGGCGTTCCCTCGTCCTCATTCTCTGCGAAATACTCCCCATAATTGTCTTTCAGATAACCCTGATACGTCTTTGCCATGTCCACATAGCTGTTGCTGTTCACAAAGCGATACCGCTGTGTCATCGTCTCGTCCGGCAGCGTCTCCAGGAACTTATAGACGTTCTGGCTGTTCAAGTCACCCACCTGATAAAGTTCGGACGGGCTGATCATATAGCTCGAATTCACAAAATTGTAGCTGCTGCCGTGTCCGTTGATATCCGCCTGCACAGAGACATACGGAGCCCCCTCCTCCAGCATGCAGATAAAGGAATCATCGCCGTTGGCAATACCGAACACATTGAAGTATGCCCTTGTGTCATGCACTACCGCCTCCCTCGACAGCGCCATATCCCAGCCGTAAAGGTTCGCGTAATAAGATGCCTGCGAGAACTTGTTGTTATTAAAGTTGATCAGCGCACCGCCGCCCTCGGGCACCATCAGATAGCCTTCATCCTCGGGACCGCCCGCGCCAAAGTACGGAAGAGGTACAAGCGTATAGATCGGCGTCGCCTCGCTGTATTCCAGCTCGCTCAGCGGCATCTCCACTACCATGTCCCCGCCGTCCAGCCTGTAGATGATGCTGACGTCGAACACAAACGTATCCTTACTGGAAAGCTGGGCATTCAGCTGCTTATCTGCCTCCAGATCATCCGCCGTATATCCCGCTTTCTCAAAGATCTGCTCCAGTTTCTGGGTAGCAGCCCCCTTTGCCGTGTCTCTCAGCACGTACAGCGGTTCATCCGCCAGAGACGGATAGGATGCAAGGAGCGCGTCCTTGTCATCATCCTTTCCAAGTTTGTTGATATCATATTTCTTGTAATAGCGCTTGATAAAGCTGGAGTCGTTCGTCTCCATCTTGTCAAACCACTGTTCCATGCTTGCCACCGTGCAGACAGGAGGGATCATGTACTCCTTCTCCACATTGCCAAGGGAATAGTTGACTTTGATGTAATCATCACCCTGCTCGATCTCGTACATTCCGTTTGAGACACCGTAGGTGAAACTGTCATATGTCGTCTGCAGACCGGTAGCGATACTGTAGGTCATGAGCAGCGTAGACTGGAGCCTTCCCTTGTATGACGCGACAGCCACAGGATCTGACTCCGCTTCGGGAGGGTTGGAATACCACACCTTCCCTGTCTCCTTCACCTCCAGCGTGAACTGGGTCGTCAGGGGATCCATGGTAAGCTTGAGCTTATCGTTCTCGAGTATGACCGGCTCCTCAGCCCCGTCATAGCTGTAGATCGTCATCCCTTCTGACTGTTCTGTCGTACCTTTGAAATTGACGATCGCATAGATCGCCACCAGTATGACAGCTGTTATGATCACAGGGACAGCCATACTTTTCAGCTTCCCCGCCAATTTCGCCTTCGTTTCAGCTTCTTTTACTGTTTTTTCTTTCTTCATGGTCACTCCTATCCTTCCGTCCCGGCAGATGCCCTCTCGGTCCCCGCCTCACTATAGTCGGAACATAATCTCCTTCCCCATGGAAATAAAGTACGCAACGCCCTGTGAAATCATGCTGAAGAACAGCAGCAGGATAAACACAATCACCAGCATTGCAAACAGGCTTGCTACCATAAACAGCAGGTTCTTCGCCAAGCCAAATTCATGGATCTGTCCCATAGCGGCGATGAACAGCATAGCCGCCCACAGCAGTGAGAGCGCACTGACTACCATGTAAAACTCCGCCTCATCCACCGTGACAAAGTTGCTGAAAATCATCAGCGGGAACTGAATCAGCGGATATGGTGTCAGCGCGTAGCAGCTTGCCATATACACCTGACCGAGCCGTCCCTTACCGTCAAACAGCGTAGTCAGCCCCCAGTTTCCGACCACGAACATGGCAAGCGGAAATGCCACGCTGGCGATGTACAGGAAGATATTGATCCCCTCCCAGTACACCGTCATGAAGATGAAACTGGTGTATCGCAGCTTCATGACCCTTATGAGCAAAGTCAGAAACAGGATCGTGTTCGCCGCCGCATAAGTCCCGCGCTTTTCGTGGGTGAGATCCCAGAAACCGTCCAGCGGATGCGTGATGCAGTACAGCGCAAAACGCATGCTGTCTACATACTTGTGAAAATTATCTTTGTTCAATGCATTTATCATATCGACCTCCATCTATCTAAGCCCTGAAGATATCCGCGATATCAATTTCATGCTTGATTCTCTTGACTTTGCCAATGGACATTGGGATCAGGAACACCGCCAGGATCACGATGACGATCACAACAATATGCTCCTCCACCCACTCTTTGCGGTATTGCTTATATGCTCTGGAATAATTGTCTTCATCATACTTCAGCTCAAAATAATCCATCGCTTCCTCGTATTTCTTCTGGCGCAGCAGGGAGCGTCCGATGCCGATGTATGCCAGGTCATAGTTGCCGTCCAGCTCCATAACTTTCTTCCAGCTCTCCCCGGATGCCTCGTAATTGCCCGCGTCGAAATCCTCGATCGCGCTGTAGATCAGCTCGCCAAACTCGGTGGGTATGAACAGCGTCACACTGCAGTCGAGGGCGTCCAGCACCAGCAGATCGTGTCCCATATGCTCAATCGCCGAAGGCTGTCTGAAATACCCGTCCATATTGCCGTTGCCGCCAAAACAGAACACCGTCTTGCCCTGATCGTCATATCCGAAGAGACGCCCGCGGTTTTTATCCAGGCACACATAGATGTCATTTTCAAAAACCGTCACATCTGTAAAGTAAGAGGGTCCCACATAGCCTCCTCCCTCACCCCAGTACAGGTCGCCATAGACGGGCCATTCGCCGTTCTGAACCAGGATATCGCTGCCCATCAGGTTCAGCTTGCGGATCGCAGCCGCATCCCCGTTATCCAGATCATCCTCATCCATACCGCCTGCGCAGGCATAGATGAAACCTTCGTGATCGATATAGATATTGTCATACGCCGTGGGAACAAAGGATGTCATACGAACCCGCTGTTCCTGTGTCGCGAATTTCTTCCAGATATAATCCATCCAGTCAAACGTAACCGGTGTGGCTCCGACAAATCCCGAGAATGTACCGTCCGCCTCGTATTTGCACAAGCCCTGGTTGATACTGGTGGCAATACAGTATACACGCCCCGCCGTATCAATGACGATCTTGGAGGGCTGGAACGTACTGTCCGCGCTGACGTTAGAATCCACCGGCAGGTCAAATTGGAGGATATAGTTCAAGTCGCTGTCCACCTTCACGATCCTTGCGTTTCCGTTGTCACAGATATAGATGTCTCCCTCTTCCGAGATCGCAATATCCGTCGGTGAGGCAAGACTCTGCACATCCGTGTCTCCCTGAATGCTGTCGAAGATGCGCACCACCTCAAAATTCACTGTGCCGGTCCGCTCGAGCTGCACAATCCGGTTGTTGCCGGTATCACAGATATAGACCATATTCTCCTTGACAAACATTCCCTGCGGGTTGCGCAGATTGAGATCCAGACCGAACGCCTCCGCCGTGTAGACACCTGCCACTGTGTAGGCATCCGGTGAATCCTGCACATCACCCCAATAGTCATAATTGTATGTATAGCTTTTTTCATCTGCCAAAACGCTCAGCGGGGACATCGCAAACACCATCGCTCCCAGCGCCAGGGCACCAATTGATTTGATTATCTTTTTCATACGCCACCTCATTCCCTGTTAATCTTTCAGACCCGAGCTTGCCATTGTCTCCAAAATCTGGCTCTCAGAGAAGATAAAGATCGCAATGGGGACGATCATCAGGACAACCAGCACCGCTGCACCCTGCCCCGTTCTTGCAATACCGCCACTCTGAATCTGCTGCATGGCATATACGAGTGTCTTCTTTTCCTCGGAGTAGATAAATGTGGCAGCCTTGTTGTTCCACAGCCCCTGCACTGAGAAGATGATGAGCGTCAGCCAGGCGGGTTTCACGTTCGGCATCACGATACCGCTGAACACTCTCCACTCGCTTGCGCCGTCTATCTTTGCCGCCTCGATCAGAGATGTCGGAAGTCCTTCCATGAACTGCTTCATGAGGAACAGTCCCATCGGTGATGCAAATCCCGGGATGATGATCGCCCAGTATGAATCGATCCAGCCAAGCTTGTTCAGGATCAGATAGTTGGGGATCTGTGTCACATAACCGGTAAACATCATCGCCACAGTAACCAGCTTAAAGAACGCCTGATTGCCCGGAAAGTCATATTTCGCCAGCACGAAGGCTCCCATGGATGCCACGATCAGATGGCCAAAAGTACCGACAAACGTGATAAATACCGTATTAAACAGATATCTTGAAAATGTTACCCACGATTTTCCCATCGTCACGAACAGATCGGAGAAATTGTCAAACGTAGGGTTCTGTGGCAGGATCTTTGGCGGAAACTTGAACAATTCGTCCAGAGGCTTCAATGCACTGCTCACTGCATAGATCAGAGGAAACGCCATCACCAATGCCACCAGCAGCAGAAACAGATACAGAAAGATATCTCCCACAATCGACCGGTTTGGCTTCCTCCTCTTGATCAGCTTTTTATGATATACAGGTTCTAAGTTTTCTTGCTCTTTTTTCTTGTTCTTCTTGCTCATATCAGGTTCCTACTCTCCTCAACAGACTTTGGATTGCTTTGTTACAAAGTATCATCATCAGGAACAGAATGGTTGCGATCGCACACGCATAACCCATCTCAAACCTAGTGAAGCCATAGTCGAACAGGTGTGTCACGATCGTACGTGCCGCGTAATCCGTACTCGGATATCCGCAGAGCGCCATGGTGACATCACAGACACCAAAAGCCTGGGTGATCGACATAACCGCACCGAACATCAGCATCGGACGCATATTGGGAAGTGTGATATACCACAATTCCTGCCAACGGTTCTTGACACCGTCCATGTATCCTGCCTCAAACTGTGACCTGTCCACGCCCTGCAGACCAGCCACGAACGAGAGGAACCCGGTACCCAAACTCATCCACAGGATGACGAGCATACAGATCGGCAGCATGTATGTCGGATTGACAAACCACAGTATCGGCGTGTCGATGACGCCAATATTCATCAGAAAAGCGTTCACATATCCGTACGCGTCCCCTCTGAAGAAAACAGAGAAGATCACGTAGCAGTTGCCGGCGATCGACGGCGCGTAGAACACGACAACCGCCACGCTGCGCACCCATCTCGGAAGCTCGTTGATCAGCCATGCAAACAGGAAGGACATGATATATCCCAGCGGTCCCGTGATGACAGCGATCATCAGGGTATTCTTGATACCGATGAGGAATATGTCATCATCGAGGATCAGACTGATGTAATTCTGCAGTCCGATAAATCTCGGCTTCTCCAAAATGTTATAGTAAGTAAATCCATAAAAGATGGAAATCACTACGGGTGCCACAAAAAACAGTGTAAACAGCAATGCGTAGGGCAGGAGGAACAGATAACACATCTTGCTCTTCTTCGCTTTTTTCCACGCAACCTGCATATTGTGCTTCCGCAGGATAAAAAATTTATTTATATACTCTTTCATTTTTCACGCCCCTATTCTTCATCGATCGGCAAGCCGAACTCAACCCGCTTCTTCTTGAGCTCATCATTGATCGTGACAGCATAATCTATGATCGTTTCCCTGGAGTCGATCTTTTCGTTGATCACCTTTCTGATCGCGTTGGTGATATGGCGCCCCGTGAAATATCCGCCCGGAACTTCGCGTATACCGACCGTCTGCTCCCACTGTGCACTGAGGATCTCGATATCGTCGTTGCTCCAGGACAGCTGTACGAACGCATCCTTGTTTGCCGTCGCGTAGCGCGCCGAAGATCCGAGCAGCGCCTCGATCTCGCGTCCGAAACGCACCTGTGTGTCAGCATTTGCCCACCACTTCATGAATTCCCATGATTTCTGCCGCAGGCTTTCATCCTCGGTAGCGACCATCATCGTCGCATTTCCGGTGATATAGTCGGAACGGTCTATATAGGTGGTTCCGTCCTCCGCAGTGTACTCCGTGCCGGGGATCAGTGTGAAGTCCCAAAGCCCTCTGATCTCCGGAGCCGATACCATCAGCGTATTGTATGTCGAGTACGGCGAAATGCCGATGGGCATCTCCCCGGAGCGGAAACGGCTCACAAAGTCATATATCGTAGGAAGTCCATAGTCGTTGAAATATCTGATGTAATCCTTGAACGCCTTCACGCCCGGCTCGTCGTCAACTTCTGTCTTCGTACCTTCCTGATTATACATATCCCCGCCGTACTGGAAAAGGAGTGTAAAGTACAGGGACAGATCCGGTGCATTGGAGGCAACTGCCGTGGTCGCCGTCGTGGTGGTGCTGCTGCCCGCCGCCGTCGGTATGCCGATCGAGAGATTGTTCCCCTGGATGGTCGGCAGCATCTCGATCATCTCCTGCCATGTATCGGGTGTCTCAAGACCGAGTTCCTCAAGGACATCCTTCCTGTAAAACATAACGTTGAACGTCTGTGTTTCGGGTATCGCATAAATATGTCCGTCCAGCCTGTACTGCTCATAGGAACTCTCTGTATAGTGAGAGAACACTTCCTCCCAGTCATCAAACTGCGTGAGATCCTCGACCGCATTTCGCAGCGCGTAGTTCACAGGCTGATCCGCGCCCACAGAGAGCACTATGTTCGGACCTCTCCCCGCCATGACCGCGTTCATCAGCGCACCGGGATCGACCACTTCGACGTTGACCTTGACACCGCTCTCCGGGGTAAAGGTATCATCCACCATGGACTTCAAGATCGTACCCTGGTCACGTCCGGTCAGAACCCATACCTTGACAACTTCCTCGCCGGAGCCTTCCGCGTAGACATCACCTACCGCATTGTAATCAACCACAAAGGATGCCCCAAACGATTTCATCTCATGCAGCAGCTTTGTAGCCACATTTGCCTTCTTCTCCTCCGGCTTGGCATTGACACCGCTGACTACCAGATAGTCGATGTCGAGTTTGGTCTCACTCAGGTTCAGTGCCGCCGTTCCCAGAGCCGTTATATTGTCCTTAAATGTCACAAACTCCAAAGTGATCTTCTGCGGCTTCTCGCAGAAACGCTCCAGCTGCTGCGCCACTGTCTGGGCGGAGGCGATGCCGTCCGCCTTCTGTCCGCTGTATGCCACCATATCGTCCACGAGTTTGAACAGTCTCTTGGATTCGAGATCCATCGCCTCTATGATCTCGGGATAGCTTCTCTCGATATAGTAGTCCCTGTACTTGTCCGGGTTCGCACCCGTGTATACCAGCACCTTTCTGTAAATCTGGTTCAGTCTGAAAGTGGAATTCTCCAGCTCCTCGAGAATGGTTCCGATACCGCCCAGTGTCGCCTCCAGTCTGATGGTATGGACACCCTTGGTCAGATAGATATTGTACGGTGTACCGTTCTCATCGGCAAGTTTCAGATAATCCCAGTCGTTGCTGTAGGCAAAAGAGATCTCCTTGAGCTCCTCAAAAGGGATCTCGCCGTCTATGTATACACTTCTGCTGGACACAACGCCCCGCGAATAATTCTGGCGCCCCTTCACCATGATGTTGTAGAACCCGTCCTCCGGCACTTCGAACTCCCACTCGATCCACTGTCCGGAACTTCTCCACGCCTCACCGCCCACATAGTTCAGCACGGTGTTCATCACACTGTTCGGCTGGGTTGTCGGGGAAGACCTGTCATACTTGGCATAAAGCGAAGACTCGGAACGGTAGGTGGAATCCTCTCCCTCGATCACAGTCATATAGTTCCTGGCTGTGTCAGAGGACGTATCCGCCGGACACTTTGCCGCATATTCCTGATATGTGTCAAGTTCCTGTACCTTCGTGATCTCGAGCCTGCGCAGAACCATAGGCTCATTGGCAGCCTCAAGTCCGATCGTATTCGCACCCTTCTCCAGATAAAACATGTACGGATCAGTGATATATCCCATGTCATCCTTGAAATACGCTTCCTGCCATCCGGGTGCCTCGATCTGGCTGGGTCTGATCTCGTTGCCCTGATTGTCGATCGTCGGTGCGCCCGCGTCCGTCCAGATCCTGGTGAACGAGATGTTCCGCGCATCTTCAAAAGGAACTTCCCCGTTCAGGTAGACAACACGCTCTGCCGCCACACCTCTGGATTCAGGGATCAGATACTCCATGAAAAGATTGTAGAAACCTGACTCCGGCACGTCGATCTCCCATGTGACCTTGGAGTTCGTGTCCGTGAACAGCGCTTTCTCCGCTCCTTCATAGTCGTTGTACACCTCCACGGTACCGTCGGATTCGTAGCTGTACAAATCCACCGCCACACTCTGATCAGGATGCGCCGCATCAGCATGATCATTCAGGTAGCCCGTGTAAGTACCTGTCCTCTGCATGCCTTCTACGTCAGTGCTCAGGTCAGCGCCCGCGTACTTCTCATGAAAGTCCTCCACACCGCGCAGAGACAAAAGGAAAGCAATCACCGCTATGACCGCTGCGACTGCAACTGCAATAATAATCTTCTTTCCAGACTTTCCTTGGCTCTTCATACTTTCCTCCACAAAACTGGTATTATTGGTAATATTTCCACAAAATGCTTCCTTCAAAGCATTTCCCGCATAAAACTTGCGTCGCGAGGCAGGCTGCCTCCAGCAGGGTTAAACTTCCGTTCTCCCTTCCATGATAGCATAATGACCAAAAACCTCAGCTTTTCCGCACATTTTATAGCACAATTATATGTTACACCTAAATAACTGTCCCGTACTCCTCATTTATTGCTATTTGTTGTTCATCTATTGCTTTTTTTGTGCATACTGTATATTTGTACAGCCATATTCTCAATTTTCTCAACAAATTTACAAAGCCGCCTCAATCTGCGTGTCAAAACTCGACAGATTATGACGGCGGTATGGTTTGTTTCTTGCCGTTATCTCCAGCCTGTCCGACTGGGGGCGATCCAGTTTCTTCTATATAATATATTTAACACATATTATACCGGATAAAGCCCCTTGTCACTTCCCATATATTGCGCCGCACTTTCCATGTCATGCTCATATTTCTTTTCATCATGCAGCAACCTGACAAAAATACTTTTCATTTTATGACATATCGTATATAATCAATATAGAAAGGTTTATGATACTTGATGGATCAAGGCATATCTAAAAAATATGCTTGAAATGCACGTTTTTGCCACCACAAATTATGAAAAAATTAAGAAAACAAAAAAGGATTGATGGATAAATGACAAACGAAGAGAGAAAAGACAAACAGCCCAAAAACCACAAAACCGCCCAGGCTCCCGCAGAGCACTCCGAGTCCATCAACTTAGAGCAGATCAACGGAAGCGATTTTGACTTCTACAGCGCAAACAGCGATTATATCGGTGCCACGATGATCAACCAAAACCACGAGATCGTCAACTACCACAACGGCTCCACCGTCCGCATCTGGTACAATGAACAGCTGGAAAACTTCCCGCTCCACTGGCACAATTCGCTCGAGATCATACTGCCGGTCACAGACTGCTACTATGTCATCACGAACGATACCACACACTGCATCCACGCGGGTGAGATCTATTTCATACCGCCAGGTGAATTACACTCTGTATACCCTCCCCCCTACTCAGATGGCGTCCGTTTTGTGTATCTGCTCGATCTGAGTGTCATAGCGCACCTGAAAGACTTTGCCGGCATCCAGCCGCTGCTTTCCGCGCCGTTTCTGCTGACCAGGAGCAGTTCTCCTGAGCTGTACAGAGATATCTTTGACCTGCTGATGCAGATGCAGATCGAGTATTTCCGCAAGAATCTGTACAGTGAACTCACTGTGTACGCACTGATGATGACCATGTTTGTCAAGCTCGGCACAGACTACTCAAACAGGCTTGCCACCGCCGACGCCCAGTCCGGGAAACAGCGGGAATACATCAAGCAGTTCAACGATCTGCTGGCATACATCGACGAACATTACATGGACACGCTCACACTCGAGGACACGGCATCGCTGATGGGATTCAGCAAATTCCACTTTTCCAGGCTGTTCAAGGATTACACGGGCTACACCTTCTGCGACTACCTCAACTACAGGCGCATCAAGGCGACGGAGGAACTGCTGCCGCGCTCGGATCTTCCGATCACAGAGATCGCGATGCAGGTAGGTTTCTCGAGCATTTCCACCTTTAACCGCCTGTTTCGCGTATACAAGAAATGTTCCCCGAGCGAATACCGCAGCAAACTGTCCATCCACTCGCTCAAAAAAGGTTGAGCAACCGTTCGTATGTTTGACAAGATGGCATCGTTCCCGCAAAAATGTGTTGACGCAATTTCGCTTCATAAGATATAATGAGGTTAAAATAAGAAAAGGCTGGGTCACGGAATGCTGCATATCAAAAGCTTAGACGAGGGACTTCCCATTTTTAAGGCGCTGGGATCGGAGATCAGGGTAGAGATCATCAAAATATTGCTGGAAAACCATGGTATGAGCATGAATGAGCTCGCCAGCAGACTCAACATCACGAACGGTGCCCTGACAAACCATATCAAAAAGCTCGAGGACAGCGGTATCGTCTCCATCTCCACCCTGTCCTCCGGACACGGAAACATCAAAAAATGCTCTGTGTTTCTGGACCAGATCCTGGTGGATCTCGACACGCGGGAGGATTTTGACAATATCACCGGTCAGATGCCGGAAGAAAAACTACATAATACAATATAACACAAAAACCACTGGCTAAGACCAGTGGTTTTTGTGTTACCTTTCATCCCCCGCAGGCACGAACGATCTCTTGATATTCACTATTTCGTCTGCATGTCGTACTCAAATCCGGAAAAGCCTGCCCTGCCGCCTGTCTGCGCCGTCGCATAGACGAACAGTCCGAACCGGCAGCCCGCAAAGTGATCCATTTTGAAATACAGCTTCTGCACCGCGCCGATCTGCTGCCATGTGCCGCCGTCGCCATCCCCTTTATAATAGAAGAAACGCGCCTCGTCCTTCATCTGTGCAAAGTCCGCCTCGATCCGCAGGCGCACCATGCTGTGCTGTCCGATCCGCACAGCCTCCCACTCCGTCCCCGCCAGATCATCCTCCTGCAGCGCCTGCATGGAATCATCCGCAGCCCGCCTGCCCTTCATAACGACATAGAATCCATCCTCCCTGCGCGTCACCGCAGCCATGCCGTAGCATCCCTGCAGCGCGCAGATCCCTGCGTGATCCCCCACTTTCAGCGCACCCGCATCCACTGTCACCTCCGCCGCACACTGGGGGAAGCGCATGCGCTGTGTCAGTATATTGGGCGCCTGCAGCAGGCTCCGGCATATTGTTCCGGTCTCGACCCAGAGGACGCCGCGCTCCGTGTCGCGCCCAATCAGGCTCAGATCCGGCTCGTGGTTGAACTGCCACACGCTTTTCAAGCCGTAGCAGCCGTACTGCTCCCGCTCTGTCTCCTCCGGGAGACCGGACGCTTTCCTGAAATCATCGCTCTGCACCAGCGGGACGTATGTGTGTTCCTGCCTGGGACAAGGGACTTCAAACTGTTGTGGTATACACTTGTCCCTGCCAAATACCGGATAGTCCGCCTCCCATGTGACAGGTACCAGCACCGGAATCCTGCCGACTGCGCCGTGATCCTGGAACAGCACTGCATACCAATCTCCGCCGGGCGTGTCCACGATCCCTCCCTGTGCCACACCCTGACCGCAGTACCCCCTGTCGTCGACCAGAACGTCTCCCCCGGAAAACGTGCCGTCGATGGTATCTGCCACAAAGCACGCCTCCGTGCGCATCCACCTGTCCCGCAGGGAATGGATAAAGAACAGATAGTACTTTCCGTTTATTTTGTAAAAGTGCGTCCCCTCATACCCAAGTCCCGGGTGCCCTGCATCGCTGACCGCCAGACGGTGCAGCCCGCCCGCAAGGGGCGCCGTCAGTCCGGCATTGAGCTGTGTGATATAGATATCCTTGCCCCCGTATGCGATGTACGCGTCGTCCCCGTCAAACAAGAGGGAACAGTCGTGGTAAAAGCCCTCGATCTGATGCTTTTCCCACGGTCCCGCGATCGCGCCTGACGTGTACAGATAGGTCTTACCCGTATCGTTCGCGACAAAGCAGACATAAAACTTATCCTTGTGATAGCGCAGGGACGCCGCCCACATGCCCTTGCCGTACACGTTTTGTCCGCCCTCCAGCCGCTGCCCGGGCGTGCTGTCCAGACGGTCGTACACAAATGCCGCGTGCTCCCAGTTCACCAGGTCGTACGAGCGCAGAATCTCCCCGCCCGGCATGAAATGCATGGTCGTCGACACCATATAATAAATATCCCCGACACGTATCACATCGGGATCGGGATAATCCAGTCTTGTGATCGGATTGACCTCTGCGTCCTGTATTTGAATCTTACTCTCCATGTTCATATGCTTCTCCTATTTCAATTTGTCTAATTCATAGCGCCCTGATCTACATAGTACTGCGCCTGTGCGTGGAACATTTCCGCGTAGATCCCGCCCTCGCGCACCACAAGCTCGTCGTGCGTGCCGTACTCCTTGACCGTGTCCTCGGCAAAGACCGCGATGTGGTCGCAGAAACGGCAGCTCGACAGGCGGTGCGAGATGTAGATCGCCGTCTTGCCGCCCACCAGCGTGTGGAACTGTCTGTAAATCTCGTACTCCGCGATCGGGTCAAGCGCCGCCGTCGGCTCGTCCAGGATGACGATCGGCGCATCCCGGTACAGTGCCCTGCTGATCGCTGTCTTCTGCTGCTGGCCGCCTGAGAGCTCCACGCCCTTCTCGTCAAAACTCTTGTAGATCGTCGTGTCAAGCCCGTCGGCAAGTTTCTGCGCGTCCTCGTACAGCCCGGTCTGTGTGAGCACCTGCTCGAGCCGCTTTTCGTCGACAGTCTCAAGTCCCGGCGCCACGTTCTCCCGCAGGCTGAACGCAAAGAGCTTGAAATCCTGAAACACCACCGCAAAGAGCTTTCGGTACTCCTCTTCCGCGTACTCCATGATGTTGACGCCGTCAATGCAGATCTCGCCCTCCGTCACCTCGTACAGACGGCACAGCAGCTTGATGAAAGTTGTCTTTCCCGCGCCGTTTAAGCCCACGATCGAAAGGTGCTCCCCCTGCCTGATTGTGAGGTTTAAGTGGCGCAGCACATACTTCTCCGAACGCGGATAGCGGAAGCTCACGTCGCGGAACGCGATGACATGTCCCTCGCTGCCCGTGTCCACCAGACTGCGATCACCCGTCTGCATCGCCGCCGGATAATCCAGAAACAGTACAAACTGATAAGCATAATTGCAGCGCTTTTTAATTTCCATCACATTGAATATAATATTCTGCAGACTGTTATAGAGCTGCGTCGCCGACATCACACACATGGTAAAATCACCCACAGAGATCACCCTGCGGACGGCAAGCATGCCGATATAAAAATAACCGACACCGTCCCGCAGTACGTTTACAAGATCGATTCCCCAGGTGTAACGTATCTGCTCAATCCCGCGTTTCTTCCAGATGTCCGTCATCTCGTCCGACTGCCTCCTTGCCCGGTCGCCCATCATGCGGCTGCTGTCATACAGGCGGATATCCTTTCCATACTGAAACGATGCCAGCTGGAAAAGCACATAACTAAATATGCGGTTGCTCTTGGACAGTCCGATAAAGCTCCTGGTTTCAATCTCATTGTTGCGCGCCGTGAGCCATGATATCACCACGAGGGCCGCCACCTGTATCGGCAGAAGCAACGGGCATCTGGTAAAAATAAGCGTCGTCACACCGCCCAGCACTGCCACATTCAACACAATCTGATAAACACAGTCGAGAATCCCAACCACACCCCCGCTGTACCACGACATCCCCTCGCGCGCCTTGTTGAGCTGGTCGAGCGCATCGGGATCCTCCGTGTGCTCGAAATCCATCTTCATCGCGTGTTCGCCGATCATCATGTCACAGTACTGCTGAAACCACTGGCTGATCTCTCCCTTTGTGCGCTCCGCCACGCTGTTTGACGCCCGCACCAGCACATCGATGACAACATGCAGCGCGGCATATAAGACGATCAGGCGCAAATGCGCGGACAGCGGCGCCCCCTCCGTCACCAGCATCAGTTCATCGAGCAGCAGCTTTGGAATCAGCACATTTTTCATGGCGACGACGGCGTCTCCCACAAACAGAATCAGATAGCTGACAAAGAGCGCGGGCTTCTCGCGCCATGCAACGCGCAGCATAAAAGCAAGTGTCCTTTTTACCTCACGCATTTTCCTGCACCTCCTCCACATAGTACTGCGCCTGGATATGGAACATTTCCGCATACTTCCCGTTTTGTTCCAGCAGCGATTCGTGCGTTCCCAGCTCCGCAAGCTTCCCGTCCACAAACATCGCCACCCTGTCACAGAAGCGCGTCGAGCTTAAGCGGTGACTGATATAGACTGCTGATTTTGTACCGATCAGCTTGTCAAAATCCTCGTACAGCCGGCTCTCCGCCAGCGCGTCGAGCGCCGCCGTCGGCTCGTCGAGCACCACAATCGGCGCGTCCTTGTACAGCGCACGCGCGAGCGCCAGCTTCTGCCGCTCGCCTCCTGACAGGTCAACGCCGTCGTCGTAGATGACCTTTAGCATCTGCGTGTGTACGCCGTCGTGCAGCGATGCAAGCTTCTCCGAAAGCCCCGCATCCCGCAGCCGTGCCTCCGCCTTTGCACAGTCTGTCTTCTCCGGCGGCTGCATGGACACATTCTCGGCCAGCGGAAACGCAAACAACTCCACCGTCTGAAACGCCGGGGCAAACAGCTTGTAATAGCTGTGCTTGTTGTATTCTTTTACATTGACGCCGTTTAACAGGATCTCGCCCTCCGTCGGTTCATACAAACGCAGCAGCAGCTTGATAAAAGTCGATTTTCCCGCGCCGTTTAACCCGACCACTGCGAGCCGCTCCCCCGCTTTCAGCGTCAGGTTCAGGTGCGCTAAGGCATACTGCTCTGCCTTGGGGTAGCGAAAGGACACATCGCGGAAGGTAAACTCATAGTCCGCCGACACCGGAACCGGTATGCCGCCCACGTCCTCATCCCCGCCGTCAAAATCCATAAAACTGCGGAAATCGTCCACTTCCCTGCTCCTTGCGAGCAGCTCCGCGATCCCGCGCATAACCATCCAGACCGCACCGGCAAAAGTATTATAGGAGGAAACATACAATGTAAAGCCGCCGAGCGTCATCCTGCCCGTTACCACGGCATAGATCAGCCATGCGTAGATCAATCCCTGACTCACGAGCATCGTGATACATGTCATCAGCCGCTGCCGCTGCCAGATACGCTGGTGAAGCTGCTCTTTTTCATAACGCTCCGCCATCAGCTCCCGGTATTTGTGCATCAGCCACCCCGTGAGCCCAAACATGCGGATATCCTTTGCCGCAGCAAAATCCGTCGTGATGTTCTCCATGTAGCGGTTCTTGCGCCACCACATGGAGAGCGCGTCCCACACTTGTTCCTTATCCGCCTTTGAGATGCGGTTGAACAGCCAGAAATCCACCGCGAGCGTGATAAGCAGCGGATTGACAACCCCCAGTATGAACAGTCCTGCCAATGCCACACTCAGATTACACAGGAGGTTTGCCATCTCATGCATCATTCCCTCCGGACCAGAATTGTTGTTTGACACGGCACGCTCTGCTTTCTGGCAGCAGTCCATCACATCGCTGTCCTCGAGATTTTCAAAGTCGATGCGCATGATCTTGAGATTCTTCTCCTGTATCATCTTCATGCGCACACCGATATAACGCCACCAGTTGCCGTTGTAATAGGTCTGCATCAGCGCCGTCACAAGCCGGACCGCGCAGAATACACAGATCACAGCCGCAAGACTCTCCCCTGCATTCACTCCTGTGATCCTGTCCACGATCAGCTTGGAAAGAAATCCCCACAGATACTGCATAAATGGCGCGCAGACAACCCCCATCACAATAATCGGCAGTATATGACTGTCCGCGCGCACCATATTTTTCAAGATGTATCTGACATTGCGCAGCACGCCGTATTCCACATGCAGTGGATTTTTCTCCTCCTCTTTTTTCTCCTTATCTCTCCCTCTTTTCATATTCCCAAATCCCCTCTGTATACCCCATGACAATATTTTCTCCCGCCTCATTAAAATGCGGAACGGTATCAATCAGCTCACAACGCCAAATCCAAGGATCGTAAATTCTTTGTCCTCGTCTCCGGGCTGCATCCTGACTTCGACGCGCCATGTCCTGCGCTCCCTGTTCTGGAAGCAGATCAGTGGATTGCAGTGCGTCCAGCCGTTGACCTTCGGATCCGCGAAAAGCACTTCCTCACCGTCCACAAACACCCGTGCACAGCCCGCGTCCGGCGCACCCGAATCTTTGTTCACCATCAAAAGACCCGTGCAGCAGATCTCCATGACAAAAGGTTCTGCGCCTTTTGTGTGCTTCCAATTATAGGGAAACTCCTTGGTCTGTGTCAGATCCCTGTTCATCTCGACACCCTGCAGCTCCTCGTCCGTATCCGCAAAATCCCCGGGCGACACGATTTTCACAGTATCCTCCTGGCTGTTCCGATCGTACAGCCAGACCTGCTCAAAGGCGTCGCCGATCACAGCCGGAACTGCCGCCAGATCGAGCGTGTCCTCGTCCATCGGACTGCTGTCCACCTCCTGCATCAGATAGACCAGCCCGTCCGACATGATCTGGTGCCCGATATTTGTCGGGTGGAAACAATCGTAAAAGAACTGGTTCTTCGTGACGACTTTGCCCTCGCCCGCCTTCCTGTAAAACTGCTCCACCACGCAGTCCCGCGTGCTGACCATCGGCAGATGATACCGTTCACCCACGACACCGAGCCGCTCCTGCAGATTCCAGTCATTGGCAAACACGGCAAACAGCAGTATGACAGCGGGCTTGTTCTTTGCCGCGAGGATCTTCCTGACCAGCGATTCGTAGCAGACGCCCTTCGTCTCATCCCCCTCGTCGTTCACCGCGAACTCCACGACCACGATGTCCGGCGTCACGGATCCGTCCCCGCACACGTCGCGCTCGTAGCGGATCATGCCAAGCTCGGAAGGCGTTCCGCCCACGCCCGCCTTGACATAGTGGATGTTCTCATCCACGCCCTTTCCTGCAAGGCGGCACAGTCCCTCGAAAGTCCGCCATGCATAGCACTTCGTGTTGATGGGAACCGCGCCCGCGCCCTGTGTGATCGAGCCGCCGATAAAGGCGATCGTAGTGTCCTCCCCCCGCTTTGCCCGCTCGATGGCAGCCTTCAAGCGCGCGTTGTTCCCTGTCTGCACCAGGGATCTTCTCAGCATTTCCTGATACGCGCTGCACGCAAAATCAACCTGTCCCTCCTCCTCCGGCTCCGGCGCAGTGAACCCGTCGTTCAGATAAAACTTCACTGCCACCTGCGCCTGCGCCGCCGCGCCGTCCTTCTGCGGCTCATCGAACACAAAGCGGATCTGTCCCGGAATGTCGTCATCGTCCGACCAGTCACAGTCCGACAGATCCAGCACACACTCCATACCGTCCGCCGGAACCTCCATGCGAAGCGTCGTGCCAGAGCCGTACATATCGGATTTCCCGTACATCTGAAACACAAACTCCGCCTTTTTGTCCGCGCCTTCCATCTCCACGCTGACGCCGATGCTGTGCACCAGACGACGGAACCCCTCCGTCGTCACAAGCAGGTCGAGCATCTCCTCGTCCGTGATGCCGCCCACGATCCGGGCACTCGATAACATGCGCCCGTCATTCAAGTATATGAACTGAACCCCCGTTCCATCCGGCTGTGCAGATCCCGCGACCTGCTTGTTTCTCATGATATAAAAACCGGGCCGTTTCTTCTCCGGATCCTTCGGTGCTTTTGGTCCTCCCATAATCGTTATCTCCTTATCATATTCAATCAATCCTTTTCGCCCAGGCCTCTTTGCGGCAGCCTTCTATTTCCGCCAGCTCTCGACAGGCCCCAGATAGGACTCCGGCAGTCTGGTGTTCTCGGGGTACAGGACGATCCGCTCGAGCACGATGCCCGGGTCCGCCGCGTAGAAATACAGCTGGTTCTCTCCTTTTCTCACAGGAACGACGGATTCGATCACGCGGGTATTGTCGAGCACACCGCGGTTCCACTCCTCGCATGAACAGTCCGCATGGAAGGAATCCGACACGGTGTCGAGCGTCTTTTTGCGCTCCCCGTTGATCGAGAAGGCAAGACACATGCGCTTTCCCTTCTCGACCGGATTCCTGGGCAGCAGATAAAAGCGTATGATGTAGTCCCCCTCGTTCTCCGCCGCAAACATGTAGCGCAGATACGGCGCCTCCGCCGCGTCGATCCACGATTTCGTGACGGGAAAAGCCTTCACCGCGGAACCCATCCTGCCAAGGTGTTCGATGACTGCGAAGCCCTCGTCCCCCACATCCTTTTGTTCCGTGAAGCCGTCCGCGTTCATGGCGATATAGCCCTGCCGCTCGATATAGGTGCCCGCTGCGCAGTCGTTCACAGCCTCATCCGCGATCAGCTCAAGCCTGCCGACCGTCTTCTCACCATTTGAAAACGTGACATCGATCTCGACCAGTGCGCGCTCCCTGCCCTTTAACTTCGACCTGTCGCAAGTCACCACAACGCTTTCGCTGCCCTTTGTCAGGCTCTCGACATTTCCCTGTACCGCGTCAAAGCAGACCCAGGGTCTGTCACACTGTATGCTGTATGAGAAATCCACATCCCCGCGGCTGCCGATCTCGATCACCACGTCCCTGGTGTCCGGTCTGGTGAAATCGTCGTTGCCCGGATAACGGCTGTCCTGCCAGTGCGCACCCAGATGATACGCCTCCCCGCCGCGGAACCCGACGATGATCTTCGCCATCGGAAGCGGGATCACCTCCTGCACCGTCGGATAGGTCCAGTTGTGGGCATCCCAGCTGCGGAAACCTGTGTGCGCAGAGTCCATCATATGGTTCCACTTGCCCTCCGCCAGCGCATGATAGGACTGCACATACTGACGATCCTTCACCGCGCGCCAGCGGATGCTTGCGACGTAGGCGTTTGCCCCCATGCTGCCCTGCTTTGCATAAAATGCATTCCAGCCCGCCTCGATGTGCATCAGGATCAGGTTGAGGGATGCCATCGCCGGATAATAGATCATGCTGCCATACGCCGCCATGCACTCCGCAGGCATATGCTCCCGCAGCCGCTTTGCCGTCTCCATCAGACCATGCACCTCGTTCCAGACACGCTCCCCCTCCCGGAAATGACATGGATGGTAGATCGCCGGCGACATCGCCTCCGGATGCCTTGCCGAATTCCACTTGGTGTAGCCGTCCAGCAGCGTCAGCAGATCCTGTTTGTCCTCCCTGTCGAGGCGGCTTCCGAACTGCTGCTCGATCCATGTCTTCACATAATCCTCGGTCTTGTTTTTCTGACTGTACGTCTCGTAGTCGTACGCCAGATCCATAAAATAGCACAGCGGGTACTCCGCGCCCTTGAGATCTCCCACATTGACGATCCAGAGCTCGCGCACACCGTACTCGTAAGCCTGTGTCATCTGCTCCCACGTCCTGGTCAGGCGCGCCGTGTTCTGCCACTCGTAGCTGATCGGTCCGCCGTGGTAATCAAAGTGATAGTACATGCCGTAGCCGCCGGGATGTTTTCTGTCCGTCTCATTCGGCAGCCCTCTCGTGTTGCCGAAATTGTCCTCGCAGAGCAGCAGGATCACATCGTCAAGCTCCTCCCATCCGCGCAGCCCCTCGCAGGTCGCATCTCCGTAATAATAATCTTCCACCTCTTTGTAGATGGCGAGCATGCGCGGGATATCCTTCAAGTCCTTGTCCATGTACTCGCGCAGCAGTGCGTGCTGTGCCATGATGGCGTCCTTGATGACCTGCACATTGTCCGCAAGCCCCGCATCCTCCGGGAGCAGCATGGAATCGCTCTCGCCGCGCATACCGATCGTGATCACATTCTCAAACGGTTTGTTGCGCAGGATCCCATCCTTCCAGAATTCCGTGATCGCCTCCCTGTTTGACACAAAGCTCCAGGTGTTGTCCGTACCGTACCGCTGATAGATCCGCTGCCACTCCGCTCCCGCGCGGCACAGCGGCTCGTGGTGCGACGTTCCCATGACAACGCCGTACATGTCGGCAAGCTCCGCGCTCGCAAGTCCCGGTCCCTCCTCCGAGAAGACCGAATCCCACATCGCGGGCCAGAGATAGTTGCCCTTGAGACGCAGCAGCAGGATAAAGATCTCCTCGTACGCTTTGGCGTTGACGCCGCCAAACGTCTCCATGCACCAGTTCCCGAAGGCAGGCCACTCGTCGTTGATGAAAAACCCGCGGTATCTCACGGACGGCTCCTTTGATACAAGCCCGTCCCCGATCGGCAGGATCACCGTATCCTTCTTCTGCGGGACCACATCCCCCCAGTAGATCAGCGGTGACACGCCGCACAGCTCCGACAGTCGAAACATGCCGTAGATCGTCCCGCGCTTGTCGCTGCCCGCGATCACCAGCGCTTCCTTCACGGATGCCATATCCGCAAAGGGCGCGCTCACAACCTGGATCTGGTAGACCTCCCGCTTGCCCCGGATCTGCGCGCTGCTCCATCTGCCGGACGCCTCGAGCGCCTCGAGAAACGGGCTTTTCCCGAGCGTGGCACAGATGACAACCCGGTCGCTTTTGCACTGCTGCGGCGCTGTCAGGATCTCCGGCGTGATACCTGTCACAAGCCCGATGTCGCACGCCACGCGCGCGCCGATCCGCTTTACACCCTCATACGCCTCATTCTCAATATAGAGCTGTGTCAGTTTGTTGTTCTCAAATATGGTAAATGTATTCATACGATCTAATCCCACTTTCTGATATCCATACCTACGTTAAATTTGTGCTGTTACTGATCCGGAACTGTACAGTGATACGCTGCGCAACACCTTCGGACCTGTAGAACACTAACTGACGCATCCTGACTTGTCTGTTTCTCCGATTGTGCATATCAAAAAGTCTCGCCACAGTCCGCTGCGCCTACGTTTTCTGACAATTGCTTTAGCAATTTCACCTCGAAGAAATATCCTGCGCAAGTTGCATCGGTTATTTTCCTACAGTTCCTTACTGTCCGATACTTACCGAGACTGCAGTTTATACTTTCAGAAAGCACTGCAGAACACTGCTTCCCTCCCTGACAAAGACGATGAACTCCTCCAGGCGCGCACTGCAGTCGATCCACTTTCTGCCGTCCACAGCCTCCGGTATGACGCTCATCCGACAGTCTTTCACCGGAATCCATCTGCCCTCCGGTAGATACACCTGCCTCTGCGTACAACCCTCCTCATAGATGGGCGCGACCAGAATATCCTCCCCGTACATATACTGATCCTCCAACGTATAGCAGGTGTCATCCCGATGATAATCCCAGAACATAGGGCGCATGATCGGCGCTCCCGTGGCGCTTGCGATATCCATATACTGGCAGGTATAATCCCTGAGGCGCTCCCTCAGCTCGATCAGCTCCTTCAGGATCGGATAATTGCGCTCGCCAAAGCACCATATCTCATTGTCCCCGCCGCTCGGCTCGATGATCTCCGGATGGCGCATCTTGTGGTAGGACGGGCGCAGTCTGGCGCCGTGCAGACGCATCACAGGGCAGAAGACGCCGAACTGGAACCATCTCACGATCAGCTCGCGGAAGTAATCGCTCTCGATATCGCCGTTGATAAACCCTCCGATGTCGGAGTTCCACCACGGGATCCCGCACATCCCCATCGACAATCCGCTCTTGATGCTCATTTTCAGGTTCCGGAAGCTGGACATGATATCGCCGTTCCACACCAGTGCCCCCATCCGCTGGCTGCCGGGGTACGCCGCCCTCGTCAGGGAAATGATCTCCGTCTCCCCCGCCTCCTTCAATCCGTCGTAAATCATCTTCGCATAGTAAAAAGGATAGAGCTGTGCCACCTGGGCGCCATTTCCCAGATAATATCTCAAGTGCGCCGGCTGCTGCGGATGCACCTCCGGCTCCGCCTCGTCCAGCCAGAATGACCGGATGCCATATTGATAATAGTTCTCCTTGATCTTGTTCCAGACAAACTTCCGCGTGCCGGGATTCATCACATCGACAAAGGTCTGCTGCCCATAAAAATCAAACGTACCAAACTGCCCGTTCTCTGTGCGCACCAGCATGTTCGCCTCGCTCATCGTCTGATAGTTCTCGCTCGACGGGTTGATCGTCGGCCAGACAGACACAACCAGCCGGATGCCCATCTCCTCGAGTTCCCGGCACATCGCCTGTGGATCCGGCCAGTATTTCGGATCGAACTTCCATTCTCCCTGCTCTGTCCAGTGGAAAAAGTCAATGACGATCACATCGATCGGGATCCCGCGCCTTTTGTACTCCCGCGCCGTCTCGAGCAGATCCTCCTGGCTCTCATATCTCAGTTTGCACTGCCAGAAACCGGCTGCCCACCTTGGAAACTGCGGTGTGTACCCCGTCAGGTCGCAGTACAGTTTTGTCGTCTCAGCCGGCGTCTCTCCCGCATAGATGAAATAATCTGCCTGATACGCGCTGTCCGCCACAAACATCGTGTGGTTTTTTGTCGTCTCGCATCTTCCGGGCGCCGGATTGTTCCAGAAAAACCCGTAGCCGAGCGAAGAGTACAGCACCGGCAGTGTGGACTTGGTGTTGTAGTGGACGATCTGGCAGGTGCTGCCCTTTCTGTCAAACAGATCTTCCTGCTCCTGTCCCATCCCGTAAAAATGCTCGCCCTCGTTTGCCTCAAAGATCATCTGGATCTGGTAGTGATCCCCCTCCACATGCCGGTTGCGGTTCGTGTAATCCCCCTCAAACTTCGTGCGCAGCAGCTGCTTCTCTTCCCCGCCGTCCTTTTTATAATACGTGACAACGCCACCGTACCATGGATTTCCAGCCTCCACGACCGCGCTGATCATGCCGTTTGAGATCTTCATCTTCTCCGCGTCGCCCTCGATCACACAGTGATCCGGCGTCGCCGGCGGCAGCACCGTCCAGTTCTCATCCATGATCTTCCCGTTCCTGGTACTCCTGCACCGGAGACAGTTCTCACCGTACGGCTCGATGACCGTCAGCTCATCCTTGCGCTCAAATATCAGTTTTTTTCCCTCTGCCCGCACTTTTCCCATCTCTCCATACCTCCATTCAGTCAATGCTGCTTATCCGAATATTACTGGAGCCTTCCCTCCACCCGCCGCAGATGTGCCGGCAGATCCAGCTCCTCCAGCACATCGAGCATCGGTTCTCCGTCCACATCAAAATGTACCCGCCGCGCAAAGGAAGACCGCGGCGCATCCACCCCTGCCCTGGCATGATAAAAGTTCCATACGACCCCGTTCTCATCCGTCAGATAGGCATTGTGCCCCGTTCCGTACTGCCCTTCTGCACTCCGGGAGGACAGCAGCGGGTAATTGCCTTTTCTCCAGTTTGCGGGATTCAGAATATCGCTTCCCATCTCCGGCTTTAGTATGCCGACTGCGTACGTGGCGTCCACCGCCGCACCCGAGTACGTCACCATAAGCTGCCCGTCGTACTCCAGCGCATACGGTCCCTCCACCACAAACGTGTGATTGTTTTCCCAGCCGTACTCCGGCTTTGCGATACATACCGGATCGCTGGTCAGCTTCCACGGTTCGCGCTCATCGATCCGCGCCAGATACAGCCACGCTCCCTGATCGACCGGCAGGAACTGCCTCTGTGACCACATGGCAAAGGTTTCTCCCTGGTATTCAAACGTCGTCATGTCCAGCGATATGACTTTTCCTGCCTCGCAGAGCGGCGTCCCGTCCTTTCTCACCACCAGCTGCGGTGCCGACCAGTCCTCCCTGCACATCGGATCCCCTCCGTCCCTCAATTTCATCACGTGGGACTCCTCCCGGAAAAACTCGCCCGAAGTAGCTGCATGGAACAGGTAGAGCTTCCCGCCGATCTCATGAAACTCAGGCGCCCACAGAAGACCGCCGATCTCCGGATAAGTCACCGTGTCGAGGATCAGCACCTCCTGGGCATCCATGATCCCTTCCAGGGTATCTGCACAGCGGATATACAGCGTCTTGTTGTCGTCCGCATCGTTTGTCGCGATATAGTAATATTTTCCGTTCCAGTACATACAGCACGGATCCGCGCGATTTTCCGCAAAGGGCGCCTCAAAATGCTCCTGGTGTACGCGTCCGCAGAGCAGCCTGCTGCCGTCCTCCCCCGTCGTCCCCTGGCTGTCCGGATCCCAGTCGATCCTGCGTTCCACCACAGTGCCGTCACTGTACGTCGCAGCTGCCCTTGTCTGCAGCAGTTCCTCCCTGCCCGCGCACACTGCGCGGGGTGAGAGCGTCACCTTTTCGCAGACAGGTGTCATCAGCTTCCTGACAAGATATGTACCCTTTGCATCCGGTATCTCGATCGCGTTGCCCGGGCAGATCCCCTCGATCTGCAGGGCTGGCTGCTGCTCGGATCCAGTCGCCGGAAATGCCTCCTTGTCAACACGCGGCTCCTGCGTCTTTCTCACTGTCCCCGCAAGGATTCCGTCTGTGTCAAAGGGATCGCCCTGACCCTCCAGCCAGATGCCGTCCTCCCCCCGCCAGCAAACCAGACACGTTTTGTTCTCCGCGTCATAGGCGCACCGGACTTCACTGACAAATCCCTTCTCCTGAACCTTCCAGAGCCCAATCTCCTCATAGTGTACAAAGTCACTGGTCCGAAAGATCAGTATACTGCCTTCGCTCTCCGGATCCCTCTGCCCGTCCGGATCCGTGCGCACGGCTGCGATGCCGTATGTGTCGTCCCCCGCCGCGAATATCCAGGGACTTTTCAGGCTTTTGGCGCGGAGTACACCGCTGTCTGCATCCTGCACCGCCTTTGCGTACAAGATCCCCTCATTGTGGTGGAAGGGCACATATTCTCCCGTCTCCGACTTCCATGCCAGATGCATGCTGTACGCCAGACGGTTTGCGTAGAGTATATCCTCCTTTGGCTGCCGTGTGTAACATAATATCTTCATAATATTTTCATTTCCTTTCGCTCTATATCATTTTTTCTTTCTGAGAAGCACAAACCCTGCCGCCGCACAGACCACCACAGCGGCAGCTGCTATAACCGCTGTCCTGTTACTCTTTTTCTCCTGTCCGGCTGTCTGTGTCTTTGCTTCTGTCTCTTGATCTATAGCATCTATAGCGGCGCCCGCTATATCCGTGGCGCGCTCTTCCTCCGCAGCCTCCTCAGACAGCGGCTCGCCGCCGTCCTCTCCGCAGACGACTGCGATGTCATCTACATAAAAATCCGCAGCCCCGTCCGTCTCGACAAAGATGTACGCAGCACGGATATCCTCCGGTATCGCGCACACCGCTGAGAGCTGTGTCCATTCCGAAGCGGAATCCGCCTCCGCAAGCACGGAGTCAACCCCTGTATCCAGTCCCATGCGTATCATCCTGTCCTCGGTCCTGACATGCATCGTGACCGTGATCGTCTTTCCGGCGTAGCGTGACACATCAAGTTTCATGCTCGCATCCTGCTCCTTGCGCGACACCTTAAGTGCAAAGCCGATCGGCGCGCCTTCCGTGTGGTTCACCTTCTGCTCGATCTCAAGCACAGCCTGATGTCCCGTTCCGCGGCCGAGGATACCTGCCTCCCTGAGCACGATATTCTTTGCTTTGCCCGCCTCCACATACGGTTCAAAGTCGATCAGCAGATCGCCCGCCTCCGGCAGCGTGTCCGCAGCTGTCATGTCAAACGCCTCTCCCTTCGCCGCCATCACCACCGCGTCGAACGCCGGCTTTCTCTCCAGACTCCCATGGAACAGGAGCGGGTTGGCGTCCACGCGCCACGACGCGTCGTCCGTCAGTCCCCAGACCGTCACGGACGTGAGCTTCGCCCCGCTCTCGACCTCCTCGATCAGCCGCGCAAAAAATTCATAGTAAAATTCCGCCTGGTAATACCACGCCGTCTCGTCCGTCCTGCTGCATCCCACATCGAGCTCCGTGATGTGGACCATGTCCACCGCCGCGCTGTATTTCTGCAGCGCACGCATGTACTGGTCGATATCCTGGGTGTCGCTCAGATGCCCCTGCATGCCAATGCCGTCGATCAGCCCGTCCCCGTAGATCGTGCCGTCCCCGTCAGGCGCAATGACGTCGCTCTGCACCTTCGCGTGGTTCTCGTTCCACTTGTCCTGTGTCAGGAATTTCACGATCTTGTCGCTTCTGTCCTCAAACCATTCGTTGTAGTCATTGTAAAAAAGCTTCGGCATGATCTCTGACAAGTCGTCCGTCTCCGCGTCCAGCCCGTAATCTGCAGCATACTGCTTCGCGTAGATCGTCTCCGCCTCCCTCGCATACAGAAAAGCGTAGTAGAGGTAGTCCGGCCCGATGATCTTGTACCAGTAGCTCCTGCGCAGACCGTCCTCATTGCTCTCGTCCGCCGCCTCGTTCACCACATCCCACGCATAGATATTTCTGGCATATCCATTTTGATAGGTGTACTCCATCACACCGTATATGTACGTCCTGAGCCGCGCAAGCAGCGTCTCACGATCCACCAGACATTCTTCATCCAGCTTTGCAGAATCCGATCTTGTCAGCTTTCCGTCCTCGTATGCCTCGAAATCCTTCGCAAAGATCGCCGGGTTGACCTGGCTGTGCCAGAGCAGCGTATGCCCGCGCACACCCATATCGTGCGCCACCGCCCAGTCGAGCATCTCCTTCGCCGCCGCGTTGAACGAGACGAGCGATTCTGACTCCGGATCAAAATTGTACGCCGGCTTCATCTCATTGCCGCAGGTGATACTGTTAAAAACAGTGCTGATCAGTTCCTCCTTCGAAGGATTTCCGATCTCTTTATTGGGATCACGCCAATGGCTGATCGCCTCGCACGCCGCCCCGAACCGAAAATAATCCCCGTACAGCTCATCCAGGTGCTCATATCCGCTGACATCCGCATATCCTTCCTCCTGCGCCGCCTCAACCATACTACTCCCTCCTCCTGGCACGATCCCGGCCGCCATCATCACTGCCGCCACGGCAACAGCGCCCAGCCGTCTCCGAACCAGCCTTCTTTTATGAACCATTCCTATCTCTCCTCCCTGCCTGTGCCCGTGTGTTATCGAGCAGAGGAGATGCCCTTCCCCCACTGCTCGTGCGCCGGGCACCCGTCAGCCTCTGCTGACATTCTTCCTCCGGGTGACCGTGTGCTATCGAGCAGAGCTATTCCCTGCTCGCTGCGCGCCCCGCACAGCGGCATATTTCCTCTGCACGGGGCTGTGCATAAAAAGCACCTGATGCAGCGTTTGCGTCTGCCCTACATCAGGTGCCGTGCCGACTGCTACATCAGCATGAATTATCCCTATTAATGATCGAGTGATATGTAATGCCCAACTAGTACAGCATTTCCTAATCCCTCATACACTTAGCACTCGCTATTTACGCCATCGCAAAGGACTGGTACAGTCCTTATGTTGTCGTCAGTCAACAATGCCACCGCATTGCCTCCTTCCTCCGCCTTGCGCTGA
>CAJUES010000011.1 GCA_910585765.1 uncultured Lachnospiraceae bacterium | reverse complement strand
GCAAGCATTTTGGCGCACGCTTTTCACTACTTTTATTGACGAGTGAACAGTAACATCGGCTTCTGCGTGATGACAATGCCCTTAGCCGCAAAGCGGTGCACAGGGCGCGCGTCGAGCAGGAGCAAAGAACATGCCCCTACTCGACAATCATTTATTTTCGCGTATTGATAGTGAGCTCACACGCCTTTAATCCCGGCGAGGTCGCACGCACGATGATCTCACCGCACTCCCCGTCAGACTGGATCAGCGCCAGGAGCAGCCCGGAGAAGGCATGCCTGCTGGAAGCTTTGTCGTTTTCCCTGCAGCCCGGATCGCCGTTTCCAAGTCCCAGCAGTGCCCCCGCTCCTGTGACGTCAAAGGTGACAGCATTGTCCGCATCCGGCACGATGGTTCCGTCATCATCTACAATAGATACCTTCACACACGCGACATCCGCTCCGTCCGCCTGGATCATCTGTCGGTTTGCTTTCATACAGATCGCCGCTGCCTTCCCCGCTGTCCTCCGGACATCGGTCGCCGCCCGCTCTCCTCCCCAGTAACCGACTGCTGCCAATTCGCCTGCCTGATATGGCACTTCATACTCGATCCAATCGTTTTCCAACGGCTTTCTGCCCAATGATGTCCCGTTCAGGATCAGCTCTGCCTCCTCACAGTTCGTATACAGACGCACTGTCTTCTTCGCTCCCTCCTCCTTCCATGTCCAGTGAGGCATGATATGGATCAGCGGGGTATCTTTCATGCGCGCCTCATAATAATAGCAGTCATCCTTTGGAAAACCGCATGTGTCCATGATCCCAAAGTTAGAACTGACTTGATATTCTTTCAGCGGTGTCGTTTCCCCTCTGTAATCAAATCCTGTCCAGATAAAAAATCCTCCTGTTTCCGGGTGTTCCTGATAAAATCTCCATGTCTGCCACGGGCGCGCGGTTCCGCCTGCATGCGGTCCGCCCTCCCCGCCCATCATGACATACCGGGTCCCATAGCTGGAGCAGTGCCCCCGCTCCTTATTATCCTCATAAATGCCCCTGGTCGTATACCAGGAAGCGCTCTCTGTGCTCAGAAACTTCATCTCGGGGTATTTCACTGACAGATTGTGAATCTGGTTATTATTCAGGGACGACTCCGCATAGTTCATGCCAAACACGTCATAAATCTCCATACCATATTTTGCTGCCATCTCCCCGGACAAAAATGCCTCCGCCGACAAGAACAGCCGGCTGTCATCGAGATTCCTGGCAAAAGGAAGCATTTTGTCCAAAATCCTCAGCGCCTGATAGCTTCCTGCAAAGATCTCCTCATTGGCCATACTCCACGCAAACACACAGGGGTGGTTTCTGGAGCTCTTGATCAGTTCCTCCAGATCTTCCATTCGATGTCTGCTTGTCTCTATGATCCTGTTTTCATTCATCACCAGGATCCCAATCCGGTCGCAGGCGTCCAGCAGCTCCAGCGTCGCCGGA
Source organism: uncultured Lachnospiraceae bacterium (assembly GCA_910585765.1). GTDB lineage: Bacteria > Bacillota > Clostridia > Lachnospirales > Lachnospiraceae > COE1. The sequence continues at coordinate 72,071 of CAJUES010000011.1, read as the reverse complement.
TTGTGCGAGGAGCGAAACGCGTTGAATCCGATCTCCCGGATCCTCTGGATCTTGTAATCCTGGAGCGCATCCGGTATCGCCGCGCCCACCCCGGCAAAATCCTGATGGAAACAGGTCCCGTACAATGGTGTCTTCACACCGTTCAGCACCAGTCCCTCAGAGGTATATTCGATGCTGCGGATCCCAAAAGTTGTCCTGTAGCAGTCCACCAGCCTTTCTTCCACAAACACTTCCGCGGTCGCTGTATAAAGGCATGGATTCCCACAGTCCCAGAGCTGGGCATCCGTCACATTAAGCCGGCACTTTTGAACGTTTTTTCCGTATGCGGACAGCAGCCCCGCTGTCCTTTTCTCTCCGATCTCCTGCCCGTCAGGATCCGTAATGGTCGTGCATGTACTGTATGCTGTCCCCGCAGATGTCTCGTTGCAGACCGTGATCTCAACCTCCAGAACCGCGTCCTTTCCTGTCACGATCGGTTTTACAAACACTCCCCAGCGGTCTACGTGGATGTTTTCGTAGACCGTGAGCCATGTGTGGCGGTAGATGCCGCCGCCCTCATACCACCAGCCCTCATTTCCGTTTGTCGTATCGCAGCGGACTAAAATAACGTTGTCACCTTCCTGGGCGCCGTATTTTGTGAGTTCCGTCACATCAAACTGAAACCCCGTGTAGCCTGAATAGTGATCCCCGATAAAGCATCCATTGTACCAGAAGGATGCGTTGCGCATCACACCATCAAATTCCAGCACGACCCGCTTTCCCAAAACATCTCTGGGAACCCGAAAGGTCTTGCGGTAGTACGCGATGCCGTTCGGAATATATCCCTGCGACCAGTCCGCTGCATCGTCCGTGACGCCGATCTCCACCCGGAAATCGTGCGGGAGATGCACGCTCTTCCAGTTTTTGATCGACTTGGCTGTCTCCGGAAGCTTCCCCATCAGCATGCTGCCCGCGTCTATATCGTCCTTGACTTCCTCCCCTACCGGCAGGATGTCACGCAGGGCTCTCAACATGTTTCCCGCTCCCGCAAAAGGTTCAAACCGCTCTCCGTCCACCACATTTGTGATCCCTGCAAGCACACCGCTCTTTGCATATGTCTTTGGGATCGGTCCCACTTCGCCCACAAAATACATCCAGTCCCTGTCGAAATTCTGTTTCCTTCTCATCGTTATCTCCTTCTATGTCTCCGCCTGTCTTCTGCGCTCCTCCAGTTCCATGACGATCTTTTTATGTTCTTTGTCTGTAAATCTGTTGAACAGCATCGGCACTACAGAAACGACGCCGAGCACAGCCGCAAACAGTGTGAAAGCTCCATGGATCATGTTCTGTGTCTCGCTTGTCACCTGATTGGGAACATAATTTGCCGTTTCCAGCACGATTCCGATCACACCGGCGCTCAGTGCCATGCCAATCTTGGCTGACAATGTCTGCGTGGAGCTGATCAGCCCTTCCTGCCGGCTCCCGAATTTCCACTCCGCATACTCGATGGTATTTGTCAGCATCGTGGATGACACGACTGTAGACATTCCAAGCGGAACGCTTGTAAGTGCGTATAACACCATTGCCAGCGGGACATTCCCGAACCCGACAAAGAAAAATATGACATCTACCGTGATCCCAAATACTTTTGCGCCTATAAACACGGACTTAGAATCAAACCTTTTGGCGAATGCCGGCGCTATCATCAAGCCGACCACCATTCCCGGCAGAAACAGCAGGCTAAAGATCGGAATCAGGCTCTCGGAACCGATGCAGTCTTTGACATAGTAGATCACCATTCCCTGTTTCAGCATCGTTGCGATATTGCCGATCAGTCCACAGCTCAACAGCAGCAGCAAGGGCTTATTCTGCACGATCGCCTTCACCGAACTTCGAAGCGTGATCTTCTGGTTGGGCACCGGCTGGACGTGTTCCCGGATATTTGCAAACCCAATGATGTAAAAAACTGCCCCCAGAATCCCTACCGTCAGCGCGGTCAGCATATACCCCTTCGCCTTATCCCCCTGTCCCAGCACCGAGATCAGCGGAATCGCCATCACGCCAAGCACGGTGGACGCCAGCGTGGTGGTCATGCGGGAAAGGCTGATGATCCTGGAGCGTTTCGGCACATCGGAAGACATCGCCGCCGGCATCGTCCAATACGGCACATCAACTGCCGTAAACGCCATGCTCATCATCACATACGTCACACCCGCGTAGGCGACCTTTAACGCCGGAGACAGATCCGGTGTGCTGAAATTCAGGACCAGAAAGACTACAATGACCGGTGCCATGAACAAAAGCCACGGTCTGTAACGTCCCCACTTTGTTCTCGTGTGGTCTGCAATGGTCCCCATCATCGGGTCATTCACACCGTCCCACACTCTGGTCAGCAGCATGATGATACTGGCTGCCCCAGCCGATATACCGAAAATATCGGTATAAAATACCAGCATATAGCTGCTCCACAGACCAAAGATGAGATTCTGTCCGAATCCTGCAATGGCATGCCCAAACATTTCTCTGCCTGTGACTTCCCCGTCGACAACCTGCGACATGATCGCATTTTTTCCTACAAGTTTCATAAGCTTCCTCCTGTCTTTTATTTTCTTATGCTTCTATTTTTACATGAAATACGACTAAATTTAATGTCTCAGACACGACAACTTCAGCATTTGAGTGACGCATTCAGACATTTCATTCACTCGCCATGAACCGCATAGCAGCATCGCACACAAAAATACAGCGCAGCCGGCAGTGGATAACCCACTGCCGGCTGCGCTGTACGATATAGGACAGCCCCAAAACTGTATTCAGGCTCTATGTCCGTGCACTCTCTTGTACTCACCCGGAAGAATGCCGAACTCGTCCTTGAACATTCCATAGAAATGCGTATGGTTCTTAAATCCCACACATTCGATCACATCCGCCACACTCATATCCGTTTCGGTCAGAAGTCTCTTTGCCTTGTGGAGCAATATTTTCTGACAGTACCTGCCAATAGGATAACCTGTAAACTTTTTGACGATTCTGTTCAGGTAGTCTCCGCTGTAATTCAGTTCGCTGGACAATCCCTGTCGTCCGTACTTTCCCGGATTTTCTTCCACAAGGCTCTTGATCTGTTCAAACAACTGTTCTTCAACCGTGGACGCCAGCGTGATATACAAGATGCGGTGGTATTCCTGATCCTGCAGCTCAAAAAACAGGCGCTCCACAAGCCCGTGAAAAATGTGCAGATACCCTGGCGATTTCTCCATCAGTTCTTTTACCATCTGTTCCAGGAGTTCAAAAATATTCTGAACCCCCGCTTCCGCCTCCGCAGATACATGCAGATAATCTTTCTTATATGTAGACGTCTCTGTCAGATTCGCTGTCAGGAACCTGTATATGGTTCCTGACGCCTTTCTGACATTTCCCAATATTTTCCCGACATATTCCTTCGAGAGACACAGATACACGACAAAGAAATCGTTCCCGGCAATCTCACAATGTTTCGTATTGCGGTTGATGAAACATCCTTCTCCCTTTTTGTACAGATAAGTATTGTTCTCAATCTGCTGCTCCACCGAGCCCTCCAGCACATACATGAATTCATAATAATCATGTTGATGCATTTTGATGCCCCACTCATCCGGAAATATCATGTTCCCATCGATGCTGTCCCCGCTCGTGTCCCGCCCTGTCACAAACCGCTTTTCTCCGCCGATTCCGCCGAAACGGATATTCCGTTTTTTTCCGTACTGGCCGCCGGACATTACATTGATGCAAAAGGGGGCATTCAGATATCTCATGTGATCCTTTCTGAGCATATCAGAATATCCCTCCTGTTCAACTTCCGGCTCAATATTCAGTTTGTCACTCAAAGCACACCATGGGAATATGAACATATTTCAATCACCTGCACAATAGTTTTCCCTATTATCGCATAGCTGCAAACCCTATGTCAACCCATTGTGCTACCCAGCCAGAAATTGGAATTACCTCGTATAAAAGTCATGTCCCCCATAAGAAAAAAGAAATGTGAGGTTGCTGTCAAACCACTCCGCATTTTCGGGCGAAGCCAATTTCCTCGCCATAAAAAACAGCGCGCCGTTTGACACGTCCTCCCCTTTCAGGGCACTGTATACCACATCTCTCGTCTCCTCCGATATCTTCACCTGATTGATAAATCCGTTTGATACCGGCGAAAACTGTGTCACGTTCTTTGCCTTCTGATACACTACGTCAGTCACATTATTCGGAAATCTCTTGTTCCTGACACGGTTGATCACAACATTTGCCACCAGAAGCTTTCCTTTTCTATCCTCGCCGCCCGCCTCGGCCTCCACGATCCTCATGAGCGTCTCCAGATCCTTCTCTGAGACGTCGATGCAGAAACGCTGCTCCATCGTCTCATAAGAGATGATGCGCTCCACGGATTCCAGCCTCGCAAGCTCCACACACTCCGTCTCCACAGACACGGTCTCCCGGCTGTCGACACTCCCCGCCTGCACTTCATACTGTTTTGAGAAGATCAGCAGACCCGTACAGACAGTGTATGCGATGAATAAAAGGATATTGCTTTTCGAATACATAATCTGTTATTCTTTCCTTTCTGATCAGAAATGGCAGTACGCCTGACAGCGCACCAGTCCATTTCCCTGCCATTCAAATAACACAAGTCTTCACATTTTAGTCTATTCGCTTGTCCTGCAAAAAATACTTAAAACTTTCTAAATTAAGAATTTATGTGATATCGTCCGATTGCGGCTTTGATCGATCATGTGCTATAATCCATTATGACCGCATGGCGATCGCATAATACTCACATGATGACCGCATGGTGATTGCATAATACTCTCATAATACTCGCATAATACTCGCACAATACTTGCATAAAAGAAACCGGAGGGGACACATATGATTCAGACTGCCGTCTGCGACGACGAACCATTTTACAGGGAAAAGATATCCTCCCTTGTAAAACAGTATTTTGAAAAACACGATCTGGACTACGCGATCCATCTCTATCCGTCAGGAGAAGCATTCTTAGCCCGGCATGAAAACACGGTCAAATACGATGTTGTCTTCATGGACATCAGCATGCAGGCGCTCGACGGGATCCAGACAGCAGCCCGGATCCGTGCCTACCACAGTGACACACAGCTCGTGTTCGTGACCGCCTTTATCGACTATGCGCTGGAGGGCTACAAGTTCAACGCGGTGCGGTACATCATGAAAGACACACTGGACAGCGCGATCCCCGAGTGCATGGACGCGATCCTGCAGAAAATGCGACTGGCGCAGGTCACGTTTCCCTTCATGGACGGGGAGGCAACGCTCTACACGGACAATATCCTCTACATCGAAAGCCGGAAACACAAGTCTTTTTTCTATTATATGCAGTCGGGCGCTGCCAGTCCCACTGCTTCCCGATCGGGCGCCGCGACGTATCAGATCTATGAGAAACTGGACTCGATCGAACAGAAACTTTCCGATCACGGATTCCTGCGGATCCACAAAAGCTATCTTGTCAACATGAAGCATATCCGCAGACTTGGAAACTATACGGCGTTTCTCGACACCGGCGCGGAACTGCCCATCCCGCGTCTGCGGTATCAGACTGTCAAGGAGCAATTTGTCGCTTACAAGGGCATTTTATAGACACTTTGCGAAATAGCCTGGAGGACTTTTATGGAAACTATATTGCGATGCCTGATCCTGTCCCTCATGTCGGCAGCCAGCTGTCAGTTGTTCTTTGAGACGATCGTGCCGTGCAGGAGCTGGGGAAAGTACCACTGGCTCACATACACGGCGATCCCTGCTTTCACCGCGGGCAGCATGTTTATCGCCCTCACCCCGATCCCGCCTTATATCCTGCAGCCTGTCCGACTGATCCTTGTCACCGCGGTGATCGCGCAGATTTATTTTCAGATGCCGCTCACGAGGAATCTGATCTTATCCGTTTTGTACTGTGTCATCTACTGGAGCATATCGACCGCAGTCATAACTGCATTTTACTTCTTTGTGGATTTCAGGGCGGTCGACGAACCGCTCTGGCAGTCCGTCGAGAACCTGACCGAAACCGTCATCTTACTTTTGATGATGCTCTTTCACTATCGCTATAAGAACCGCCTTCGCAGCCTGAACGACTATCACGGAACCAGGCTCCGCCTTCTCCCGCTCCTGTATCTGATCATCCTCGTCGCATTCAATATGCTCTCGCCGGAGGAGACAGCCGCAAATAAATTCGCTACCCTTGCCACGGTCTCAAGTTTTGCCGCGCTGGGCATCGTTCTCTTCTATTTCACGATGCGCATGCTGGAAAAGGAGGCGGCACTGCACAGGCTGCAGCTCGGTGCGGAGCGCGCGCGGAGCCAGATCGATATGTTTCACACGATGCAGCGGCATTACGACCAGCAGAGACATTTCCTGCACGATTACAAGAACCAGCTAAACTGCATACAGGGACTGATCGACTGCGGACAGATCACAGAGGCTTCCGCATATATCGCCCGCATGACAGGCAGTATGCGAACACAGTTTGGCGATATCAACACCAACCACGCTGTCGTAAATATCATTCTGAACCAGAAATACCAGACCGCCCGCAGTCTGGGACTTGCGATGACCTTTGTCATCAATGACCTGTCCGGGCTGACGATGCTCGAGGAGGATCTGGTCACGCTGCTGACCAATCTGCTTGACAATGCGATCGAGGCTTGCGAAGAATCGGCCGGCAAAGATCCGGCTGTCAGCACGGTGATCCAGTTCAAGATGATCCTGGAAGACAGCCAGCTTGTCCTCGCTGTCCGCAACCCGGTGATCCAGCCTGTCCCGATCAGGGGCAGCACGATCTCCACCAGCAAGAAGGATCCCGCACACCACGGCATCGGACTGTCCAACGTGGACCTTGTCGTCAGAAAATACGGTGGAACCAGCAGTCTGAAATGCGAGGATGGGTGGTTTTCCTTCTCTGCCCTCTTTCCGTTATGACCGCTGTCCCGCACCGCCTTTTTTTGTCGTCCAGGCGCCGATTCGTGCCGGGAGAGTTGTCATGCTCCTTTTGGCAAAATATAATAAGTACGTAACAGCTATTATATTTTATCACCGGAAGGAGACGATATTATGAGAACGGTAAAAAGCAGAGCCATCGCATTTTTAGTGAGCGCCGCACTGATCCTATGCGGGTGCGGCAGTGCAGAGACAACTTTATCCCCGGATACGCCGCAGGAGGCTGTGGAGTACACCTTAGAGAGCATCCGGACACTGGACATGACGACACTCAACAACTGCACGGACAATTTCGTGCAGACTTATCACAACTGGATCGGCATCCCGATCGAGAGCGAGTACCGCGCCTTCAATGAACTTCTGCAGCCCCAATCCAAAAACAGCAGCAGATACAAAACCGCATACAGGCTGGATCAAAAAATGACGGAACGGCTGACCTGGGAGATCACAGAAGTGCGTGAAGACAGCAGCAGTAACACGGCAGAGATCGATCTGATGATCACCAACATCAATATGCAAAAAGTCATGGAGCGCTACGAGATCCAGCTGATCGAAGCGATGCTGTCTGATCCGGGAACCGGCATCACACAGATGATCCGCGATACTGTCAATGCTAAGGACATACTGATCTCCCTCATAGAGGAACTGGACGACAGCGATATTGTCACGACTCCTGTCACCGCCTCAGCCTATCGGGAGAACGGGCAGTGGAAGATCCACATGAGCCGGGACTTCATCAATGCCTTTTCCGGAAATATGTTTGCGGATAATGACTCCGAAGAGATCATCCGCCTGGAGGAACAGCTCGACGACATGGCGAACGAATGGGCGGATGCCTTTGAGGAGCGTATGGACAAATGGGCAGAGCGTTTCGAGAAAAATTTTGATCGTTGGATGGGTGAACCTTGACAAACAGCCGGTATGCACATACAATATCTTTATTGTGGTATGGAGATCTTTCCATTCCACCGGATGAAACATTTATGGACTGTTCTGATGCAGTTTAAGGGGTTTTTGACAATGAAAGGCGTATTTACCGCACAAAAAAAAGATGGCACGGTGTACTACCGTGCCTCCATCACCTACCGGAAAAAACATATCAGTCTGGGCAGCTTTGACACCATGGCTGCCGCGAACGCCGCATACACCGAGGCTGACAGGCTCCTGAACAGGGACAGGCTGACGATCAGCCAGTACCGGGACACCTCACCGCTTCCCTTCGAGAAATGGGTGATCCTCATCAATTTCCTCGACAACGGCATCTATTTTGGCACACCGATCTATGCGCGCCCCAAGTTCTTCTACTACTATCTGTCACCTGTAGATGTTCTCAAATTCGACATTGACGACCTGTTTTATTACGCCAAGCGCAAGATCATGAAGCGCAGCGGGCATTTGTTTGTCGCCGATTACGGTATGCAGGTAAATATCCTGAACCGCTATGGCATCCGGAGTTTTGCCGTCGCCGGAAAAGATTATCTCTTTCTCAATGACGACGACACTGATTTCCGGCATGAAAACCTTGCGATCATAAACCGCTACCAGGGCGTCTCCGAGGTCTTTTACAAAGGAAAAAAGAGATACCGGGCACGCATCAACGTTCCCGGTTACTACGTGATCGGGCATTATCACAGCGAGATCGACGCCGCCATCGCCTACAACAAGGCAATCGACGTCCTGAAAAAAAGAGGTGTGCAGAAAAACTACACACCCAATTATATCGACGGGCTATCCCCGTCGCTGTACGCGGACATCTACTCCCACCTCAAAATATCGGACAAGATCATGAATTACGGCATGATCGAATAGAAAAAGAGCACGCCCTGTGCTCTTTTATTTTGCATAATCCTTGAAGCTCATGATCAACGCGGCATCCCCTGTGATCCCTTTGATGCTCGCGTCGGAATCATACTGCCACATGCCAAACGCGTACGGATATTCCGGCTCATCGCTGTCCTGCGCAAACCACACATCATAATCCTGCAGCTCCTCCATGTCCACCATGGTCAGAAGCCACTCTTTGTCACCGTAGATCATAGGATGATAGCCCGCATCCTCCACCCTGTCCATAAAGGCTTTTGCCACCTGTGTCCGGTCTGCCATGTCGAGCGCTTCGATCCGCGCCATATCCTCATCCACGTTCTCCATGACAAACGCCACCGGATATTTCACGCTGTAGCCCGATATCGCGTCGAGCAGTTCGTCCGCTTCCTCCCGCGCCTCAGACTTGCTGACTGCCTGTGAACAGAAGTAGACACCAATGTCAAGTCCCGCCTTTTTTGCCGCCTTGAGATTGTCCTGGAAATTCGCGTCAGAGACGATATTGCCGCTGCTGTACCCTCTGGCGCCAGCCTTGAGCATCACAAAGTCACAGCCCGCGCTCTTTAACTTGCCAAAATCGACATCCCCCTGGTTCGCCGAGATGTCAACGCCGCATTTCGATACAGGCTTGCCGTCCTCATAATAGTTCATGAACGGTTTCTGGTAAGTAAGCTTTGAAAAATCATACTTATTTCGAGGAATATCCTCATTGATATCCACCCACTCCTTGGTGCCGTCCGCATGCCTCACCTGGATGCGCGTCTCTTTATCCTCGTCCTCGTCTTCCTCCTCATCATCCTCGTCCGCATCCTTTTCCTTGTCCGTCTTGTCTTTGTCGCTCTCGCTCTTCTTATCCCCGTTGACATCTTCCTTGGTCGTCATGTCATAAACAGAGGTCTTTCCGTTTGTCAGTTCATCGGCTGTCGTGGATTTGTCCGAACTGTTCGACGAGCCGTCTATCACCGTCTCGCCTGTGGTCTGGTTCGTCACCGTTCCATTATTTTTGCCCGAGGTGGAATTGTTCTTTTCGCGTCCGGTGTCAGGAAGTGTCCAGATGTCCAGATCGTTCGCCGTCAACTTGCTCTCCTCGATCACACGATTCGACGCGTTCGCCTCCTGCCTCTGGGTCGCCTCTGCCTCCTTTGCCTCTTTCTGGGCTACCGCCGCGGCATAGCCGCTGCCATCCGACTTGGACTTCGACTGGTTTGCCCAGAATACCAGCGCCGTCACCCCCAGAATGACCGTCGACATGATCAGCGCCATATACACATAGGTTATCTTGGAGCCGGAACCATGCTCCTCCTCATAATAATCATCGTGCTGTTTCATATGATAAATCCTCCGTTTCTGTCCCAAATTCTATAATGGCAGATTCAGGAATGTTATGATGTGCCCTGCACAGCTTTACATAACAAATTTACAAGCTATATTATATAGCATTTCTAAAACAATTTCAATTATTTTCTGATTCTTTCACAAATTTTATAATATACTAATAAATTTCAATGTAGAAATGCGGATGGTTTTGTAGTAAAATCTGTGTAAGCGTAGTAAAATAGTAAAATGAAAACAGTAATGATAGTACTTGAATCTTTCAAATAAAACACCGAGGTACACATTTTTATGAAAAAACGATACTGCCTGATCCTTCTGCTGACCACTGCATTATCCGGCTGTTCCGGAAAAAGTTCCCAGACCCCTGTCTCCCGGACAGGCTTTGCTTTCGATACAGTCGTGACCGTCACGATCTACGACGCCGGAAAAGCAGACGTGCTCGACGAATGCCTCGCCCTCTGCGAGCGGTACGAATCCCTTTTCAGCGCCACGCTCGAGGGCTCCGAGGTGTGGGCTGTCAACCATGCCGGCAAAGAGGGAACGGCAGTCTCCTACGAGACGGCATCGCTGATCCAGTCCGCGCTGTATTACTGCGATCTGAGCCAGGGCGTGCTCGATCTCACGCTCCGCCCGGTCGCGGAGGAATGGGACATCGCCGGGCAGATGAAACAGGCAGACGCGCTTGCGGACCACGACTATTATATCCCCTCCGAGCAGACGCTCTCAGCGCTTTTAGAACATGTCGATTACAGGAATGTCATCATCACAGACGCAGACGGGACTGCGATCGGATATCAGGATGTGCTCTCCGAGGACGACAGCTATTTTGTCACTCTAACGGACACGCAGAGCGCCATCGACCTCGGTTTTATCGCCAAGGGCTACATCGCGGACTGCCTGAGGGCATATCTGTTGTCGGAAGGCATAGAGGACGGCATCATCAGTCTGGGCGGCAATGTGCTGCTCATGGGCAGCAAACCTGACGGCTCACCCTTCAACGTCGGTATACAGAAACCCTTTGGCGCCGCAAACGAGATCATCACCACGATCCAGGAACGTGACACTTCTGTCGTCTCTTCCGGCTGTTATGAGCGCTATTTTATGAATGACGAAACTGAAAAAGACAGGACGATCTATCATCACATCTTTGATGCGACAACAGGTTATCCTGTCCAAAATGACCTTCTCGGCGTCACGATCCTCTCCGAGTCCTCCATGGAGGGAGATGCGCTCAGCACCTACTGCTATCTCCTCGGCCTGGAAAAAGGTCTGGAATATGTCCGCAGCCTTGAAAATGTCGATGCACTGTTTGTCACGAAGGATTACGAAGTCATCTCCTCGTCGTAAAGTCTTTATCTCGTACATAAAATCATCCACAAACATACACGGATCCTATCTCATCCGATATGGAAGATGCGCTCCGTATTGTTCCTTGCATGTTCTGCCAAAGTCTCCTCGGAAACTTTCATGTAATTTGCGAGCTCGCGCGCGACATACACGATATTCTGCGGCGTGTTTGTCCTGTCGAGTCCCGGCACATTCCGCGGCGTCAGATACGGTGCATCCGTCTCGATCAGTATGCGGTCCAGCGGGATCATATGCACCGCCTCGCGCAGCTCCTTCGCGCGCCGGTCGTCACAGATCCAGCCTGTGATGCCGATGAAAAATCCCATGGAGAGATACTGGTCCAGCGCTCTTCTGTCCCCGGTAAAGCAGTGAACTACAGATTTTTGGCAGATATCCTGGTGTTTCTTGAACCTTTTGACAAAATCCTCCGCGGCACTGCGCTCATGCAAAAACAAAGGCTTGCCCAGCTTTTCAGCGAGAACGATATGTTTCTCGAGACATCTGATCTGGTTCTCCTTTGTCGAGAACATCCTGTCATAATCCAGACCACACTCACCGACCGCAACAATTTTTTCGTTCTCGGAAACGATTCTTTCAATCCTTGCAAAATCTTCCTGCATCGCCCTGTCCGCATTGTGCGGGTGGATCCCCGCTGTACCGTATGCGTCATGCGTCCTCACGAACTTGTCGATCTTCTCGTTCTCCTTGGGATCTGTTCCTGTCAGAATGCAGCACACCCCTTGATCCATGGCATCCCGAACGATCTTCTCCGGATCAGGAAACTGCCTGCAGAACAGATTTAATCCGATATCATAATACTGTATCATTCCGCGCACCTCTTTCTGGTCTGTCATTACCTCTACTACATAATTTTAGAACAAACTACTCTCCTTGTATTCATTCCTGCCAATGTCCACCGATCCGCACTATAATAATATTGTGTCCCTCTATCTCGTCACGTCCCCAACAAAAATAAATTCTCTTGTCTGTTCTCTTTTTATAGAGTTTTGTATGAGGATTACAAGTCAGCTGATATCTTTGATCCTTATAGTTTATCTCTTTGTTAAACCTTTTTTCCTCATTTGATCCTTTTCCGGAACAAACCAGATCATAACCCGAACTCAGTTCCAGCAGCACTTCCCGCTCATTTTTGTTGTGATAATCATACAGTTTCTTCCCGACATCATTCAATATTATCAAATGCCTTGTCAATTCTTCGATCACATCACTGCACTTGCCAAGCTCATCAACAAACTTAAATGCCTCTTCATGAAAAACAAGATGTGGAAAACAATCTCTCACCCTATTCTCATAATCGTTGTAATCGTTTACTTTTAATCTTCCGTGATATTGCTGTAACATTTTGAGGGCAATATATAGAAATCTAACTTCCACATCTTCTTATCTCCAGTAATTCTCTCAAATCCTGTCTTTTTTGATCAAAAAAACCTTCTGGCCATCCTTCAAGTTCTCCATTGTCCATTATTTCAATGCGATTACACATACTGGTATTTTCTTTCTTTTCAAAAAATAGAACTTGTGCATCCGAACACATTGTTTCTCTGGCAGCCTGAATCCGGCATCCGTCTACAATATGCTCGCTATGTGTTTCCAATATGATTTGTACTCCGTTTGCCGCAACAAGCGCCAAAAACTTTCCTAGCCGCGACTGACTCAATGGGTGCAAATGAGCCTCTGGGTTTTCGATTATCAATATTGAATTTGTTATAACACTTGCTGCCAATGCCTGCACAATTATCGGCAATACGTATGTAATACCAAATCCTGTCGCAACTGGCAGATGAAATTCTCCTTGATTCTGCATCTTTAATGTAGTGATATTTCTTTCAATATCCACACTGTACTGTAATTTTGTTTGCGGTATGACAAAATTCAGCCATTCTTCACAATTTGCAGAAAATCGATCAATTGCCGCTATTCTCAGATCCTTCGGAAGTTTAAAATGTCCGCTCAATTTTTGAAATTTGTCCATTTCACTTAGTATATATCCCGTGTTTTCTCCTGTATTTCCAACCGAAAACGGTACAATATCCTGAATCACAGACACGATTCTAGGTCCCTGCCGCTCTGCGTTTAAGAAAAAAAGACGCAATTTATCCAAATTGCAGTCATGCGTTTTCCTCTCCACGATCTCCTCATAGTTGATAATGTTAAAATATATTTCTTCATTGTCTTTCGGAAGCCCTAAAACCAATCGATTCGCAATTCCATCTGTAAACAGCCCGATCTCAATATCTTTTTCTTCCAGATCCTCTGAAACGATACTGATTGGAATCCCTAGATTAACACCGAAAACTTTATTTGTATTCACCTGCTTTTTCTCACAGTTTTCCCAACTCTTGAATGCCAATAATATCGACTGTACCAGACTGGATTTCCCTGCCGCATTACTTCCGGTCAATATATTCAGACGCTTGAGTTCCATTTCAAAATGATTATGACACTTAAAATTCTTTAACAGGATCTTTTCTATTCTCATCCCAGGCATTCTTCCAGCACCTTTCTTGAATATTCAAAATTTGCATATACATTTCTCCGATCACCAGTTCCAACAGTAATCGAATTTACATAATGATGATTTTCCAAGGCATTCGCTAAGGTCTGCAGTATTTTTTTTTGCTGTGCTTCAATATCGATATCATCGTATTTAGAATCCATCAATAAAACAGAAAATGACGAAAACAATGATTTATTGATATAATCCATATTCCTGTTTACCGTACTTCCATCACAATAGATCTTTGAAAAAGCATATTTTCCGAATGCTTCCCAAGATCTCCTCATAGCCAGATCAAACTTCTGAAACAAGACCTCTCTGTTTTCCGGTTTCATTTTATTCAAATTTTCAATAGCGTCGTCAAGCATTGTTGCTATATTGGAATAATCATAGTGCAAAATATTCTTCTCATAATCATATGCTTTATAAAAAGCATAAAACCGCAGAACAAGTTCCTGCGAATCCATTCGGTCATCACATACTCTTCCCCTGGTTGCACTGAGATAATTATGATTGCACGTGCTTTTTACCAGGAAATCACGTACTTCCTGCTTACAGATTGCATTTCTCATTTCTTGTGGGTTTAAATTCATTCCTCCCGTATTTACACGCCGAAATATATCGTATATTACATTTTTGGGTGATCTGGCATCAAGAATATTGACAGCGATCTGCGTCCTGTAAATCCTCTGGATATATTTTGTATCCAGATCTTCAAATTTCTTTTTATTGTAATCACTTCCCAAATATTCCAGACCTGTAAGGCGGAATTCTCCATTGACAAATTCCTTTATTGTTGTAAGTCTTTGTTGACCATCAATGACCTGATACTTTCCATCCTCATTTTCATAGAAATAAAATGCCGGGATCGGAATGCGGAGCATTAGCGATTCAATCAATAAAGATTTTCTCTTATTGTCTTTCCACACGCGTCGTCTTTGATATCCTGGATTTAACTCGATCAAATTCTGTTCCATCAACTCCAACATATATTTTATGGAGAGCATTTGCTGATCCACCCTGATCTTCTCCGCGTCAAAGGGTTGTTCTGCCTCCTCTCCGCTCTCCTCGCCGATACCCTCTGCTTCATATTCCACACCTGCGTACTCAGCTTTTTTCTTTTCAATCTCGATTTCCAGATCATCGTTTTCCTGTATTATTGCCATTATATCCACCTCTATCTTTTTCGTCTACGCATTCACAGATCATATCCACTGTGTCGGAAAAACTGATACCCTTTGTGTGATCAGAAGTCCTTTACCGTCTCAAATGATGAAAGTTGTTACTGACAGTATAACACGACCGCTCCGAAAATTGAACTGTTTTTGTCAATATAAGCGGCTGACTGAACTGATCTACCACCTGTACTCCGCGATCTCGTCCAGCCGCTTTCTCGGTCGCTGCGGTGGTTCTTCGTCCGCAAATCCCACCGCAACCGCTCCGACAATCTGATCCTCTGTATTCAGATACGCAGCCAGCTCCGGATATGCAAAACATGTATTCGCGATCCACAATGTCCCCAATCCCAACTCCTCTGCCGCCAACAGCATATTTTCTACTGACGCCCCGACCGACAGGCTGTCACATATCTCGGAGAGCCGTTCATCGTTATCGACAGGCAGAAAGGGCGATCTCGCATTGGTATTCAATATCACAATGATGACGGGCGCTTCCTGCATGATCCTCAGTGTATTTTTCGCATCGGGTATGCCGTACCGTGATCCGGGCAGATCGGTTCTGCCCTGTTCTTCCCGCTCTAATCCGGAGTGCATCGCCCTGAGCAGCTCCTTTTTATATGTGCCGCCGCAGACGACATATTTCCACGGCTGTCTGTTTTTGGCTGAGGGCGCCATCCTGCCCGCATTTAAGATTTCTTCAATAAACGCGCGGGGCACACTTTGATCCTGGTATTTTCTTATGCTCCTTCGCTCATAAATTGAGCGGATCCTCTCCATATCCGATTCCTCTCTTTATTTTTCATTCGCATTGCTGTCCTGCGGCGAAATATAGTACACAGCCGTCGGATCGGTGATCGTACCCTCTATTCTGCCAAGATAATACAGGGCACCGCTCCCTTCATAGCGATAGAGAAATGTATATGGGACGACAATGTCATCCGTCCAGCTGCTGTAGTTCATCTGAAAAGCAATCTCTGTCGTGGTGTCTGTCGGATCCATATCGTACAAAAAGCATGCTGTCCAGCAAAATATGTAATCATCATCCGAAAATTGTCTGGACAGCGTTTCGTGCTCCGCCGCATAGTCTGTACCGTCAACCAGAAAATGAACATCTGTATTAGCACTTCCCTTCGCATCGATATAAAACTGGATCTCCTCCTCCTGCCCGTCCCCGTTTAAGTCCATAAAACAAACCGCCTCCGTCTGCAGCAGGATCGTCCTCGTTCCTGTATACTCATATTGTTCATGAACCCCCATCTCTTCCAGATCAGAATAAGGAATGGTAAACTCAATATTGCCTGCGAAAAAGGCACCAAGTTCATAAGGATTGCTGAAAAGAACCAGCCCTGATGTGGAAAGATACCATCTTTCATCCTGATATAAAACCTCTTGCAGTTCATCGATATCATTCTCCCACATAATGCTCTGATAAGCGGTTGCGGAAGCAAGGTTGTGAATAAATGCAAGCGTATCCTGTCGAAAAGCACCTGCATTTCCCGCAAGATCGTCAAAGCGGAGCAGTTCACCAGTCTGTGTATCGTAGTTTAGTCCAGTATAGTAATCCATACCATGCGCACCGCCGATATAGTATTGTGTCGTCACAAGAAAAGAAACAACCTTACTGTCAGCACGGGTAACAGTAAATATCATCTCATCAAAATATCCGTAAAAGTGAATATCATCAGAATCACTTGCATCACAAATACGATGATAGTCCTCATCTGCACAGTCTGGCACAAAAGAGTCCTTATGAAAAGAATCCACCCTTTCCTGTATATCTGTATTGATCTTGTTGGCAGCACTTTCATTTTCTTCGATCCTTACGACTGGATAGATACATTTTCTCGTCCACAAAAGGGTATCTTCCCCTATTTTCGTGCTCTGATCTTCCGTATAAAAATCAAGGCTTACAGAAGAATCACGCTGCATACGCTCTATCGATGAATGATTCCGGGCACCATCTTCCGCCTGTGAATCAGGCAATATGTCTTCCTGTGTCTCCTCTATTTCGTTATCTGTACTTTGAACGTCCTCTTCCATCTGTGGATCAGACAATATGTCTGCCTGCATCTCCTCTATTTCATTATCTGTAAATGGAAGATTTTCTGCACATGCCGTACACAGACAAAGCAAAACCCCAACGACCACCAGTATATGATCATTCCTTTGCCGATTAACAATACCCATTACTTCATCTCCCTGGAAACACAGTACCAATCGCCATGATCGATGTATTGATGAATGCATGCAGCGCAACGCTGTACTAAAAACCTACACGATCGCCTTCTTCGGGCACTTTTCCTTGCACGCGCCGCAGCCGGTGCACTTGCTCTGGTCAATGTGTGCGTGGAAATCCGTCACGGTCACTGCGCCCGAAGGACACACCTTCACACAGAGACTGCAGCCGATACACCCGGTCTGGCAGGCTTTCATGGTGACAGGTCCTTTGTCCCTGGAACTGCACGCCACCACTGCCTTTGCGTCATACGGTATCAGTTCGATCAGCTGTTTCGGACATGCAGCCACACATTTGCCGCACGCCTTGCACTTCTCCCTGTCAACCTTTGCGATGCCATTGACAATATGGATCGCATCAAACGGGCACGCCTTCACACAGTTTCCATACCCCAGACAGCCATGGTCGCAGGACTTGGCACCGCCGTCCGGCACATACCGGACCATGGCGCAGTCCTCCACACCTGTGTACTCATAGATCTGCGATGTCTTCTCGCAGTCGCCCGCACATTTCACGAACGCCGTCATTCTGACGGCTTCACCTGCCTCCACGCCCATGATCGCCGCAATCTTTTTGCCGACAGGCTCGCCACCGACAGGGCATGCATTCACCGCCGCCTCGCCCTTTGCGATCGCCGCGGCAAGTCCCGAACAGCCGGGATATCCGCAGCCGCCGCAGTTGTTTCCGGGAAGCACGCCCAGGACGGCCTCCTCCTTCTCATCCACCTCGACCTTAAATACAATACTGGCGATGCCGAGGAAGATCCCTAAGAATAAACCGACTCCGCCCACGACCAGGACGGCAGTCACTATCGCTGTTGCGTTCATATGTCACCCTCCCTCTACAACAATCCTGAGAATCCGCAGAATGCGATCGCCATCAGACCCGCTGTGATCAGCACGATCGGCATGCCCTTGAAGGATTCCGGTATGTCATTGTACTCCATCTTTTCACGGATCCCGGCGAGGACCACGATCGCGATCAGGAATCCGACCGCCGTGAACAGACCGCTCGCAATGCTGAAACCGATACCGTAATTCTTCTGCACATTTGTGAGCGCGATACCGAGCACCGCACAGTTGGTCGTGATCAGCGGAAGATACACGCCCAGCGCCTGATAGAGCGATGTCACGTACTTTTTCAGAAACATTTCCACGAACTGCACCAGGGCTGCGATGACTAATATAAATACGATCGTCTGCAGATACGTGATGTCAAACCGCTCCAAGACCGCCTTGTAGATGACAGCCGCCACACCGGACGCGATCGTGATGACGAAAATGACCGCGCCGCCCATGCCGAGCGCCGTGTCGACCTTCCTGGAAACGCCAAGGAACGGACAGAGCCCCAGAAACTGGCTCAGCACGACATTGCTCACAAGCGAAGAGCTGATCATCAATATCAATAAATCCTTTACTACGTCAAGCATCTTTCTTTCCTTTCTGCGCATTTCCCTCTGCGCATATATTCTTCTCCTACTCCTTTTTCGCGTCCGCCACGGAACCCGGCTTCCCGTCCACATCGACAAAGCGGTGCGCGCAGCCGCCGTCGGAGCAGCTTGCACAGTCCGAACTGCAGCCTGACTGGATCCTGTCCGCGTTCTGCCCCTTTTCCTGCATCTTTCTCTTGACGCGGTTCTGCAGCGCCGTGAGAGCGGCTAGCACGAAGAACGCGCCCGGCGCGAGCACAAAGATACTGATCGGAACATACTCGATCGGCTCCTGGCGTCCAATCATGGAAGAGATGCCGCCAAGCACCTTGTTGATCACCGGTACGCCAAAGAACTCTCCTGCCCCCAAAAGCTCTCTCACCGCGCCGATCGCCGTGAGTGCGACCGTAAAGCCAAGCCCCATTCCCAGACCGTCAAATATGGACGGGATGACCGGATTTTTGGAGGCGAAGGACTCCGCACGCCCAAGGATGATACAGTTCACAACGATCAGCGGAATATACAGCCCAAGCGCCGCGTACAGACTCGGTATAAATCCCTCGAGCAGCAGCTCCACCATGGTCACAAAGGAAGCCACGATCACGATGAACGCCGGGATCCGCACGCGGTTTGGGATAATATGACGCAGCAGGGATATGATGGCGTTGCTGAGCACCAGCACTGCCGTCGTCGTCAGCCCCATACCAAGCCCGTTGACGGCTGATGTTGTCACTGCGAGCGTCGGACACATGCCGAGCGCCAGCACAAAAGTAGGATTTTCTTTCACGAGTCCATTGAAGAACACTTCCATGGAACCCTGCCTCGCCTCACTGTTGATCTCACTCATTGACAGCACCTCCTTCGGTTCCTGCAAGCTCACTCCTGAAAAACAGCAGACCGCCGTTTACTCCGTTGACGACTGCATTCGATGTGATCGTCGCACCGCTGATCACGTCGATCTCACTGTCGCTTGTCGAACCTGATTTTGTGTATGTGAAACTTTCCACCTTTTTGTCTGCAAACTGCGGAACGAGCACGTCACCCGCTTTCATGCCCAGACCAGCCGTCTCCTTTATGCTCAGGAGCGATATGCCGTTGAGCGTCCCGTCCAGCCTCACACCCATAGAAAACTGGATGTCGCCGCCGTAGCCCTCATGATCCGTAACCGTGATCACATATCCCAGCAGCTGACCGGAGCCGTCGAGCGCCCGCATCACCTCGTCAATATCCACATTGGAATCCTGTCCCGCCACAAAGTACGCCGCAGGACCATCCTCCGACACCACAGCCTCAAAAGAGTCCGCATCTGCAAATACATTCTTGCACGCCTCCGCCTTCGCTTTTGCCTTCTGCTGTCTGATCGGTTCCTTCGTGACATCGTGCACAAATCCCAGCAGCAGCCCCGCCACGAGTGTTATCGCAAAGAGGATCAGCGCGTCCTTGATCATTGATTTCTTCTCGTTATCCATATCATGCCGCCTCCTTCTTTGACTTCTTTTTTCCGAAAGCCGTAGGCTTCGTGACTTTTTCGATCAAAGGCACCAGCAGATTTCCGATGATGATCGCGTAGGACACACCCTCCGCAGATGGTCCGAAAATCCTGAAAATGCCTGTCATGATACCCAGAAAGATGCCAAACACATACTGTCCGTTTTTCGTGATCGGTCTGGTGACATAGTCCGTCGCCATGAAAAATGCGCCGAGCATCAGTCCGCCGCCCGCAAGCTGCGACAGGGTATAATTCATGTCCAGCCCATGCCCGCCAAACAGCAGGATAAACACGACAAAACTGAGTATATAAGATCCTGGCACACGAAGATCGATCACCTTCATCACCAGTAAAAACACCGCGCCGACCAGCAATGCAATCATACTGGTCTCACCGATCGTACCCGCAGTACGCCCTATGACCATATCCAAAAGCGCCGGCGCCTCCTCCCCCGCTTTGATCGCCGCAAGCGGTGTGGCACCTGTATACGCATCACAGTCAAAATTCGTCATGATGGATGTGAATGAGATAAGCAGAAAACATCTCGCCCCAAGCGCCGGATTCATAAAATTCTGTCCCAGTCCCCCAAACAGCATTTTCACCACTATGATCGCGAAGACGC
Organism: uncultured Lachnospiraceae bacterium; assembly: GCA_910585765.1. Taxonomy (GTDB): domain Bacteria; phylum Bacillota; class Clostridia; order Lachnospirales; family Lachnospiraceae; genus COE1. The sequence goes on along the minus strand of CAJUES010000011.1, from coordinate 51,124 downwards.
CGCCGATCACGCCGATCCACAGCGGTGCCTTAGGCGGGAGGTTGAGCGCCAGAAGCAGGCCGGTGACGACCGCAGAGAAATCTCCGATCGAAACCTTCTTTTTCATGCACCTGTCATATATGTACTCTGTCAGGACTGTCGTCGCCACTGTGACCAGCACCAGCAGCATCGCGTACAGCCCAAAATGAAATACCCCGAACACCGTCGCCGGAAGCAGGGCGATCACCACATACTGCATGATGCGTGATGTCGTATCCTTTGACCGTATATGCGGGTTTGATGATACCTTTAACATACTTTTTCTCCTTTTCGCTACCCTTTTTTCTTCTTTCCAAGTAATGTCTTGCGCATGGACTTGATGGACTGCGTCAGCTGGCGCTTTGCCGGACAGACAAAGCTGCAGCACCCGCACTCACAGCACTCCATCCCGTCGTTTGCCAGAAACGCCTCCTCGTCGCCGTGCTCTGCCAGGACGGCAAGCTTCCTCGGAACGATCCTCCCCGGACACGCGTCGACACAGCGCCCGCAGTTGATACAGGGACTCGGCGCGAGCGCCGAAACCTCATCCTTCGTCAGGCACAAGAGCGCGGACGCCGTTTTTGTCGTGGGCACATTCAGGTCAAACAGGGCAAATCCCATCATCGGACCGCCTGACACCACCTTCTCCGGCTCCGTCTTGAAGCCGCCTGCCTCCTCGATCAGATCATGGTAATTCATACCGATCCGGACATAAAAATTGCGCGGATCATTGACCGCATCCCCTGTGACTGTGACGATCCTGTTCATCAGCGGCTTTCCCTCCGCGACAGCGTGATATACCGCCACGATCGTATCTACATTGTCCACCACACAGCCTGCGTCTGCCGGGAGCATCGAGGAGTTGATCTCCCTGTCCGTCGTCGCGTAGATCAGCTGTCGCTCCGCGCCCTGCGGATATTTCGTCCTGAGTGCCATGACCGTTATCCTGCTCTCCTGCGCTGTCAGCCGCGTGAGCAGCTCGATGCAGTCCTGCTTGTTGTCCTCCACTGCCAGAATACCCTGCGCATTGTCAAACAGGCGGAGGATGATCTTCAAGCCGTCGATCAGTTTCTGCGGCTCCTCCAGCATCCTGCGGTAATCCGAGGTCAGATACGGCTCGCACTCCGCACAGTTTGCGATCACATACTCGATCTTGTCCGGTTCCCTGGGGGAGAGTTTCACATGTGTCGGAAAGCCTGCGCCCCCCATACCAACGATGCCGGCCTCCCTGATCAGGTCTATGATCTCTTTCTTGCTCAGTTTTTCGGGATCATGTGGCGTATATTCGACTTCCTCAAAGAGTCCGTCATTGTCGATGATAACAGCGTTGACCATATCTCCCGTGACGACACGCCGGGGCTCTATGGTCTTCACCATACCAGATACCGTCGCATAGATCGGGGCTGACACAAATCCGCCCGCCTCCGCTATTTTTTGTCCGGCGAGTACCCTGTCACCCTTTTTCACCAATGGAACCGCCGGTGCGCCGATATGCTGGCTGAGTGGATATACCATCTCACCCTTAGGCACAATGGTTTTCATCGGCTTATCCTTTGACAGGTCTTTGCCGTCATAGGGATGTACGCCGCCTCGAAATGTAAGTTTTGCCATCTTCCGCTCCTTCTTTCCTTTTTTGATTTTGATGATTCCTGTCAGACAGTCCTGACATCAAATATATTTATGTCCATTATACTATTTTTTTGATAAAATTTCACTAATTTTTGCAAAAATATATATTATTTCATTACAGATCATTCATGACTGTTTCCCTTTTCATGCTCACTCCGATCGCATGCTTCTTCAAAAAACGCGTCAATCGGAACCTTTAAAATCTGAGACAATCCCCACAACTCTATGTCAGTCACCGTTCTTGTCTGATCTTCAATCCTCGAGACAGAGCCGCGGCAGATGTAGATCGCCAGTACCTCCAATTTATCTGATAATTTCTGCTGACTCATTTTTGCCGCTTTCCTGTAATATTTTACTTTTTTGCCCACCATATTTTTTGTCTCTGTGTCAATGATTCTCGCCATTATTTCTCCCTCCAAAAATGTCTTGTCATAGGACAAATTGAATGATATAATACTTTTTGAAATATCATGTCCTGTCATAAGACATTTTAAAAAAAAGCCGGCTGGCAAACCGATCAAGTCTGCATATGGCAGTACGGAACAGATATTTCCAGATACCAACATAGGCTCTTAGAATCTCTTTGGAGCCTGATATTGCGAGAAGATTTTATGTCAGATATGCGTGTACACAGCCATATGTTGATTAAATTTGTGTGCACATGGAGAAAATCAGCTACAAGAGCAGGTGCAAGAGAAACTCCGGGAGACCATCAACAAAAATGGAGGAAAAAAAATGAATCTGAAAAACGTAAGAAATGTACTATGTATCACCGCCGTTTCCGCGGCAGTCGCGTTGTCAGCCATACCTGTAAGCGCCCCGGTCATGATCGTGCAGGCAGAGGAAGCACAGGTGACCGCCCTTGACAGCATCCTAAGGCAGATGTATGGACTCTATCAAAACAGGGACTTTGTCTCCATGTATGCGCTCGACGCAGACAACACGACAGCTGCCTGTGCGGAAATGATCAGAAACAGCGGCGCGGACAGATATGTCACCAGCCTTGACGGCAATACGAACGCGATGATGTATGTGAGCCCATCCGGATACTACTGGTACTTCGGTCAGATGGAAAACAATCTGCGCCAGGGAACCGGAACTACCATCGCACTTGCCAGCGATCACTATGAATCGTTTACAGGAACCTATCGCATGGACTTTCCAGAAGGAGACGGGACCTTCTCCGCACATTGGTTTGAAAATAACGAGGGATATGACATCACCGGAAGCTTCCATGGGATGCAGCTGAACGGGACCTATAAAGTCAATGCCAACTGGATTTTTAGCGGGTTTCTCATAGACGACAGCATTCTGACCGTGACCTATACTGACAGTGTGATCACAGCCATATGCGGACAGACAGATTTTGATGTTGAAGAAGTGACAGACAGCGGCGAAGGTCTGGCGTACCGCAAAACAGGCACATACTATACAGTTTATGCGTCTCCGGAGTATGCAGATGAGCTGTTTGATGGCCAAGGATGGTTTTACGTGGGCTATCCCTACGAGTTGTCAGATGTGGCTGCAATCGGTATGATAGACGGCAGCGGCGCTTCCTGGACAAAACCCGACTTATCAGACGCATTTTCCGAAGTCTTCTACGGAAATGCAGCCGCTGTCCCCGCTCCGGCGCTGACAGTTCCTGAGATGCCAGCTCCCGAGGTGTCAACACCGGCAGTTCCCGAGGTGACAGCACCGGCAGTTCCCGAGACGTCAGCTTCCGAAGTGACAACACCGGCTCCCGAGATCCCAGCAGAGACGTCCGCAATTCCAGCGCAGCCATCCATTTCCGACACATATGTCGTACAGCGCGGTGACAATCTCTCCAAAATTGCCGGGAAAGTTTACGGAGACAGGAAGCAGTGGAGAAAAATCTATGACGCCAACAAAGATCGTATTCGGAAAGATTATACCATCTTTGCCAATCAGACCCTTGTGATACCTGCACAATAACTATTTCGACAGTTCTTTCACTTCCGTGGTCAGCACGCACACTTCCCTGTTCAGGCTGACTGCGGAAAACATCTATCGTTTCTTTGCAGATAAATCCCCAATCAATCCTCATCAACTCAAACATATTTATAAATACACAAATATTTTGACACCGATCCACGCATATGGTAAGTTATAATAGATGGTAAGTTAAAGAACTGCCCGGCGCTGGCAGGATTTCTAAACTGACGACCAGGAAAGGAATGTGTATAACACGGCTATGAAATGCATTCAGAAAGATCTGGGAATCTTATCCCCGAAATATCCAATTGAAAATTTATGTGTACCAGAACATACACTGTTTCTTGATATCGAGACAACAGGATTGTACGTGCGCAGCTCCAGTCTCTACATGATCGGATGCGCTTATCTTGACAAGCGTGCGGACTGCCCCGCCTGCTGGCGCTCTATTCAATGGCTTGCCACCAACTATGAGGACGAGATCAATGTATTGAACGCTTTTGTCTCATTTGCCAAACCGTACCGCTATCTGATACACTTTAATGGAAACCAGTTTGACATCCCCTATCTGCAGAACAAACTGCAGCAGTACAATATTCATTTTCACTTCGATGACTATGAGGGGATCGACATATACAGACGGCTGTCCCCGTACAAGACATTCCTGAGGCTTCCGAACTGCAGGCAGAAGACGATCGAAAATTTTGTCACTGCCACAACCCGCGAGGATCAGTACACAGGCGGCGAATTGATCGACATTTATCACGAGTATGTCCTGAACCATGATCCGGAAAAGGAACACTTTCTCCTGCTCCACAACGAAGAGGATGTTAAGGGAATGCTCGAGATCGTTGCTGCCCTTGCGATCCCTGACCTTTTTCAGCTGCCTGTCAAGGTCACAAAAGTTCAGGCAAACTATTACAGGGACGTGAATCAGAAACAGTGCTCGGAGATCATCATGAACCTGAAGCTGCCCACACCGCTTCCCACAGAAATATCCTACGGGGCAAACGGCTGCTATTTTACAGGCTGCGACACGGAAGGGAAACTCCGCGTTCCGATCTACGAGGGCGAGTTGAAATATTTCTATTCGAATTATAAGGATTACTACTACCTTCCCAAAGAGGATGTCGCAATCCATAAGTCCGTCGCCTCCTTTGTCGAGAAAGATTACCGCAGACAAGCATCTGCGAGAAACTGCTACACCCGGAAACAATCCTCCTATCTGCAGCAGTGGGATGTCCTGTTCACCCCGTTCTTCAAGAGGGACTACGATGACAAGGATCTCTTTTTTGAATTGACAGACGAATTGAAGACACAGCGCGATGCTTTTAATCTATACGCGCATCACATCCTCGGGATGATGGGCACATACCAAAAAAATTCCAAGACTGATTAACCAGCCTTGGAATTTTCGATGAACGCACTATTTGTTCTTAATATAGAAAAATGAATTCTTTCTTTCATAATTGATCTCTTTATAATTCATGATCTGCTCCGTGCTTCCTATGAACAGGATTCCCTCAGGCTTCAATGAAGCGTTAAATTTGCGGAACACTTCATCCTTTGCCTCCTCCGTAAAATAGATCAATACGTTTCGGCACACGATCAGGTCACATCTGTCGGGATATGTATCTTTCAGCAGATTATGCTGTTTAAACTGCACTCTCGCCTTGATCTCGTTTGCAATCTGGTACGAGGGGCCTACTTTTGTAAAATATTTCTTTTTCAGATCGTCCGGCACAGCGGCAATACTCTTCTCGTTGTATAAGCCGACCTTGGCCTTCTCAATGACCTGCTTATCAATGTCCGTCGCTATAATATTGATCTGGTTAAGCGGAAGATGTCTCGAGAACGCCATGACGAGCGAATACGGCTCATCTCCTGTCGAGCACGCCGCGCTCCACACCTTGAGATTCTTACCAAACCTGCCGATCAGCTCCGGTATGATCTCCTTGTCCATCAGTCTCCACTGTTCAGGATTTCTATAGAACTCTGATACATTGATCGTGAGATAATTTACAAAATCATCAAAAACAGCCTTGTCATCCCGAAGCTTTCCCACAAACTTGTCATATCCTGTCACTTTGTGTTTTGCGATCAGGGTATCGATCCTGCGCTTCATCTGTTTTTCTTTGTATGCATTCAAATCGATTTTGGTTAGTGCAAAAACTTCTTTTTTGAAATATTCATAATCATAAACCATGAGTATTCCCCTTTCTTCATATATATTTCTCCTTGCACACTCCCGCTTTAGCCCCCTCCGGCACATTGCGTTTTTCCAATGAACAAATATGATATCAGAACAGTATGCCCTGATATCATATTATCAAACGTTCAAATTCTATTCAGCGTCCTCTGCTTCCTGCTTTGCAATCACTGCATCAATATCTACGGACACAACATCGGAATCATCTTCCTTAGCCGCTGCTGCAGGCGCTTCCTTGTTATCCGAAACCAGCAGTGCCTTGATGCTGAGGCTGATCTTCTTGCCATCCTCGTTGAAATCAACTACCTTAGCCGTGACTTCCTGACCTACTGTCAGGACATCGGAAGGTTTCTCAATATGCTCCTTCGCGATCTGGGAGACATGCAGCAGGGCATCGATCCCCGGCTCAAGCTCCACAAATGCACCGAAATCTGTCATCCTGGCAACCTTGCCTGTCACCTCATTGCCAACTGCATACTTTGTCGACGCGTTCTTCCAGGGATTGGAATCGTCAAACTTGAGTGACAGCGCCACCTTTGTTCCGTCGATATCTTTGATCAGAACCTTCAATGTCTCGCCGACCTTAAATACTTTCTTGGGATTCTCAACACGTCCCCATGACATCTCTGAGATGTGGAGCAGACCGTCCACTCCGCCGAGATCGATGAACGCCCCGAAGTCTGTTACATTCTTGACCGTGCCTTCCACGACATCACCGACACTGATCCTTGCGAACAATTCCTTCTGCATCTCCGCTTTCTTTGCGATGATCAGCTGCTTGCGGTCGCCGATGTACCTTCTTCTCTTAGGATTATATTCGCTGATCACAAATTCTATGTCCTGTCCGGCATATTTGTTCAGATCCTTCTCGTACACATCCGACACAAGACTTGCAGGGATAAAGATGCGAACCTCATCTACCACTACGCTCAAGCCGCCGTCCAACACCTGCGACACTTTCGCTGTCAATACTTCCCTGTTGTTGAATGCCTCCTCGATCCTCTTGTTGCCTCTGTCAGCAGCAAGTCTCTTGTAGGTCAGGAGAACCTGTCCCTCACCGTCGTTTACTTTGAGAACCTTAACCTCCATCTTGTCACCAGGATTCAGGATCGTTGTAAGGTCAACATTGGGTTCATTGGTGTACTCGTTACGTGTAAGAATACCATCTGACTTGTAACCGATGTTAAGGATCGCTTCATCAGGCTTGACGTCGATGATTGTACCTTCAATTACCTCTCCTGTATGAATAGTTTTTAATGATTCTTCTAACATTTGTTCAAAAGTTAATTCTGACATAATTTTGAACCTCCTCAATTATTTTGTTTGGGGTAGAAGCCCCCGCTGTGATGCCCACCAGTTCTACAGAATTAGGTAAATCTAATTGCAGGTCGTCCAGTGTTTGTATATAGTAAGTATTCTCACATTCACATTTGCATAATTCGTAAAGCTTACGTGTGTTTGAACTGTGAGTACCACCTATCACAATCATCACGTCAGCCTTCGCAGCTAATTCGACTGCTTCCTTCTGACGTTCTTCTGTTGCATTGCATATAGTATTTGCAACAATTATATCATAACCTTTTTTTCGAAAAATTTCAACTAAATCTTGAAATTTCTTGTAGTTAAATGTCGTTTGTGACACGATGCACAATTTTTCGCCTTTTTTCGCCTCAAAATTCTGTGCCTGCTCCGGTGTTTCGATCACTGTCGCCGGGCTTTTTGTCCATCCCTTAGCGCCCTCCACCTCCGGATGACCGTCATTTCCTATAATGATGATGCGCCGCCCCTGCGCGGACTGCTCCTGCACGATCTTATGGATACGTTTCACGAACGGACAGGTTGCGTCGACATACGCAAGCCCCTTCGCCTCCAGCAGACCGTAAATCTCCTCCGAAATGCCGTGCGCACGTATGATCACCGTCCCCTCGGTCAGCCTCTCCAGCTCGTCCCTGCTCTCCAGCACGGTCACACCCTGTTCCTCCAGTTCCCTCACGACCGTCTCATTGTGCGCAATCGATCCGTAGGTGTACACTTTTTCGCCCTTGTGCACTTGTTCGTACACTTGTTCAACAGCCCGCCTGACCCCGAAACAGAAACCGGCAGACTTTGTAACGACTACCTCCATGCCTATTCCCTCCGCGCCTCGTCGCACAGCCCGATGATCGCCTGTGCCACTTCCTCTATCGTCATGTGGGAGGAATCCAGCAGCACTGCATCCTCAGCCTGACGCAGCGGGGAGATCTCCCGATGCATATCCTGATAGTCGCGGTCTATAATGTCTTTCTCGATCACGTCAAGGTCACAGTCCTGTCCCTTTTTCTTTAGCTCCTCATAGCGTCTCCTGGCCCTCACACGGCTGTCCGCAGTCAGATATACCTTCACGTCGGCGTCCGGCAGGACACACGTTCCGATATCCCTGCCGTCCATGACGACACTCTCCTTCCTGGCAAGCGCCTGCTGAAGCTCCACAAGCTTTCTCCGCACTGCTATACTGCCGCTGCTTGCAGATGCCATCTTGCCGACTTCCTCCGTGCGGATCAAGCCGTTTACGTTCCTGCCGCCCAGCCACACGATCTGCTCTCCGTCCTCGTAGGTGATCGTCACCTCCACATCGGGAACCACACTTGCGATGCGCTCCTGCTCGTCTGCACCGATTCCCTGCTCGATAAAGTACAGCGCCATGGCACGGTACATCGCCCCGGTGTCGACATAGATGTACCCCTTTCTCTCCGCGACCAGTCTGGCGATCGTGCTCTTCCCTGCCCCGGCAGGTCCGTCGATCGCGATTGCAATATTGTTGCTCATCTGTTAGTTTCTCCTATCATCCATAAAATTATGTAATATTTCCCTGTATCGATCCTTTGTTCTCGACTCCGGACGCTGCGCTCAGCCCCGCCAGATGCCCTGTCGACCATGCGATCTGAAGGTTGAAGCCGCCTGTAAGCGCGTCGAGATCAAGTACTTCCCCCGCAAAGTACAGCCCGCTCACAAGTCTGGACTCCATCGTCGAGGGCGACACTTCGCTGGTCGGCACACCGCCTTTGGTGATCACAGCCTCGCTGTAATCCCGCACACCCGTTACCGTGAGCTCCATGCGCTTGACTGCCTGCACAAAACGCTCACGCTCCGCCCTTGTGATCTCGTTGACCCTCCTGTCCGGATCAATGTCCGCCAGGAGCGGCATGACCGGCACCAGCTTTGCGGGAAACAGACTGCCAATCACATTCTTGAACTGTTTGTTCTTATTGTCATCAAAATCCCTGAGGATTCGCTTGTCGAGCTGTTCGTGGGTGAGTGCCGGCTTCAGATCGATAAAAAGCTTCACATCGCCTGCCGCATCCTTGCCGGCGCTGTGCACATAATAACTGCTGGCGCTCAGGATCAGCGGTCCGCTGACACCGTAATGCGTGAACAGCATTTCCCCGAAATCCTCATAGATCTGCTTTCCGTTGCGCTCAAGGCTCACCCGCACATTTTTTAACGAAAGCCCCTGCAGCTCATGGCACCACGTCTCCTTCACCGAGAACGGCACGAGCGCCGGCATCGTCGGAATGATGCTGTGGCCGCACGCGCTCGCAAAGCGGTATCCGTCGCCTGTCGAACCTGTCAGCACATAGGAGCATCCCCCTGTCGCTACGATCAGCCTGTCCGCACAGATCTCCGTCTTTTTCCTGGTGTTCCTGTCATACGCCTCGATCCCGGTTATCCTGGCAAGACAGGTCTGTTTCCGCCCGCCGCTCCGCTTTTTCTTATCATATTGATCGTCTCTTTTGTGTACTGCCCCGGCATCGCCGCCGCTGTCCTCTTCCATCTCGAGCGGCGCTGTGCGGACTGCTCTCACCTCAGTGTTGAGCAATACCTGTACACCACGCCTTTTCAGCTCCTGCTCCAGCGCCCTGATGATGTCGGAACTGTGGTCGGACTGCGGAAATACGCGCTGCCCCCGCTCGATCTTTAGCGGACAGCCCGCCCCCTCGAAAAAATCCATGACAGCACGGTTGTCAAACCCGTACACCGCACTGTACAGAAATTTTGCGTGTTCCATCACGCTCTGAAACAAATCTTCGACTTCGCAGGCATTTGTCACATTGCATCTGCCTTTTCCCGTGATGAACAGCTTCTTTCCCAGTTTTTCATTCTTCTCGATCAGCAAGACCCGGCTGTCGCCCGCGCCTGCCGCAGCGACAGCCGCCATCATTCCTGCCGCCCCGCCGCCCACTACTACGATGTCCACTGCTGTTGACTCCTTATCATCATATCCTGTATCCTTATCTCCTTCTCCGCTGTCCCATCTGAGCCTGCAGCGGCGTGTTCAGCATATCCTCGTCGATAAAATTGATCTCATCCTTCAAATAGACCTGATAGTTATCCCACGCCTTCTCGAGAGATTCCAGATTCCATTTCACCTCGTCAGGTCTGCGCAGGCACAGCGCCACCACCAGCGCGTTGATCAGGCTCAGCGGCGCCACGAGCGAATCCACGATCGACACCATATCACTCCGCGCCAGCAGATTGCACGCCGAGTAGAGACACATCGGCGAGTGGATCGTATCTGTCAGCGTGATCACCTTCGCATTTTTGTCATTTGCCATCTCCATCGCCTTGAGGGTCCTCATCGAGTACCTGGGAAAGCTGATGCCGATCACGGCGTCCTTCTCATTGATCCTGAGCATCTGCTCAAAAGTCTCCGATGTGCTGGTCGAGTCGAGCAGGTAGACATCCCCGCGGATCATGTTGAGGTAAAAGTGCAGAAACTGCGCCAGCGGCTTGCAGCTCCTGATCCCGATGATATATACATGCTTCGCCGCCAGGATGATATCGACTGCCGCCTCAAAGGACTGCACGTCGATGTGCTCCATCGTATCTTCGATCTTCTCGATATCGGCGCTGAGCACCGACGTCAGAAGTTCAGCCTGCGTGCTTGCCCCGTACTTGGCTCCGATCGACTGCACTGTATTCAGCTTCTTTTTGACCCACTCCGCCAACGCCTCCTGAAATTCAGGATATCCTTCATACTCCAGCGCATACGCAAACCGCACGACAGTCGCCTCACTGATCCCGACTGCCTTCCCGAGCTTCGCGGCAGTCATAAAGGCTGCCTGCTCATAGTGGTCAATGACAAACGTGGCAAGTTTTTTGTGGGACTTGCTCATCTTATTAAACTTCTCATTTATTCTCGATATGGTATCTCGTTTTGCGTCCATCAAAAATCCTCATCCTCAGCGCTTTTGTATCATCATGAACAGCTGTTATAGATATCCTGCAGCAGATCGATCGTCTCATCCTCTGTGAGGTCATAATCTCCGGTGAGCACCATACAGGCGCATCCGTGTATAAAGATCCACATTTTCATGAACAGACCGCTCGGATTCTGACAGCCGGATGATGCCGCCTTGTTGATCTCCCTGCTGACCGCCCCCGATTTGCCGTTTAAGAGCTCAAACAGCCCCCTGTCCCCCCGATGCTCTGACTGGAAAAGAAGCTGGAACAGTTTTCTCTCTTCCTTAGCATAATTTATGTAAGCAAGTCCCAGGTGTATAAACGGTGTTACCACCTCCGACTTGTAGTGTCCATAGTAATCACCGAAGGCATCAATCGCCCTCTGATATATCTCTGAATAGAGCTCGCCCATATTTGCATAAACCCTGAATATTGGCTGTGTAGAACATCCGATCTGTGCTGCCAGTTTTCTGGCAGTAACATTCTCTATGCCCTCCGCTCTTGCCAGCGAAAAGGCTGTCTCCGCTATTTTGTCCTTTGTAATCAATTCTTTCCTTGCCATTTCATCATCCATGCCTTTCTCACAGGTATACCGAACTGCGAAAGTATCGGGTTAAAGCCAACTTTAACCCGATACTGCCAAACAGTTCCGGCACTAATCAAACGGGATATGCACCGTTCTTAGTGTCAGCCTGAGTCATATCAACCTTCTCCTGCTGTGCCTGACGATATTTAAAGAAATCGATCGCTACCTGAGGGAACAGCGCATAGGACAATACATCCTCATCCTGCTGCTTCCACTCCTTCATCTCCTCCTCGATCTTCTTTAGCTCGTTTGGAAGCTTATCTGCCGGACGGCAGGTGATGATGGTCTCCTTCTCCTCCGCTGAGAGCACCTTATCCTGAACTTCCTTATTGAACGGCTTGACTGTCTGACCGTACTCACCGTGGAGAACTGCCTTCGTCTCCTTTGTAGCCATCTTGTAGCGCTCACCCATAAGCACATTGAATACGGCCTGTGTGCCGACGATCTGCGAGGACGGTGTGACAAGAGGCGGCTCGCCCAGATCCTTGCGCACCCTGGGGATCTCCTGCAGCACGTCATAGTACTTATCTTCCGCGTTCTGCTCTTTCAGCTGGCTCACCATGTTCGACAGCATACCGCCCGGAACCTGGTACATCAGTGTCTTGATATCAACGCCAAGCACCTTCGGATTGAGCAGTCCGCTCTTCAGGCACTCCTCCCTGTAAGGCCTAAAGTGCTCCGCGATCTTTGCCAGCAGGTTCTGGTCGAATCCGGTATCGTACGGTGTGTTCTTGAACGTCTCCACCATAACCTCTGTCGCCGGCTGTGATGTGCCGAGCGCAAACGGTGAGATCGCACAGTCAATGACATCGACACCGGCCTCGACAGCCTTTAAGTACGTCATGGAAGCGACACCCGATGTGTAGTGTGTGTGCAGCTGGATCGGAAGTTTCGTCGCGGACTTCATGGCTTTGATCAGCTCCTCAGCCTTGTAGGGAACCAAAAGACCTGCCATATCCTTGATACAGATGGAGTCTGCCCCCATCTCCTCGATATCTTTTGCCATCTTCATCCAGTACTCGAGAGTGTACGCGTCACCCAATGTGTAGGAAAGGGCGATCTGTGCCTCGCCGCGGCCCTCCCTCTTCTTGACAGTGTTCGCCGCGTTTACCGCGCACTGCAGATTTCTGAGGTCATTGAAACAGTCAAAGATACGGATGATATCAATGCCGTTTGCGATGGATTTCTCGACAAACTCCGTGACGACATCGTCCGCATAATGGCGGTAGCCCAAAATATTCTGTCCTCTGAAAAGCATCTGAAGCTTTGTCTTCTTGACGCCATCCCTGATCTTTCTGAGTCTCTCCCAGGGATCTTCCTTCAGGAAACGAAGGGATGCATCGAAGGTGGCACCGCCCCAGCACTCTAAAGAATGATATCCGACCTGATCCATCGTCTCAAGGATCGGAAGCATGAACTCAGTCGGCATTCTCGTAGCGATCAAAGACTGATGTGAATCACGAAGAACAGTCTCAGTGATCTTGATCGGTTTTTTTTCTATTTCTGACATTTCTATTCCTCCTATATTTTATATTCTCAACTTTAAAATACACCGAAGATCGCCATAAATGTTCCGGCTGCCACTGCTGTACCGATAACACCTGCAACATTCGGTCCCATGGCATGCATGAGCAGGAAGTTTGTCGGATCTGCCTCCGCACCAACCTTCTGCGAAACGCGCGCCGCCATAGGAACGGCTGAAACGCCTGCCGATCCGATCAGCGGATTCACCTTGCCCTTCGTCAGCACACACATCAGTTTGCCGAAAAGGACACCCGCCGCCGTACCGAACATAAATGCGACAAGACCCAGCACAACGATCTTGATGGTACTCCAGTTCAGGAATGCCTCCGCGCTGGTCGTAGCGCCTACAGATGTGCCGAGCAGGATCACGACGATGTACATCAGTGCGTTGGAAGCTGTCTCCTGGAGCTGTCTCACCACGCCTGACTCCCTGAACAGATTACCCAGCATCAGCATACCGACAAGCGGAGCCGTTGTAGGAAGGATCAGACATACCACGATCGTGACAACGATCGGGAACAGAATCTTCTCAAGCTTGGAAACCGGACGCAGCTGCGCCATCTTGATCTGTCTCTCCTTCTCCGTCGTCAGCAGTTTCATGATAGGCGGCTGGATGATCGGCACCAATGACATGTACGAGTACGCCGCCACTGCGATCGGTCCGAGCAGACCCGTCTGTCCAAGCTTGCTGGCAAGGAAGATCGATGTAGGGCCATCCGCACCGCCGATGATGGAGACAGCCGCTGCTGCCTTGTCATTAAAGCCGAAAAGGATCGCGCCAAAGTACGCCGCAAAGATACCAAACTGAGCTGCCGCACCAAGCAGGAAGCTCTTGGGATTGGCGATCAGCGGTCCAAAGTCCGTCATGGCACCCACACCCATGAATATCAGGGATGGGAGGATCGCCCACTCATCCAGTAAATAGAAATAATGCAGTAAACCGCCAGGTGTGCCGTCCGCACCGATCGGTGCCATAATGTCGGGATAGATATTCACCAGCAGCATACCAAACGCTATCGGTGTTAACAGAAGTGGTTCATACTGCTTCGCGATAGCAAGATAAAGAAATATACAAGCAACAAGGATCATGATCACATTTCCGCCGGTGATGTTGAAAAATGCTGTCTGATGGATCAGATTGTTCAATGTATCTGCTATATATGACATTTTGTTGACCTCCTATTTTATTTTCCAGAGCGCTGCCGCGCCCCGAGAACTGTCCTGCGACAGCTCCTTAGTTCAAAGTTGCAAGCAAAGCACCTGCTTCAACAGAGTCGCCAACTGCCACATCAACACTTGCCACTGTACCGTCCTGAGGCGCAACCACAGGGATCTCCATCTTCATAGCCTCGAGGATCACGACCGCATCCCCTCTCTTTACAGCCTGTCCGACACTCTTCTCGAGTTTGAACACCTTGCCTGCAGCGCCCGCCTCGATGCGGATGCTGCCCGCTGCACCTGCGCTTGCCTTCGGCGCTGCCGCTTTGGGAGCCGCCTTCGGTGCTGCCTTGGGAGCCGCTGCCGCCACAGGAGCTGCCCCGGAGCCTGTGCCTTCTTCTACCACAACATCATATACGTTGCCGTTAACGGTGATTGTATAATTTTTCATTTTAACTTCCTCCTATTGATTCATTTCATTACATCGCATTACTTTTTCCAATTTTTTGTGTTTGCCCGTCTGATGCTCCTCACCTGGAAACCTTCCACGCTCGTTCCCTCGTACGCCGCGATCGCTGCTGCCATGACTGCCACAAGTTCCATGTCATCGGAGAGGTCCTCTTCCTCCTCCTCGACTGCAGGCGCTGCGGGAGCGGGAGCAGGTGCCGGCGGAAGCTCCGCTTTCCCGGGAGCCAAAGAAGCCTGGATCTTCGGGATCACTCCAAATGCGGAGATGATGAAACTGATCAGGATCAGTACCACAAACACAGTACCCATACCGAGCAGTGTGTTGAGCGCCGCCCTCGTCATCAGCTGTCCCTTTGTCTGGTCGAGATTCAGCGTGCACGATGTCATCTCCAGATAGATATCATTCGTAAATATTAATTCTACCGAACCGTTTTCTTTCTCACCGATCACAGGAACCGTAACGATGATCGTGTCGTCATCGACAACAGAGGTCGGTGTGCCATACTCCGTGATGCTCTTCATGCTGTCAAGCCCTGTCTGGAAGGATGTGAGCGCACTGTTCACCGCCTTGCCCTCGCACATAAAGGAACCATCGTTATAATACTGTGCATATGTCGACGCGTACAGATCCCCGAGCTCTGTATTATTGTAATCTTCGAGCATATCATCGACAGTCTCTGTCTCGACTAACTTCACTGTGAGCTCGACAACGCAACTGGCCCTGTTCCTCGCCGCCTCCTCCTTGTTCTGCTGCACCTCGCCGGGAGTCTCGTTTGAGGAACCGCACGCTGTCAGAACGAAAACGCAGGTAAGCATTAATAGTAATCTCGCAAATTTTTTCATATTAACGTTCACCCTTTCTTAGACCGTGCCATGTTTTTTTGACGGACGATCCTCTCTCTTTGTAAACAACATCTCAAAGGCGCCGATCACATATTTCCTTGTATCTGCCGCATCGATGATCTGATCTACATATCCTCTCCTTGCCGCGCCGGCTGCACTCGTCTGGAGCGCAGCATACTCTGCCGCCTTCTCGCTGATGACGTCCGCGCCCTGTCCTTCGTACATGATCTTTGCCGCAAGGTTTGCGTCCATGGAACCGATCTGTGCATCCTGCCATGCGATCGTGAGATCTGCCCCGATCGATTTTGAGTTCATCGCGATATATGCGCTTCCCAGCGCTTTTCCGATCACAACATTCACCTTGGGCACCGTAGCATTTGCGAAAGCGTATGTAAGCTTCGCCACTGCCTTCGCGATGCGCTTCTCGCTGCACACCGTCGCCTCATAGCCCTTCACGTTGGTGAGCGATAACACCGGAATGTCAAAAGCGTCACAGAAGGTGATGAGATCCGCTGCCTTCTCGCATCCGTCTGCGGACAGGACGGCGTCGTACTTGTCCGTGACCTCGCCCTCCGCGCTGTAAACCTCCGTGCGGTTCGCAACACAGCCGACGGTCATGCCGTTTAACTTGATAAATCCTGTCACCATATCCTTTGCGTAGTTTTCCTTCACCTCAAAGAACACGTTGTTGTCCGCGATCGTGGAGAGCGCGATCGAAGTGTCGCCCACACAGTTTGCCAGATCTGCACAGACCCTGTTCAGGTCATCCGTGCACTCCTCATAGGAAGCGTCGTCCTCATTGTTCCCGGGGAGCATGGATACCAGCTCTCTGACCTTCGCGTAGATCGCAGCCTCATCAGCCACAACGTCCACGATACCGCTCTCGCTGCTCTGGAACGCTGCGGACGCGGAATCGCACTTGGAGACGTTGTTCCCGTCAAGCGCATTGGGAGAATTCACGAAAAGCTTCGCCTTCGATGCTTCCATAAAAGTAAAATCCGTCAGTGTAGGGATCAGTGCCAGACCGCCGCCGCAGTTTCCAAACACTGCTGTGATCTGGGGGATCACCCCGGATGCGAGCGTCTGCTTCCGATAGATCTCTCCAAACGCGTTGAGCGCGTCCGTCGCCTCCTGGAGCCTAAGACCTGCGGAGTCAATCAGACCGATGACAGGCGCTCCTGTCTTCATCGCAAGGTCGTAGAGGTTCGTGATTTTTCTGGCATGCATCTCGCCGACGGAACCGTTCAGCACAGAAGCATCCTGGCTATACACGTACACAAGATTGCCATTGATCACCCCGTATCCGGTGACAACACCGTCAGAGGGAGTCTCAGTCTGTTTCAGATTGAAGTCTGTCGCTCTCGCCGTGACAAGGGCACCGATTTCAACGAAACTGTTTTCATCAAGTAAAGATTCGATTCTCTTACTTGCTAAACTTGAAGTAGTACTCATTTTGTGACCTCCATTTTTATATTTTTAATTTTCATAAAATAACATTTTATGCGCAGTTTCAATATTTCGTTAGCAAATATTGCTAAATACCCCATATAAAAACTGCGTCCATTTTAGTATAACATATATTATTCTATTCGCCTAGTAGATTTTTCACTTTTCCCCATCTTTTTTCTCGCGCCCTAGCCGGCTGCCTATATCAGCCACCTTTCGAGCACTCTGCGCACGCACCATTTTAAGTCGATCGCTTTCATATCCGCCGCTGCCACCAGCCGCAGGCGCTTCCACTCCCGGCTGCCGATCGCATAACTGATGCAGCCGACCGTCTGTCCCTGTCTGACCGGCGCGGTGAACTCCCGCACCTTCTGCAGGGTGATCGTGACCTCCTCATCCTCATGCATCAGAAGCCCCTCCACGCCGGCGGCATCCGCAGCGATCTCCACCGGAACGCACATCCGCCCGCCGATCCTGCTGCTCTGCCCGTTGCTGACGACAATGTCCGCCGTCGCCCTGGCAGGGATCGCCACCTCGTCAAAACTGCGGTACTCGTAATGCGCAAGCCCGTACTCCATCAGTGTCCTCGTGTCACTCCACTTGTAAGTCTTGTGGTTTGGCCAGCCGCAGGCTAGAAGCGCCACGACGAACGTCTTCCCGTCCCGCCGCAGGGCGCCCACATAGCAGTACCCTGCCTTGTTGGTAAAACCTGTTTTTCCGGACAGTGCACCTGTCATCATCCCCAGGAAAGCATTGTGGTTGACACAGGAAAAGCTTCTCGAACCAGACAGATCCGCAAAAGAGTGGCTCGGCGTCCTGGTGATCTCCAGAAATGCCTCTCTCTGGGGCGACTTCGAGACGCAGTACGACATGACAAGCGCCAGATCCCTGGCGGTCGTCGAGTGGAACCGCTCGCCCTGCACGGCATCCAGCCCGTTTGGCGTGATATAATATGTATTCTCGCAGCCGATCTCAGCCGCCTTCTGGTTCATGAGCTCCGCAAACTGCTCCACACTGCCGCCCACATGCTCCGCGATCGCCACCGCGGAGTCGTTGTGGGACTCCAGCATCAGGGAGAGTGTCAGATCCCGCAGGCGGTACTTCTCACCGCTGCGCATCCCCAGACGCACCTGGGGCATGGACGCCGCGTAGGAGGACACCTCCACCGTATCATCCAGGCTGGCGTTCTCCAATGTGACGATCAGCGTCATGATCTTCGTCGTGCTCGCCATCGCCATCTGCTCGTCTCCGCAGCGCTCATACAGCACCCTTCCCGAGTCCGCATCCATGAGCACCGCCGCCTTTGCATAGAGTCTGAGATCCGTCTCATCCGCATGGACGTACACTGTCTGCCGCACCAGGATCGCGATCACCATGGCGACAGACAGCAGCACAAATTTTTTATCCCGCACATATCTCTTCATACATCTTCATTTCCTTATTATAAAGGTTCCATAAAAATATATGAAGCGAAACGGCGATTTAGTCCGCTCCGACCTTCGCCTTTGCATGGATCATATCGTATTCCAGTATGACATCATAACCGTAATTTTTGACCGTCGCCTGCATCTCATTCAAGAGTACCTCGAAGCGCCTGCGGTCCGGCGCAAAGACCATCTCCCAGGAATATTTCTGTATCGCGATTTTGCACTGACGGCGTATGGTCGACTGTTCCGCCGTCTCCACCGACGCCGTGTACTGCACTCCCGGCGCCACCAGAAGCATATCGTTCTTCTCCAGATACTCCATCGTGGTATCTGCCCCCATTTTCTCCCGCCAGTCCCTGACAAGTTCCGACGTGTCGAGCGCCTTCACGCTGTCCCACAGATCATAGTAGTAATAATAGCCCTCCTCGCTCTTTTCGCACTGTACTACCGTTTTATAGTTCAATGTTGAGACCCCCGACTTCCATGTGCCGCCGCCATACTCCTTGGGCACTTCGATCTCCCCGCCGTTGAGCAGGGCTTCCTTTCCGAAATCCGTCAGATACGGTCCGTCCTCACGCATCTCCCACGTCAGTCCCTCCGGTCCGGCTGCTGCGCCGGAAAGATTTGCGCCGTTGAGCATGATCCCCTCATCCGAGTACAGCCAGTCAATGAAGTCCACAAGTCTTTCCTTGTCCACAGCCTGCGAGCCGACCGCGATGATGCTGTCCTGGTTTCCATAAGGATAGCAGCCGTAGGAATAGATCTGCATGTCGCTGACCGGCGCCATCATAAATCCCCTGCCCATCTCCTCCGTATTTGAGATCGTGTTGAAAGCAGATTTCCCCTGCCATGGCCACGGCGAGAAGAGTATCTCCCCATTTTTAAATTTTTCAAAGCACTGATCATAGCTCTGGTTCTCCGACATCGGATCGATCAGTCCCATCTGGTTCGCTTCATAAAAAAAATTCAGCATGCGCACGTACACGGAATCGTCGTCGATGATGCTCTGGTAATCCGAACCGTCCGCTTTTCCCAGCACCACCCCGTACTCGTCGTACCCGTACATACAGCAGGGCTGCTTGACGGCATTCATCATATTGTCGTCCCAGTCCCTGAAGAAGGAAAAACCATATGTCTTCGCCCCGTTCTCCGCAGTCGGATGCCGCTCCTGCATCTGCTTTAGCACGGGAAGCAGGTCTTCTATCGTATCGATCTCAGGATACCCCAGCTCCTTATACAAGTCCCACCGGATATATGGTCCATACACCGGTTCGATCCCTTCGCTCGGCACGTTCGGTCCGTTGACAGATACCTGCGACGGAATCGCATACACGCCTCCCTGCTGCACACAGCTGTTCAGATTTTCGATCGCATCGGCGTATTTCATGATCGATTTACCTTTCAGGTCCTCCTCCATGTCATAGAGCAGCCCCGCGTTCACCAGATCCTCCAGCTGACCGTTCACACCCTTGCATATGATGAGATCGCCGAGATTCCCCGCCGCCGCCCTCACCTCAAAGAGCGTGTCACCGCCCCTGGCGATATTCGGCGCGATGATATTCAGCTCCATATTGAATTTCCGCCTGACCACTTCCCCAAACCAGCCCGACTGGATCCCCTGATAATTTGCCGAATAGTCAAACACATCCACCATGATAAAGTCCTCATACGGACAATCATACGCATCGAGCGACATCAGATACTCAGCATTCCCTCCCATATCCACGCCCGAACAGCCTGAAACGCTGACGATATACATGGCTAAAAGACCAAATACTCCGATCCTGCACCGCCGTTCTCTCCTCATTCTCCAACCTCTTTCTCCGTTACGGTCCTCTCCGCTCCAGCAACAAAAAATCCATCTCCATCCGGTGTCACAGTGCGGTGCGCTCCGCACCGCCATTGACAATCCTTTTGGGTTCACTTATACTAATACTATATCAAATTGGCGGAACAATTCAATACATTTTGCATACCAATATACCAGGGAGGCAGCATTCAATGGAAACTTTGTTGATAGCTGATGATGAAAAGAACATACGCGACGGTCTAAAGTGCATCCTTGACTGGGAGGCACTTGGATTTGCCCTGTGCGGCGAAGCTGCAAACGGCGAGGAGGCACTCTCGAGCATATTAAAAAACAACCCCAGTCTCGTCCTTCTGGATATCCGCATGCCCAAGCTCACCGGCATCGACATCATCCGCATCGCGCGCGAGCAGGGCTACAACGGCAGGTTCATCATCCTGAGCGGCTACTCCGACTTCTCCTACGCGCAGGCTGCGATCCGCTACGGCGTGGAATACTATCTGACCAAGCCCATCGACGAGGACGAGCTGCTCGCTGCCATCCACACCATCCGGGAGAGCATCGAACAGGAGCATCGAAGATCAGACAACATCGCACTCTACCGCGAGAAGGCAAAGGATGTGATCCTTCACGAGCTGATCACCGGCGCCTGGAAAAAGGACGGTGCCACCGGTCTCTCCTCCGCGGATTTCCGGAGTCTGGAACTGAACGCCGAGGTCTACCAGGTCGCCATCTATGAGAAATTCGGGACAGCACCCGAGCATAAAAGCTACAGTTTCGCGGACATGCTCAGCATCACCAACAGCGGAAAACACGCCTTCGAGCACTTTGAAAAAGACGGCAAAAATGTGATCCTCCTGAAAGGCTCCTTCGCACTCCGTCGGTTTGCAGAATTCCTTAGCCGCTACGAGCGCTCTGATTTCCAGGCCGGAAGCCCCCTGGATGCGCTTTTTCTCGCTTACGGGCACCCCGTGGAAAGCCTTGACGAGATCTGTCTCTCCTACGATGAGGCGTACACGCTGATCCAGAGGCGTTTTTTCTGCATACAGGGTCAGCACACGCTTGGATATGAGGAGCTGCCCGCCATGGTCCCGCACAGCCTTCAGATCAGTGACGAAAAACTGCAATCATACTGCGATGCCCTGACAAACTGTGTGCAGGCAAACAACCGCAAGCAGCTCGCCGCCACACTCCTCTCCCTCGAGAAATACCTGCACAACGTGGACAATTCCATCGCCGCCGTCAGGCTCTTTCTCACCGACCTGTTCCTGCAGTTAAAGGAGAATGTCGGCAAGACATATAGCAGCTCAAGGGGGGCGTTTCCCTCGAACTCCGCCATCATCGACCGCATAGAGAACTGCCACTACCTGTACGAGATCATTCTGTACATATCGGAGCAGATCAAATCCGTCATGGATGGCAGCGACAGCTCGTCGAGAGATGCCATCCTCGATGACATCCTCTGCTATATTGACAACAATTATCAGAACAATATCAAGCTCGAGACCATAGCACCCCTTTTCGGGTACAACAGCGCCTACCTCGGAAAGCTCTTCACAAAGTCGATCGGCGAGAACTTCAACTCCTACGTCGACCACAGGCGCATCGAGCACTCCAAAAAACTCCTCGAGCGGCGAAACATCAAGGTCTATGAGGTGTCCGATCTGGTGGGGTACAAGAACGTGGACTACTTCCACAAGAAATTCAAGAAATACGTCGGCATCAGCCCTGCGGAATACCGCAAACAATTAAAGCTTGACGACTGATCTAAAAACAAAAAATGAACCGGGACTACCGCACCGCCCCCGGTTCTTTTTCTATCTCCTGAAATATTCTCTTGGAAAATGCCGCGACCGTAAACACAGCAAACGATACGCCGAACAGATATCCAAAGCACAGCAGGACTGTGTTGAAATGAAAGATGACATACTCGAGCAAAAGCACTCCCACGATCAGCAATGTCCTGCCAAAATACCTTCTGGATATCTCCATCGAGTTTTGTATCGTCGCGACAATGCCGTTTTCATACCTGGCAAGAAGCGGGAACGAGTACAGCATGGCTGCCACATAGACAAACACGGAGACAATCCCGGTCACGATCAGTATGAAGGAGCCCTCCTCGGAAACCCTGTTGATCTCATAGTCGAGATAGATCGCATAGGTCGCCGCAAGGAATATCAGTCCCATGATCACCCCCTGTTTCAGATTTGCCTTGAAAGCGCTGACGAAGGATCTTGCCACATACCCTTCCTCGTCATCGACCATCTTCATGGCAACGCTGTAGGCCGCGACTGTCGACGCGCCGATCGTCACAATGGGCAGGGAAAACACAAGCCACAGAAAATTCAGCCTGACCAAATCCCAGAATCTGGTTAAGAAACGATATAATCCGCCATCCACACTAAAAAAACCGCTCATCTCAAAACTCCCTTTTTACAGTCGGGGCTGCCTTCCCAAACCGACAGCCCCATATAACATATGATATCTTATTCGTACTCTGCCGCTTTTCTGAGCGCTGCCTCGTTCTCACACCACTCGATGCACTCCTGATAGCCATAGCTGTCTGCATCGGTACGCATCTTTGCCATGACAGACTCAAACTCAGAATCATCCTTTGCGTAGATTGCCTGCCAGGAACCGTTCTGGATACAGGTTTTAACCTGCTCCCATGTTGTTGCAAGCTCATCAGACTTTGCACTCTCTGCATAGTTGTGAGGAAGGGAGATCGAGTAATCAAACTGTGTCATATAGTCTGTGTATGACTCGACGCCCATATCAGCTCTCCACTCCTGCTCTGCCTTGTCTACATCCAGCGACAGATACTTATCCCAGTACTTGAAGTTGAAGGTCTGGCCGTCAACACCGTCAGGAATTGTTGTGTTCAGTGACCATGTCGTATTGTTCATCTGCGGGCAGCCGTCATCCCAAAGTCCTGAATACGGAGCAGGCATAACCTTGTCTTCTCTTGCCGCCAGCGCCTTGCAGTCCAGACCGAAATCTGTCAGTTCCGCCCTGCCGTTGTCAAGCCACTCCCAGCATACGCCCTGGGGACCATACTCATAGTCAAGTCTTCCTTCCGGTGTGCAGAGGTAGTTGATGATCGCCATGCAAAGTTCCGGATACTGCGACTTTGCGCCGATCGACCAGATACGGTTGCTTCCGCTCTGCCCCAGACCATAAACCAGCGTGTCCTGATTCTTTGCCACAACGGGGAGCAGTTTCTTGCCCTCTGCCATATGTTCGTTCGTGTTGTACTGTGTAGCGCCCATCCAGTTGAAAATGCAGAAGAATGCACCGCCGTCCTGGTAGTCCTCCATACAACCGTCATAGCCCTGTGTCATGGAGTCCGGATCGAGCAGACCCTGCTGATACAATGTATTGTAGAATTTCAGGCATCTCTCGTAATGTCCTCCCTCTTTCAGGCAGTCCTCGAATTCTCCCGTATCGGCATCGTAGAACCCAAAATGGAACTCATCTAATCCAAAGAAGTTCGTCGCAGTCGCTTTCACGAACATCACCATATTGCCATCCCAGTCCTTGAAGAGGGATGCACCGTAAGTCTCCTTACCGGAGTCGGAGGTCGGGCAGACTTCCTTCATCTGCTTCAGGACATCGACGTAATCCTCGAGCTCATTGATCTCAGGACTTCCAATCTGCTTGTAGAGATCATAGCGGATATCCGGGTGGTAGTCAAACTCGCCGTACTGTCCTGCGCCGGAAGCCACATCATGTCCGAAGCCGTACACCGTGCCGTCGGAAATAGCCGCATTCTTTTCGAGCGCATCTGCCATATGGGATTTGATGTAAGGACCATAATCCGCAAGGATATCATCCTCATTCCAGTCAAAGAGCATGCCGTTCTGGTATGCACGCGTATACTCATCTCCGTCAGAGCCAAAGAGCACGATGTCACCAAGGTTTCCAGACTCCATACGTGTATCAAATACACCGTCGCCGTTGCTGATGATATTCAGCTTGACATTGAACTTTTCTTTCATGATATCAGCAAACCAACCGATCTGCTCACCTTCATAGTTCGAAAGCTGAGAGTATACTGTAAGGGTAACTGTCTCGTCGGGAATGATGTCTGACAGATCAGCTTCCTTGACATTGCTGTCTGCTGCATCTGTGGCGGTATCCGTGCCTGCGGCGCTATCTGCGGCCGTTGTTGCGTTGTCCGCGCTTGCCGTGTCATCTGCTGCACTATCCGCATTGTTCTGCGAGGTAGTCGTTGTCGAACCGCTGCACGCTGCAAGCGAACAAGTCATTGCGGATATCAGCACGAGTGATAATACTTTTTTGAATTTCATATATTTTCCTCCTTTTTTTGTTGCTGTGTTATATAAAATACCAAACAATCTGGTATCGTAACACCAATGTCTTAACCTTTTACGGCACCAAGCATGATCCCTTTCTCAAAATACCGCTGCATAAACGGATATACCATCAGGATCGGCAGTACTGTAACCATAGAGATTGTGTACTTGATGGTCTTCGCATTCAGCACATTGGCTGCCGCCGCACCTGAAATCGTACCGGAACCTGAATTCATGACGCTCTTTAGGTTGGAAGCGGCATTCAGATATGTATACAGCTTGTGCTGTAACAGATGCAGCTGCGGTGCGTCCGGCATCAGAATCAGGGAATCCGTAAACGAGTTCCAGTTGCCCACTGCACCAAAGATCGCGATCGTCGCAAGGATCGGCTTGCTCAGCGGCCATATGATCTTCCGGAATACGGTCATATACGTAGCGCCGTCCATCTTCGCGCTCTCCTCAAGCTCCGCCGGAATGGACTCAATATATGTCTTTACCAGAATGATATTGTAAGGAGCAACAATGCCCGGGATGATATATGCCCAGAAGCTGTTGGTCAGTCCCAGCATGGACATATTCAAGTACCATGGAATCAGACCTGCATTAAAATACATTGTGACAACAAGGCATCTGTACCAGATCTTCTTGCACCACATCTCCTGCTTCGTCACCAGATATCCCACAAAAGCAGATGCCAGCACCATCAGCACGGTGCCGAGAATCGTTCTTCCCACCGTGACCATCAACGCCGTACCAACATCATTTACATTGAACATGGATACATAGTTCTGAATGTGGATTCCTCTTGGTATAAAATTGATGGCACCCTTTCTCACCAGATCATTATCACTGATCGTGTTGATAAAGATATAGTAGAACGGGAAGATACAAAGTATCGTAAAGATCAGGAAGAATGCATGGTTGATAATCTCAAAGACCCAGTCGCCAGCACTCATCTTATACTGCCGCTGATGTGTCTGTTCATATTTTTTCTCAGCTTTTCTGTCGAGCTTTTCCTGTTTCGTCATTGCCATTTCTCATCCACCTCCCTTTACATAATGCTCTCGCCGCGCACTGCCTTTGAAATCTTGTTTGCCCCAAAGAGAAGAACTACGCTGACGACTGACTTAAACATACCTACCACAGTTGCCAGGGGCACTCTGCCGCCATTGATACCGAGTTTGTATACATAGAGGTCTAACACTGTTATCGTGTTGGTATTGTACGGTGTCTCAAATACGAGATACTGGTCCATACCGTTGCTCAGGATACCTGCGATCGACATGATCAGCAGTACCATAAAAGTCGGAACCAGACTCGGAACGGTAATATTCCACATCTTCTGAAAACGTCCTGCACCGTCGATGGAGGCCGCCTCGTAAAGCTGCTGGTCGATACCAGAGATCGCCGCTATGTAAATGATGGCATTCCAGCCTAAACCTTTCCACATTCCCCATGCAAGCATCTTGATCCACATATGGGAATTATCCATCAGAAAGTTCGTGCCAGTCTCCATCATCCCAGCATTTACCATCAGCGAGCTCACAAATCCGTCTGTTGAGAAAATCGCAAATGCAACAGCGTACACAAGCACCCAGCTGATGAAGTTTGGAATCGTTGTAAAAGTCTGGACAAATCTTCTGAATTTCAGATTCTTGATCTCACAGAGCAGGATCGCAAATGCCATGGAGCACCAGCTTGTCGCAAGCCCCAGACCGCTCATCGCAAGCGTATTTCGGAGCACGCGCACCAGGTCGGAACGCGTCGCCTCGTTCTGGAACAGGAACGCAAACCACTTAAACCCGACAAAACTGTCCATCGTGAGCGTATCGCCTGACTTGTAATCAAAGAATGCATATCTCCAGCCAAGCAGAGGCAGATAAGAGAATACGATACAAAGTGCCAAAAACGGCAAAAGCAGCAGAAACAGCTGATACTTTGTCTCAATGTAACACTTCTCATCCTTTTCCACCTTTGGCAGGCAGAGCAGAATCACGACAGACAGCACGATCATCGCCACGCACAGCACAATGTAAAATGTGAGGTTCTTTGGATCCATCGGAACGATTCTGTCCGGTTTGGGAGTTCCCTTGATGTCTGCCGCTGCCCAGTTGACCATCATACAACCTGCAAAAGCCAGTGCTGCACCAATAATCGATGGTATCATCCCAATCTTCTTTAATTTGGTCGTGCCAAGCGACATACAGCCACCCGCTCCCGCTGCCACAAATCCAAGAATGATGCACAGGCAGCCGCCAAATACCATCTGCAATGTCAGCGTACCGACCCAGCCTCTGCTAAACGCCCTGGCAAAGTTCTGCGTCAGTGCACTGTATGAAGTACCGCAGGTGAACACGGAAGCTGTCTGTGGAATCAGTTCGCTGATTCTCGCAGGATTCAGTGCCGGGATAAACAGCAACACGAAGGCCAGAATATAAAATATTCTGAGCACAATGTACAGTTTATCCGTAATCTTTTCCTTACTCATATCTCTACTTCCTTCCTTTATTTGATTCGTCACAATCATTTGTGATATTTTTATTATAATAGTTAAATTTGTATAAAAATACGGATAAAATTAATCATAATTTACATCACTTTTTTTATGCATTATTCTTCTGGATGCCCGCGTGCACAAAAAAAGCACTGTATCTCACAGCACTTTTTCAAATCATATATCATGATAAACTTTTTCCGGCAAATGCAGCGTGATCGTCGTTCCCCGGTCGCGCTCCGAGTCGATCGTCATCCCGTACATGTTTCCATAACATAGTTTCACTCTCTGGTTAATGTTATACAGGCCAATACTCCCCTTCTTCTCGGGATTCTTCGTCGTGATATCCGCCCGCAGACGCTCCAGCGTCTCCGGCTTCATACCGCAGCCGTTGTCCGACACCTCGATACAGATCTCCCTGCGTTCCGCCGCGCGCACGATCCGGATCGTGACCATGCCGCCGGTCTCCCTCTCCTCGAGACCATGCAGGATCGCATTTTCGACGACGGGCTGCAGCAGGAGCGGCAGTGTGATGCACTTGCTCACATCGATCCCCTCCCCGATCACAAACGCGTAATCAAATTTCTCCCCGAATCGGAGCTTCTGTATCTTCATGTAGATCTCGATGTGGCTCAGTTCCTCCTGAAGGGACGTGAATGCCGTGCCGCTGTTTTCCAACACATACCGCATGGATTTTCCCAGCAGCTTGATCGCCGTCGCCGCCTCCCTGTCGCCGGCAGTGTACGCCTTCATCCGTATCGTCTCGAGCGTGTTGTACAGAAAATGCGGATTGATCTGGCTTGCCAGCATCTTGAACTCCATCTTCTGCTGCTCGTTGACAAGCTCCTGCTCGTTCAGCATCGTCCTGTACATCAGCGCATCCTTCTCCTTGATCCGCTGTACCATGACCTCAAGATCCGAGAACACCTCGGAGAGCTCGTCATCGCCGCGCACGATCTCCTTAAAATCGTAGTCCTCATTGCTCGCCTGGTGCATCACATGCCGTAGCGCGGAGACACGCCTCGTGAAATAGGAAGTAAAGAAATGGATCAGTATCCCCGGCACCACGATCGCGAGCA
Organism: uncultured Lachnospiraceae bacterium; assembly: GCA_910585765.1. GTDB lineage: Bacteria > Bacillota > Clostridia > Lachnospirales > Lachnospiraceae > COE1. Next base: position 22,947 of record CAJUES010000011.1, on the reverse strand, counting down.
TTATGATGATCAGACAAGTCTGTATAATACTCCATATATTGTCATAGGACTTGTCGTTGATCGTACAGATATAGAGCCTGGAATCCGACTGGTACAGCCGCAGCGTGGACACTTTGACAAAGCAGGTGTGGTTCTTTATTTTCTTCTTTCCCGCATACTGGAAATAGTTTTCGCTGTAATCGATATCGATCAGCTGCGGCCTTCCGTAATCCTCCCTGTCGGACGCATAAAACACAACCCCCTCATCGACCGACACACTGTTGCGGTACTCCTGACTGTTGATGCGCGTCTTTAGATAATTGTCGCTGAGCCGGATCACCAGCACCGCATTGTAGTCCGAAAAGACGAGCGGGATCCGCCGCACCAGACACAGCCCCCAGTACTGGTTGCCGTGCTCATCAAAGCTCGCCATCTCCTGCCAGAAGATCCCCGCCTGCGACGTCGCCCGCTGATACCAGTCTGTCCCCGAGATCTCCCCGTCCACGCCGTGATACTGCTTGTACTCGCGGATGTCGGGATTGTCGCAGTAGATATCGATCCGCTCGATCTCAGTATAATGGTACATATAATTGTCGATCGCAGCGGTGCAGTTGTTGACCGTCTCCACAAACTGCTCCTCCGTGGAATACTGCCGTCTCAGGACTGCGATCACATCCTTGTCGAAGGACAATTCCTCCGAAATATTGTACGCCTGGGTCGTTATCTCAAACAGTATCGTCCGCACACGCAGATTGTCCGACTCGAGCAGGTCCCTGTGATAATTCGTCAGCAGTTTGTAGGTATTGCCCACCAGAAAGATACCGATCAGTACCACCGGCAGGAAAACAGCCAGCACAGAAATCGTGTACAGCTGTCTGCGTATACCGGATCTGCGCAGGAATCCAAACAGCTCATGTTCTCTATCCATTCTTATCCATATCTCTTATTATATCTTCTCGCCGTATTTTTCCCTGTACGCGTACAGTTCGATAATGTTCTGCACGCGCCGCCTGATGATCCTGGGTGCAAACGGCTTGATCACCATGTCTGCAACTTTGTACTCAAACGCCCTGTCGCTTGTCTCCTCGGAATCATCGTCCGTGACGATCACCACCGGCAGTTCGTCCAGCAGTCCCTTCTTCTTCATATATTCGAGCACGCCAAAACCGTTTATCACCGGCATGATGATATCCAGCAGGACCACCGCCAGACTGCGGGCATCCTTCTCCATGATATCGATCGCCGCCTTTCCGCCGGACGCCTCGACGATCTCGTATTCCTCGCGAAAGATATCTCCCAGCATATAGCGGTTGATCCCTTTGTCATCCACCACGAGTATCTTATTTTTTTCTGCACCTTTTGTTAACCTCATTCCCGTTTTACACATCAAAATCGATCCAATCATAACAATACAGTGATTATCCTGCACGCCCTCATGACGTCATCATATGCCTCCCCTGCCCCGTCGATCCCGCCCGGGCGGAGGATCTCCACAAGCACGCTGAGTCTGGTGCGCACTTCGTCAAGCCCGAGATTTGCAGCCATACCTTTCAGTCCGTGGGCGTACTCGAAGGCAGCCCTGGCATTTCCCGACCTGATCGCAGCCCCCAGAGCCTCAAAATCGGGATCCGCAAAAAATTCAGTCAGGAAATTCCTGTAGGCGTCCTTGTTTCCCTTCATGCGCGCAAGTGCCTTGTCCACATCGACGCCCCTCTCCCGGAGCATATTCCACAGCGCATCGTTGCCCTTCCCCAATCCGATCCCATTGTAGATCACTCTGTTCTGCGCCTCCAGCATCCTCTGTGCCTTCTCAAGATCCGTGTCCGCGTTTGCCCGCACCATCTGTGCAAACCCCCAGAAGGAGGTCGACAGGAAGAAGGCGGTCTCCCGCGCATCCGCGATGGTGGTCTCCCCGCGCTCCATCGCGTCTCTCAGATATCCCTCGACCCGCAGGATAAACGGACTTTCATCCATGCCCATCCTTCCCCGGTAGCGCATCTGCATATAGATCGCCTCCGGTTCAAAAGAATACAGTTTCTCCAGCAGCCGTTTTGTGATCCTGTCCACATTGGTGGACAGGTCCGCCTCCTTCGAGTATGTCTCGTCCATGATGGCGAGAAAAGGTTTCGCCTGCAGTGCCGCCACCGCCTCCGACAGGGCATTTTTATCCCCAAAACGCTGGTAGATCGCCGAGTTTGAGCAGCCGCTCTCCTTCGCCACCTTGCGGATGGTAAGATTCTCATATCCCTCCCGGCTGATGATCGCAGTCGCTGTGTCAAGGATCTTTCTCCCCACGTGGTCTTCGACCATCGCCAAACTGTTTTGTGTCTCGTCTTCCCCGTACGCCATACTCTTCCCCCACAACTGATCAAATCTCTACATTTAATTCTGTCTTTTGTTCCACTTCCTCCTCCGCCTGCTTCCTGAAATCCTCCATCTGCTCCGGATTCAGCATCGGAAGGTCTCCCAGCGACTTCACCCCGAAAGTTCTAAGAAACTCTTCTGTCGTGCCAAACAGCAGCGGACGCCCCGGCGCGTCAAGCCGCCCGAGCTCCTGTACCAGATCAAACTCAAGCAGTCTGTTCACCGCGTGGTCACAGCTCACGCCGCGGATCTTCTCGACCTCAAGCCTTGTCACCGGCTGTTTGTAAGCGATGATCGAGAGCGTCTCCAACAGCGCATCCGTCAGGGCATATTTCTGCGGCGCCTTCGCCACCTTGATCAGGTACTCGTACAATCCAGGCTTTGTGCACAGCTGCACGGCATCTTCCAGCTCCGCGATATAGATCCCCCTGTCTGCCTTCTTGTACCTTTGATTCATTTTGGCGATCACTTCACGGATCTCTTCCTCCGGTTTCTCCAGCACATGGCTCAGGCTTGAGAGCTCGACTGAATCCCCCATCGCAAACAGCACCGCCTCGACCACCGCCATTATCTTCTTCTCTTCCATATACAATGCATCCTCAATATCCGGCTGCCGGCCGCACGGCTGGCAGATCATCTCACTTCATCCGTCGTGCGGTCACGCCGCAAGACTCGATGTGATGATGATATCCGCAAAAGTGTCCTCCTGCTCGATCGATATGACTCCCTGTTTCATCATCTCAAGCACCGCCATAAAGGTGACGATCACCTCCATCTTGCTCCCCTGTCTCTCCAGCAGACTGCGGAACAGAAACCTCCTGTGATTCTTGACATACGCTTCAATGTAGCTCTGTTTCTCCTCGAGGTTGATCTCGTCCTTCTCGATCTTGCCAAACTGACTTCTGATCGGGTCGATCTTGTCCTCCTGGCGCCGCATGACTGACTTGAAGATCTCGTGGAGCTTTGCGAGTGTGACGTCTCCGACAAGTTCCCCATAGTCTATAGGATACCGGTAATCCGCAACCTCCTTGGGCAGCATAGGCTTCTTGTACCAGGTCTTTGCCGCATCCACCTGCCTGTCCCGCAGCTCCAGCGCCATGTACTTGTACATCTTGTACTCGAGCAGCTTCTGCACAAGCTCTGCCCTCGGATCCTCCTCCTCGCCCTCCTCGTTGACCTCCTTGGGAAGGAGCATCCTGCACTTGATATCGAGCAGTGTCGCCGCCATCACGAGAAACTCGCTCATGACATTCATATCCTCTGTCTGCATGTTTTTGATATAGTCAAGATATTGTTCTGTTATCACCACGATAGGTATGTCATAGATATCGATCTTGTTTTTTTCGATCAGATAAAGAAGCAAATCCAACGGTCCCTCGAACACCGTAAGCCGCACAGACAATCCCATACAATCCCCCCGAATTTTTGTATACATTCCATCTTCATCTATTTTACAAAGAATTCGGAGAAATTGCAATGCGAACTGTTGTTTGAATATATTAGACAGGTTTTAAGACGACTTCATATAGTTCCGCCGGATTGAAAAACCGAAACGGAAGCGTGTGGGAGCCCAATCCCCTCCCCAGCAGCATAACGGATCTGCCGCTGCGGAACACACCGCCGTCATACTTCGGGAAGAACTTGTAGGACGGGGCTATGACACCGCCCACAAACGGCAGCCGCATGATCCCGCCATGCACATGCCCTGACAGCACCAGCTGTGCGCCCCATCCGGCATAATCCTCGAAATAATCCGGATTGTGCGCGATCAGAATATTGCACTTACCCTGGTCAACGTCCGGAAGTGTCCTCCGCAGATAGCCGTCCGCCATCTTCCTGATCCTGAAATGCGCAAAATAATCCAGATCCAGATCGAGCCCCGTCAGCCGGATATTGTATTCCGGCAGATCGACGGACTCATTCTGCAGCACGCGCATATTTTCGTGGGAGACTGCCAGCATCAGTCTGTCAAACTTATCCCCAAAATACGCCGCGTCCTTCTGCATTTTGGACTCGTGATTGCCCAGACCATAATAAATCCTGTACTTTTGGCTCAGCGCGTTCATCAGCTCAATCCCCGGTGTCATATCCTCCCTGATCTGCGACGTGACCAGGTCGCCCGCCACCACGATAAAATCGGGATCGATCTTCTGCACGGCGCTGATCACTTTATCATTTTTATTGCCGTACACTTTGTTGTGAAGGTCCGATATCAGCACAAACCTGCACTCCCTCGACAAGCCCGGGAGCGCAAACTCCTCCCGCACTGTCACAAAACGATTTCCGTCTATGATCCCGACTGCCAGAAGTGCTGCAGCCACCAATATCATGATCAGAAAAAACGTCCCCAACATACTCTGCATATTCTCTGTTTTCTCCTGTTCTAGCGAGCTGCCGGCACACCGTACCTGCACCGGATCATCCGGTCCATGCGGCAGCTATATCAAATACCGTATCAGCATCCTCTTTAGGTAATCGATGAAGAACGCCTTCTCCACCGGCTCGGATGCCACGATCGGCATCCTGCCAAGTTCCCTGCCCTCGAGACTGTAACTGATATATCCGACCTCCGCGCCCCTCTCGACAGGCGCCATCACACTGTCGGCATACTGATATTTCTTCTCGATCTTGTTAAAATCAGCACCCGTGACATCGAGATACCGGAATACCCCCTTCGGTTCGACAGCAAGCTGTTCCGCCTTGCCGCCCGTCACCGGGATATTGCCCAATGCCTGTTTATTCTCATCCACATAGAGCCTGGTCACTGCAAAACCGTATTCCAGCAGGATCTGTGCCTCCGAGAAGCGCACCTTGGGATCCGGCGCCCCCATGATGACCGCGATCAGGTCGATGTCATTCTTCCTCGCCGTGGCGCTGAAACAGTACTTTGCCACACTCGTCGAACCTGTCTTTAACCCTGTCGTGTACTGGTACTGTTTCAGCAGCTTATTGGTACTGGCAAGCGTAAAAGGCTCGCTGCCGCGGGCTGTCACATGGTTGATATCCTCCATCCAGATCGTTGTGTAATGATACACCTGCGGGTACTTTGTGATCAGCTCCCTCGACATGAGCGCCACGTCCCGCGCCGTCGTGTGGTGCCCGCTGTCCGAACTCAGTCCGCAGCAGTCCAGGAAATGCGTGTTTGCCATGCCGAGCTGGGCTGCCTTCTCGTTCATCATATCGACGAACTCCGACTCGCTCCCCGCGACATACTCCGCGATCGCCACCGACGCATCATTTCCGCTCGCCACCGCGATACACTTGATCAGCGTCTCCACAGTCTGTACCTCACCTTCGTCAAGAAAGACCTGTGAGCCTCCCATCGACTTGGCGTAGGCGCTCGTGATCACCTCGTCCTCGAGCTTGATCCTGCCCTTCTCCAGCGCCTCAAACGTGAGGATCAGTGTCATGATCTTCGTGATGCTCGCCGGGCTGCGCATCTCATCCGGATTTTTTTCAAACAGTACCGTGCCTGTCGATGCCTCCATCAGGATCGCTGACGGTGTTGACAGACTGACTGCCGTAGAATTGATGGTCGTGTTTCTGGCTGTCTCCTCAGCAAACGCCGTACTCTGTACCAAAACGGCAAGAAGCATCACCGCCGCCATCATTCTATATATTTTTTTCCTGACATATTTCATAAAGCAGACCTCATACCTTACTTATATGAAATCTATGCTTTATCGTTTTATTATATGCCACTTTCATTTATTTTCATGAACATCCCCGTCGGTGTGCGATCAGGGGGCAACCCGTGCCTCCGCGCGGATCTGCGCATACACGGATCCGCGCATAAAAGAGGAATACCGCCAAGCGATATCCCCCCTCCTCTTCCGTATAGTGATCCGCGCATACTATCTGCCGATCAACCGATGGCAGAAATCCACGAACTCATCCTTCTTCTCAATGATATCCTCCCGCATCTCCTCGTCGATCTTCACCGACATCGCAAAGTGATAGCCGAAATCGATGATGACCATCGCAAATATCAGCGCGATCGTCTTGAGTCCCCATGCCTTGGGATATCTGTCCACAAAGCTGATGACTTTCTCAAACAGGAATGTGATGATGATGACTGCGTACAATCCCCACGCCAGTGTGCTCTCCAGACAGATCACACCCTTGTAGTTGCAGAACTTGTCATTGTAATCCCACCACACTTCGCCGAAAAGCTTGATCATAAGCTTTGCCACCAGAAATTCAAACAGCGTCGCGAGCAGCGCACCGATTATGTACAATGCCACAATATTGTTGGCGAACGGGTGCAGTATGATATACCCCAGCGTCGCTCCCACACCGTATATGGGGCAAAACGGTCCTGTCATGAATCCCCTGTTGGTCAATTTCCTGTTGCAGAATGAAATATAGATCGACTCGACCATCCAGCCGATAATACTGAACAGGAAGAAACATGCCACTAAATGATACAGATCATACCCGGCAAACTGATATCTGCTCAGCCACATAGATAATTTCTCCAATATCCTCACTCCCCCCACGCGACCGCATACGCAAAAATCCTTGGCGTAAATACAGCCAAGGACTTTGATTCAATTAACATAAATTAATTATATTTACGCTTTCTAGCTGCTTCAGACTTTTTCTTACGTTTTACGCTTGGCTTTTCATAATGCTCTCTTTTACGGATTTCCTGCTGAATTCCGGCTTTAGCGCAACTTCTTTTAAATCTGCGTAAAGCGCTATCCAAAGTCTCGTTTTCTTTAACGATTACATTTGACATGCTATCACACCTAACCTCCCTCCAGCCTCTATTATTGTGTGCCAGACTGTTCGGGTATACTTAATTGCACATCTCGATTATATCACATTATAGGCATACGTCAATAGTTTTTTTCAGATTTTTTGAATATTCTTTATTTTTATTTATTTTTCTGTCAGATCATAGTAAAATATGTACTGCTGCAATATCCCGCTGTATCTGCCGTACCGCTCAAAGGGAAAGCCATCCGGGTACTGTGATGCCATCACTTTATTGATGTGCGTGTCCCGCGGAAAGGCATCGGTCTGGTGCAGCGCGAACAGGCAGATGCAGTCCGCCACCTTCACGCCGACACCGCACAGTCTCAGGAGTTCTCTCTTCGCCGTATCGTAATCCATCAGCCTGAGTTTTCCCAGATCCGGATCCCCGCGGCATATGCTGTCCGCCGTCCGGCAGATATATCTGCTCCGATATCCCAGACCGCAGGCATACAGGTCTTCCACCGAAGCCTTCGCCAGGGATCCCGGTGTCGGGAAATCAAAATACTGGATACCGCTTCCCGATATCCGCCGCTCACCGTACCGCTCACACAGCGCCCTGATACACTTGCGTATCCGCTTGATATTGTTCTGCTGGGAGACGATGAACGATATGATCATCTCCCACAGATCCTGGTTCAGGATCCTGATCCCTCTCCCGTACTCCGCCGCCGCTGACAGGTAGGCGTCCTCCTTGTCCACACTTGCCAGGATCTCCGCATAGTCCGTCGCCAGATCAAAGTATTCCCTCCACACGAGGTCAAACTCGTCCTGCGCGCAGTCAAACGTGATGCAGTCCCCATCCTGTTCTGCCTCGAGATACCTGCCGAGAGCGACCAGGCGGTATCTGCCGCCGCCGCAATTTTCCATCCTGAAACACTGGCCGGAATCGCAGATCTTTGCCAGCGAAAAATTTTTATCCCGGATCGTCACCATCGGTTCTTATTCTTCCCAGTTGTGATATACCGCCTGCACATCGTCGTCCTCGTCGAGCATGTCAAGCGTCTTATTCAGATTCTTGACCGCAGTCTCATCGGTGAGCGTGACATAGTTCTGCGGGATCATCGTGACCTCCGCGCCCGCCATCTCGACCTTGCTCTCCTGCAGCGCCTTGTACACGGCGTCAAAGTCCTCCGGCGCCGTCAGGATCTCAAAGCTGTCGTCCTCCTCCGAGAAATCCTCCGCACCCGCGTCGAGCGCCACCATCATGAGATCATCCGCGCCCATCGCGCATTCTTCCTTGTCAATGATGATCTGTCCCTTCTCGTCAAACATGAAGGAGACACATCCCTGCGTGCCGATACTGCCGTTTCCCTTTGTGAATGCACTCCTGACATTTGCCGCTGTCCTGTTCTTGTTGTCAGTCAGCGCCTCGACAATGATCGCAATGCCGTTTGGCCCGTAGCCCTCATATGTAACATGTTCGTAATTTACCGCATTGCCGTCTCCCGCCGCCTTCTTGATCCCGCGGTCGATCGTGTCGTTTGGCATATTGTTTGCCTTCGCCTTCGCGATCACCTGTGCAAGCTTGAAATTGTTGGCTGGATCGGGACCGCCCTCCTTCACCGCCACCGCGATCTCGCGCCCGATGATCGTAAAGATCTTTCCCTTTGCCGCATCGTTCTTTTCTTTTTTGTGCTTAATGTTCGCAAATTTTGAATGTCCTGACATGTTCTATTTCTCCTTTTTCTCTGTTATCCCTGCACTTTACTTATTTTCAGGAGTGCCGTCCTCATGCCCTGACTCCGGCTGCTCCTCTTTTTCCAATTTTTTTACCAACACGGACTGTATCACATTCTTCTCGACTTTTGCGATCTTAAATGTATATCCTTCGATCTCCACCTCGGAGTTTTCGTCCTCGTCCGGTATCCTGTCGAGTTTGGATATGAGATATCCGTTGAGCGTCTCAAACTCTGTCTCGCCAAAAGAAATGTCAAAGCGCTCCTCGAGGTCCTCGAGCTTTGTCATCCCCTCGATGACATACTCGTTCTCGCCCTTCTCCTCGATGTGGTTCTCCTCGGGATCGTACTCATCCATGATGTTCCCCACGATCTCCTCGAGGATATCCTCCATGGTCACAAGCCCGGACGTCTGCCCGTACTCGTCCATGACGATCACCATCTGATTCTTCCCGGACTGCATGCTCCGGAACAGATCGTCGATATTCTTGGTCTCAGGCACGAACACAGCCTCCCTGAAAAGCCCCTCCACCATACCGATCGGCTGGTTGAGCTCCTCGTCGGACGTATGTATGCGCATGGCATCCTTGAGATACAGCACACCGATCACATGATCGAGATTCTCCTCATAAACCGGATATCTGCTGTTGCTCTCCTTGAGCATGAAGTTAAGCGCTTCCTTAAACGGTGTCGTGCTGTCCAGCGCCATGATATTGTTGCGGTGTGTCATGATATCGCTTGCTTCCTTGTCGCCAAACTCAAAAATGTTGGTGATCATCTCCACCTCGCCGGCTTCGAGGACACCGAGTTCATGCCCTTCGTTGACCATCGAGATGATCTCCGCCTCCGTGACATCCGCCTGCTCGTCCGTATTTCTCAGGCCAAAGATCCACAGCAGACCGTTTGCGGAAACCGCGACGATCTTTGTCAGCGGATAGAGCGCCGTCCTCAGGAACTGAATGTGGCGTATAAAACAGTATGCCCACGCGTCCGGGTATTTCTGCGCGATCTTTTTCGGCAGCAGGATCCCGAATGTCAGCAGCACATACATGAGCAGAAATGCCGCCAGCAGCAGCGCCGCCCAGCCAAGCATCCTGTCGTTTACCTCCTGCAGAAACGGCAGCTTTGCAAGTCCTGCCCTGAGCGATGCCGACCATCTCGGCAGAAAGAAATATCCCATCACCAGCTCGATCAGCGTCGTTATCATCTGAATGGAATTGACGTACACTGTAGCGCGCTCGATGATCCTGCAAAGCAGCACCGACTTTTTGTCCTTGTCCTCCTCCGCCCTGCGCTCGATCTCCTTCTCGTTCATGAGGCTTACCGCCTTGTTAAAGCCCACCAGCACCGCCTCGATAAAGAGCATCACCAAAAACAATATCATACTACAGGCCGAAGCCCCACCATCGTCCATCTCTTACTTCTCTCCTTCATTTTTCTGGATACGGAACTGTCCGGAAATATCCCGCGCAAGCCGCATCGGTTATCTTCCTGCAGCTCCTGAATTTTTGTGAAACAACAAAGGCATAACCCACAGATTTGCGGGCTACACCTCTCTAATATATCATTACTGTTGAAAAACGTCAATATCCTTTCCTTACAAGCAAGCCTTATGTATCAAGCTCAAGACTGATCTGCAAGGCTCTGTTCACTCTCTGCATGATCGGAGAATCCAGATGGCATACCTTATCTTTCAGACGTTTTTTATCGATCGTTCTCAACTGCTCAAGTAGTATCACCGAGTCTTTCACCATATCGTAATTTCCGGCGTTCAGCGCGATGTGCGTCGGCAGGTTCGCCTTGTTCATCTTGGATGTGATCGCCGCACAGATCACCGTCGGGCTGTGCTTGTTTCCCACATCATTCTGGATGATGAGCACCGGTCTGACGCCTCCCTGCTCCGAGCCTACCACCGGTCTCAGATCTGCATAGTAAATATCTCCTCTTTTCATAGCATACACTCCCGTCAAATAAATCAATCTTCTATGCTACTATTTTTTCCAGCGGAGCATTTTTTATACAATCGTGATGTATATTTGTGATACATTTTATTTGCAGATCAATGTGCCGTCCCGCTTGTAGATCCGCGGGATCCGCTTTCCGATGTCGCAGGCAAGCTCATAGTTGAACCTTCCCGACAGCGCCCCCAGCTCCTCCATCGTGATACACGCGTCGCCCTCTCTCCCGATCAGCGTCACCTGGTCGCCCACGCGCACCGGCACACGGACATCCGTGACGTCGATCATAAACTGATCCATACACACACGCCCCAGGATCGGCACCCTCTGCCCCTTGATGATCACATCGCCAAGGTTTGATAGGCTTCTGGGATAGCCGTCGCCATAGCCGATGCAGACCGTCGCGACCCGCGTGTCCCTTGTCGTCGTGAAGGTGCCGCCATAGCTGATCTCCTGCCCTTCGGGGACGGTCTTGACGTACACGACCCGCGATTTTAGCGAAAGCATAGGTCTGAGCTGTATCTTGCCGTCGGCCTGCACCTCGTCGGACGGCCACAATCCATACAGGATGATCCCCGCCCGCACCGCGTCCATATTTGCCTCCGGTATCTCGACAATGCCCGCACTGTTCGAGCAGTGTCTCATCGGGATCCTGATCCCCAGATCGCGCTCGATCCGGTCGACGTATTCCCTGAAAAGCGTCATCTGATGATACGTCTTTGTCCTGTCAGCCTCGTCCGCCGTCGCAAAATGCGTAAAAATCCCCTCGATCTCCAGCCCGGGAAGCCCCGCGATCCGCCGGATCAGCGCCACGCCCTCATCGTCAGGATGGATGCCGATCCTCGTCATGCCCGTGTCGATCTTGATATGTATCCTGCAGATCTGACCTGACGCCACAGCGATATCCGACAACGCCTCCGCCGCCTCGCACGTAAATACCGTGGCGCGCACCTGCCCGCTGATCATCTGCCCGTAGCTGTACGGAAAGGTATACCCCAGTATCAATATCGGTTTCTGTATGCCGTCAGCCCGCAGCGAAAACGCTTCCTCCGCCGTGGCGACCGCATAGCCCCACACCTGCCGTTCATCCTCGAGCAGCTGCGCGATCTGACTCGCGCCGTGCCCGTACCCGTCCGTCTTGATCACCGCTATGATCTTCGTCCCCTGATCGATACACTTCCTGATGCTCGCCACGTTGAACTGCATGGCGTCCAGATCGATCTCCGCCCATGCCCTGTCGTAGTGTCTCATGATGTCCCCTCCTGCTGCCGACAGCCTGCAGATCCGGTGTCAGCACAATATTCCTGATTCATTTTGATCTCATTCCTTCTCGATATCGCCCAGCGCCTTGATGATGTCCTGCGCCATGATATAGTACGCGGAAGTCTTGTGTCTTGCAAAATCCCCCGCGAGACCATGCGCATACGTGCCCATCACCGCCGCCTCAAAACCGCTGTAGCCCTGCGCCAGCAGTCCCGCGATGATCCCCGTCAGCACGTCGCCCGACCCCGCCGTCGCCATGCCGTCATTCCCGCTGGAATTGAGGTATGTCAGCTTGCCTCTCCTGGCAACAAGTGTCCGGGCATCCTTGCACACCAGGGCAACGTCGTACTTCCTGGTGAACGCCTTGCAGCTGGCGATCATATCCCTCCTGATCTCCGATACGGGACACTGCATCAGCCGGGCAAACTCGCCCAGATGCGGCGTGAATATGACATCGCTGTCCGATCTTCTGCTGCCGTACGCAAAGAGCCTTAGAAGCGCCTCGTCCTGCGACAGGAGATTGAGCGCATCCGCATCGACGACCATCGGCTGGCAGCACTGGCTCAGCAGCGTCTCCAGGATCGCCTTCGCCTTCGCCGACATGGAGATCCCCGGACCGACAGCCACGATGTCCGCCCACTCCAGCCCGGACAACAGCGCCGCGGACTCCTCCGGGGTGATCCCCGGATCCGCGTTGTCGTCGTAGGTGTCGACGATCGCCTCGGGAAGCTTCTTGAGCAGCCCCTCGCGGTTCTGCGCCGCCGTGAAGATCCGCACCATTCCCGCGCCCGTGCGGAAGGCGCTCAGCGCCGACAGATAACACGCACCGCCCATATTCCTGCTCCCGGCGACCAAAAGCACCTTCCCGAAGGTTCCCTTGTTTCCCGACCGGCTCCTCGCCGGGAAGTGCAGGTCCTTCTTCCAGTCTGTGAACGTGACAACGCCCGACCGCTTATTCGCTGTCACTGCACCGGGAATGCCGATCGGCGCACAGACGACTTCGCCCGCGCACGAAGCACCCGGGTACAGCATCAATCCCAGCTTCCTGTACGCAAAAGTGACTGTGATGTCGGCTTTTACAGCGCATCCCATGATGCTCCCGTCATCCGTATGGACCCCCGACGGGATATCCACCGCCACGACCTTCGCCCTGGAAGCATTCACCGCCTCGACCGCCTTGCGGTATTTTCCCTCGATGTTCCTGGTGATGCCGATGCCAAATATCGCGTCCACGATCACATCGTACAGTGTGTGCTCCACCCCGTAGTGGATCGGGATATTTAATTTCCTGGCAGTTTCAAGCTGGACAGCCGCCTCGGGCGACAGCTTCGACTGCTCCCCGATCATGTTGATCTCTGCGCGGATCCCCTGCTCCCGGAGAATCCGCGCCACAGCGATCCCGTCACCGCCATTGTTGCCGCTCCCAGCCATGACACCCACATAGATATCCGTGCCGTATCTGTCCAGGATCACGCTGACCGTCTGCAGCGCCGCGCGCTCCATCAGCACAAGCGCTCCGATGCCGTACTCCTCGATCGCCGCCGTGTCACTGGCTTTCATCTCCGCCGATGTCAACACATATTCCATAAGCATTACCAGCCTTTCCTCACTTCTGATATGCTATAGTATACCACACCCGCATGTGAAAAAAAACTCCAAAACAGTTATTCCTGTCTGGGAGTTTTCTTATCGATCAGGTCTTTTTCCTTGTTCAGCACATTCTGAGGGTTGTATTTCATGTCAAACATATCGATCACGTCAGGTCCGAAGATCGAATGCATATAATTGTACATCTCGTCATTCCAGATCTCCTTCTGCTGCTTCTGGATGATCTTTTTCTTGAGCTGCACCTTGAAGTCGGACACCCACTGGTTGATCTCATCGATCTCCCTGACATTCTCCCGTATCCTGCTGTAGCACAGCCGCATCGATGCCAGCATCAGCTCAAAATTCGCCTCGTCGATCTGCTTTGGGATCTCCAGCAGCTCATCGTTGTAGTCCTCCATCTTCTGTTTGGACTCCTCGATCATGCGCTTGTTCTCCGACATTTTCTTTTCCTTCGCAGAACTGTCGGGAAGCTCCATGATGGACACGATCTCCTGCATGAGCTTCTTCTTGAATGCCGACAGGCTCTTCAACTCCGTGTTCAGTTTGCCCTGCCGCTTCAAGATCTCGTTGAGATTCTCCTCGAGCCGCCGGATCTCCTCGTTTGCACCCGTCTGCGTGAAAAGCCTGTGCCACTGGTTATCCAGCGTCAAAACAGGGATCTTTTTGCCGATCAATGCCTCCCGAAAGATTTCTTCCTCCTGTTCCATATCCCCATCCCCCATCTTATTGGTTTGCGATCCCGTACGATAGTTTCATAAGACTATCGGAAAGATGTACATTCTCGACCACGATACTCTCCGGCACATTCAGATCCAGGTGCGCAAAATTCCAGATCGCCTTGATCTCACATCGGACGAGCAGCTCAGCCGTCTTCGCCGCACCCTCCTTCGGTATGGTGAGCACCGCGATATCGATGTCATTTTCCCTGACAAACCGCTCGATATGCTCCACCGGCTGCACCGCGATCCCGCGAAGCTCCTTTCCGTGCAGCGCGGGATTTTTGTCAAAGATCCCTTTCACGATAAATCCCCTGCGCTCAAAGTTCATATAGTTTGCGAGCGCCTGCCCGAGATTTCCCGCGCCCACGATGATCAGGTTGTAGGACTTGTTCAGTCCGAGTATCTTCGCGATCTCATTGTACAGATATTCCACATTGTAGCCGTACCCCTGCTGTCCAAAGCCGCCAAAATTGTTGAAGTCCTGCCGGATCTGTGATGCAGTGACTTTCATCAATTTGCTCAAATCCTGAGATGATATCCTCTCGATGCCGCTATCTTTCAGCTCCCCCAGGTATCGGTAGTACCTGGGAAGCCTGGCAACGACCGCCTGCGATATAATCTTATCATCCACGATTCCTAACCTCCACACATCAATTACCTTCCGGCAATGCAATATGTCAAAAGTCGATTGCATATGCAATATGCCAAAAAAATAACAAAATATATAGAACTTATTATACAATCCTGTTAAATGATTGTCAATTCTTTTTGGAATTATGATTACGATTGATTTTATCATGATTCTCTTTTATAATAAGGGGCAGAGATGAATGAACGAATGAAGGAGGATATCCCATGATCCTGTCATGCACTAACATAGACAAAACTTTCGTGGACAACCACGTCATCAAAAACGCATCCTTTCATATAGAAGATTATGAAAAAGCTGCGATCGTCGGCATCAACGGCGCGGGCAAGACCACACTGCTCAAGATCATCACCGGCGGACTCCCCGCCGATGCGGGCAGCGTGACGCTCGCAAAGGACAAAACCTTCGGCTACCTGGCGCAGCACCAGGCCGTGGACAGTGAGAACTCGATCTTTGACGAGCTGCTCACCGTCAAGCAGGAGGTCCTCGACCTCGAGTCCGCGATCCGCCAGACGGAGGCTGACATGAAGAACGCCGAGGGGGAGGCGCTTGACCTCCTGCTCAAAAAATACGCCGACATGACACACCGCTTTGAGGATATCAACGGCTACGCCTGCAAGAGCGAGATCACCGGCATCCTCAAGGGTCTTGGCTTCGAGGAGGACGAGTTTGGCAAGAAAGTCGCCACGCTCTCCGGCGGTCAGAAGACGCGCGTGGCACTCGGAAAGCTGCTCCTGCAGAAGCCCGACCTCATCATGCTCGACGAGCCGACAAACCACCTTGACCTCAACTCCATCGCGTGGCTTGAGACATACCTGCTGAACTACAGGGGCGCCGTCATCATCGTCTCGCACGACCGGTATTTTCTGGACCGGATCGCCACGAAGATCATCGAGATCGACAACGGCGTCGTGTCCTCTTTCGGCGGGAACTACTCGGACTATGCCGTTCAGAAAGAACACCTGCGCACCGAGCAGATGAACGCCTATCTGAACCAGCAGCGCGAGATCAAACACCAGGAGGAAGTCATCGACAGGCTAAAGCAGTTCAACCGCGAGAAATCCATCCGGCGCGCAGAGAGCCGCGAGAAGATGCTCGACAAGATCGAACGTCTCGACAAGCCTGTCGAGGTCAGGGCGGATATGAAACTGGCGCTCACCCCCCACAGGACCAGCGGCAATGACGTCATAGCCATCGAAGGGCTCTCCAAGCGGTTTGACAGCCACCAGCTGTTTGAGAATGTCAGCTTTGAGATCAAGCGCGGGGAACATGTCGCCGTCATCGGGGACAACGGTACCGGAAAGACCACGCTCCTAAAGATCATCAACGAGCTTGTCCCGATGGACAGCGGATCGATCCGGCTCGGGGCAAACGTGGAGATCGGGTACTATGACCAGGAGCATCATGTGCTGCATATGGACAAGACACTGTTCGAGGAGATCAGCGACGATTACCCGTATCTGACCAACACAGAGATCCGGAACACCCTCGCGGCATTCCTGTTCACGGGCGAGGATGTCCTCAAGAAGATCAGCGCGCTCAGCGGCGGCGAGCGCGGGCGCGTGTCCCTCGCAAAGCTCATGCTGTCCGAGGCGAACTTCCTCATCCTCGACGAGCCGACAAACCACCTTGACATCACCTCGAAGGAGATCCTCGAGACCGCGCTGAACGCCTATGAAGGAACCGTCCTCTATGTCTCACACGACCGCTACTTTATCAACAAAACGGCAAGCCGCATCCTCGAGCTCACGCACCAGAAGTTTGTCAACTATATCGGGAACTATGACTATTATCTTGAAAAAAGGGAAATCCTGACACCAGCACCGGAAACTGCCCCCGGCGAAATGGCGATCGAACCCTCCGCACAGAAACTGGACTGGAAACAGCAGAAGGAAAACCAGGCGCAGCTGCGCAAACGGGAAAATGACCTGAAAAAATGCGAGGAAAAGATCGAGTCGCTCGAAGCCCGGAGCGCGGCGCTCGACGAGGAGATGGCAAAGCCCGAGATCGCGACAAACCCGGCGAAACTGCAGGAGATCGCAGTTGAGAAAGCGTCGATCGAAACCGAGCTCGAAGCGCTCTATATCAAGTGGGAAACGCTGTCCGAGTAGCCCTACGCGCCGGATCCTGCGCATATAGCGCATATAGATACAGAAAAGGAGAGATATGAATGAAAAAATTCTTGATCATTGACGGCTCGTCGATGCTGAGCACCTCATACTACGGCAATCTGCCCAAATCCGTGCTCTACGCAAAGACGGACGAGGAGAAGGAAAGTCACTACTCCGAGATCCTGCAAACCTCCAAGGGCGCGTACACCAACGCCCTTTTCACCATGCTCCGAACTCTTGTTTCTCTTTACAGGAAGGCAAAACCGGATTATGTCGCGATCGCCTTCGACGTGTCGCGCGATACATTCCGGCGCACCGTTCTGGGCGCGGACTCCTACAAGGCAAACAGAAAGGAATCCCCCGCCCCCCTGAGGGAGCAGTTCATCGCCATGGAAAACCTTCTGCAGAAGGTCGGCTGCCAGGTGCTGATGGACAAGGACTATGAGGCGGACGACTTCGCCGCATCCCTCGTCAGGAAATTTGAGTCGCCGGAACTTGAAACCTACCTTCTCACAAAGGATCACGACTATTTCCAGCTGGTGAGCGATCACACCAGGCTGTGGCGCGTCACTGACAAGGAAAAAGCGAAGGACATGCAGCAGCGGTACGGACTCTGCGCCGGCAAGGGCGGATATGCCTCCCTCCCGGCAGGGATCTTTGAGTACACGCCCGACATCGTTTATTCCGAGGAGGGCGTGTACCCCGAAAATATCGTCACCCTGCTCTCCATCACCGGCGATCCGGGCGACGGGATCCCCGGCTGCAAGGGCGTGTCCTCTGCCGCCGCCCCGCTCGTGAACGAGTACGGTTCCCTCGATGCGATCTACGCGGCGATCGGGGACTGCGAGGGCAGCAAGAAGAAGGAGAAGGCGCTGTCCGACTTCTGGAAAAGCAATCTCGGCATCGGGCGCAGCCCCCTGAACGCCCTGAAAGAAAATAAGGAGACTGTCTATCTGAGCTACCAGCTCGCCAGGATGAAGGACGACATCCCCATCGCGCAGTCCCTCGAAGACTTCAGGCTGAACATTGACAAAGCCGCCCTCAAGGAGGAGCTGAGCCACTATGAGATGCTCAGCCTGATCGCGGAACTGCGATTGTAAGCGCACTCTCACAGACCTGATCCGTCATCCTGCAGCCTACAGCGCGTCAAACGTCTCACGGATCGCCTTGATAAACTCCAGGCTGTTCAGGATCACCGGATTTTCACAGGTCGATATCAGCGAAAGGCTCTTCGTCATCTTTCCGTCCTCCACCGTCTTGATGCACGCCCTGTCCAGCTTGTCCGCAAAATCCTGAAGCGCCTGGATCCCGTCCAGCTCACCGCGCTTGCGCAGTGCGCCCGTCCACGCAAAGATCGTTGCGATCGAGTTGGTGGAGGTCTCCTCACCCTTCAAGTGCTTATAGTAATGGCGCTGCACCGTGCCGTGCGCCGCCTCATACTCATACACGCCGCTCGGTGAGACGAGCACGGAGGTCATCATGGACAGATCGCCGTACGCGGTCGCCACCATATCTGACATCACATCGCCGTCATAGTTCTTGCACGCCCATATAAAACCGCCCTCGGAACGGATCACGCGCGCGACCGCGTCGTCGATCAGCGTGTAGAAATACTCGATTCCCAGCTCCTCGAACTTCGCTTTGTACTCGGCATCGTAAATCTCCTGGAAAATGTCCTTGAATGTATGGTCATACTTCTTGGAGATCGTGTCCTTCGTCGAGAACCACAGATCCTGTTTCGTGTCGACCGCATAGCCAAAGCACGCCCTCGCAAAGCTGGAGATCGAATCCTCTGTGTTGTGGATGCCCTGTATGATGCCGGCGCCGGAAAAATCGTGAATCAGCTCCCTCGTCTCCGTGCCGTCCTCCGCGGTAAAGACCAGCTCCGCCTTTCCCCTCCCCGGGACCTTGATCTCCGTGTTCTTGTACACATCGCCGTACGCATGGCGGGCGATCGTGATCGGCTTCGTCCAGTTCTTCACATACGGGACAATCCCCTTGATCAGGATGGGCGCGCGGAACACGGTCCCGTCAAGGATCGCCCGGATCGTGCCGTTCGGGCTCTTCCACATCTCTTTCAGATCATACTCGGTCATCCTCGCGGCGTTCGGCGTGATCGTCGCACATTTGACCGCCACACCGTACTTTTTGGTCGCCTCCGCGGAATCCACCGTCACCTGGTCATTCGTCTCGTTGCGGTACTCCAGACCGAGATCATAGTACTCAGACTTTAAGTCTATGTACGGAAGGATCAGCTCATCCTTGATCATCTTCCAGAGAATCCTGGTCATCTCATCCCCGTCCATCTCCACCAAAGGTGTTGTCATCTGAATCTTTGCCATAAATGTCTCCTCCTATACTCTCAGGCTGTGTCTTTCACAGCCTTTTAATGTTTTATGCTCAAACCACATTTTACCATATTTCTGTACGCATTACAAATATGTTCGTCCGCCAGTTTCTCCGCAAGCTGGGCATTCTGGTCGCGTATCGCCTCCATGATGCTCTTGTGCTCCTCCACAGCAGCCGCGCTCCTTGCGTGATCCGAGAGCGTCTGCTGGCGCTGGCGCTGCACATACTGGTGGAAATCCTTCAAGAGATGGATCAGCATCTTGCTCTCACACGCCTCATACAGTTTCATGTGAAAACGGTTGTCCAACTCGATCAGCTGATCATAGTGCTCCTTTTTCAAATGGAACTCGCTCAGGAGAATGATCTCCTCAAGTTCCTCGATCCGCTCCCTGGTGATCTTCTTCGTCGCCCACCTCGCGCACAGCCCCTCGAGGAGCGAGCGGATCTCGTAGATATCCGCCACATCCGACACAGAGATCCCCGTCACATACGCCCCCTTGTTGGGCACGATCCGGATCAGCCCCTCCAGCTCAAGCTGCCGGAAAGCCTCGCGGACAGGCGTCCTGCTCACGCCGAGTTCCTCCGCGATCGCCGCCTCTTTCAGCTCGTCATTCTCCTGGTATTTCCCGCTCAGGATCCCCTCCCTGAGTTTGCAAAAGACTCTTCCACGCAGCGAATACTTGTCCGACACGTCCTGATTAACATCATACTCGCTCATTTTTCACTCCGCCACCAATCCTTCCTTATCAAAATCCGCTCAATCATTCCCGAGCGTCACACCGAGCGTCCCGCAGCCTTCCCTGATCACGGCGAGCAGTTCATCGTCCGTGAGGACCGTGACCCTGCCGCTCTCATACTCAGCGTCCACCCACGTCTTGACATACGCCACCAGCTCCGAGGACTTGCTGATCTTCTCGTCGTCTTTAAGCCTGTAGTAAGTGTTGATCCAGTGCGCGATACCCGCAAGTCCCGAGGTGTTGGACACGGCGCACAGAACCGGTCTGTTGAGGAATTTCTCCGTGTCAAATATATTGTAGATCTCCTCGTTCTTGAGCAGCCCGTCAGCATGGATCCCCGCCCGCGTGACGTTGAAATTCCTGCCCACAAAGGGTGTCCTCTCCGGAATGTGGTAGCCGATCTCCCGCTCGTAATATTCCGCAAGCTCCGTGATCACCGTCGTGTCCATGCCGTTCAGCGTACCTTTGAGCTGCGCGTACTCAAAGACCATCGCCTCGAGCGGCGTGTTTCCCGTGCGCTCGCCGATGCCGAAAAGCGACGTGTTGACGCCGGAACACCCGTACAGCCATGCAGTCGTCGAGTTTGTGACCGCCTTGTAGAAGTCATTGTGTCCGTGCCACTCGATCCACCTGTGCGGCACACCGGCGTGCGTGTGGATCGCATAGATGATCCCCGGCACGCTCCTGGGGATGACCGCCCCCGGGTAATTCACGCCATATCCCATGGTATCGCAGGCGCGCACCAC
Source organism: uncultured Lachnospiraceae bacterium (assembly GCA_910585765.1). Taxonomy (GTDB): domain Bacteria; phylum Bacillota; class Clostridia; order Lachnospirales; family Lachnospiraceae; genus COE1. The sequence continues at coordinate 2,027 of CAJUES010000011.1, read as the reverse complement.
GATCGGAAGCCCGTACTGCTCCGACAGCTTCATGAGCTCCTGGCAGAACGGCACGACATAACCGTAGATATCCGCACGCGTGATATCCTCCAGATGACAGCGCACGCTGATCCCCTCGTCGAGACAGTCCCGCACGACAGAGAGATAGTGATCCATCGCCTGGCGCCTTGTCATCCTGAGTTTCAGGAAAATGTGGTAATCGGAACAGCTGACAAGAATCCCCGTCTGTTTCATGCCGATCTCTTTCACCAGCCTGAAGTCTTCCTTGCTCGCACGGATCCACGAAGTCACCTCCGGAAACTGATAGCCGCGCTCCATACACTTGTAGACCGCATCCCTGTCCTTCTGGCTGTACAGGAAGAATTCGCTCTGGCGGATCATGCCGTTTGGACCGCCGAGCCTGTGCAGGTAGTCGTATATCGTCACGATCTGCTCTGTGCTGTACGGTGCCCTCGACTGCTGCCCGTCCCTGAAAGTCGTGTCGGTGATCCAGATCTCCCGCGGCATGCTGTGCGGGACAACCCTGTCGTTAAACGGGATCTTCGGGATCTCATCGTAGGGAAACATATTGCGGAATGCGTTGGGTTTCTCCACGTCCTGCAGTTGATACATATGTTCCTCGATCCGCAGAAGATTGTTGTGCTCATTCATGGTAATTGGCCTGTTTTCAAAATACGCTCTGTTGTCTGCCATATCTTTTTCCTCCGTTCGCCTCCTCTGTCCGGAACCGGGCACAGCACTGCCCTGGACAGATATCGGTTTTGTATTTGTGTATTATTGTATACAAAGATACAGTTTTTGTCAATACAAAAAACAGCATCCGTCTAATACAGCAGCTCCGCCTGGGCAAAAAGCCTGTCGATCTGGAGCATCCCGGCCCCCTGCACACTCCAGCTCTGCCCCAGATCCGCCGCCGATCCCAGCAAAAGCCGCCGAAGCTCCTTGTTCGAAAGCTGCGGATATTTCTGAAGGCACAGCGCACAGGCGCCGCTCACGATCGGCGCAGACATGGATGTGCCGCTCTTTGCTATATACGGTTTCATGCTGTATCTGTGACTGCAGGAGACGATATCCGTCCCCGGCGCCACGATATCCGGCTTTTTCAGGGGGTTGAGGATGCTTGTGATGGTCGTATCTTTCCCCGGTCCCCGGCTCGAGTACTCGTTGCAGAGCCTCCCGCCGTTCCCCTTATAACTGCCGTCATGACAGCCCACACAGACACAGCCGCCGCACTCCCCGATCGGTGACAGCGTCATGGGATTGGGCCCCTTGTTTCCCGCCGCTGCCACGATCATGATGTTCCTGTCCCACAGATACCGTATGTATTTCCGGAACTCTTCCCAGTCCCTCGGATCGATCCCGTCCTCCGACTCCATCTCGATGGATATGTTGAGGATCCTTATGGGGTACTTCCTGACCAGATCCGATATCCATATCAACCCGTTCGTGAGGTTTTTGAGGCTCCCCCCGCCCTTTTTGTCCAGCACCTTGCCGCATATCAGCGTGCACTCCGGGGCGATCCCGCGGTATCTTCCCTTGGACAGCAGACCGCTCCCGCCCAGGATCCCGGACACGTGCGTCCCGTGTCCGTTATCGTCATAATACACTCTCTTATCCGACACGAAATCTTTAAAAGCTGCTATTCTCCCCCTCAGATCCGGATGTGCTGCCACTCCGCTGTCCAGAACCGCCACATAGACTCCCCTGCCTGTGTAGGACGCTGTATCCCTGTGATCGCAGCCGACCATTCTGCGTACTCTATCCATCTTCATTCCCTCTGTAACTATCCCGGAAGCATGTTCAATGGATAATTACGTTGTATCTTCACATTAATATATGATGGGAACACTTTAAAGTACACAAAAAAGTACAAGATCCTGATCATTTCACAGAACCTTGTACCTCCCTGGCTGCCGTTCCTTGTGTAAAGTCTTATTCGTTGCGGATCGCCGCGAGCGGGCTCAGCCGCATCGCGCGGAGTGACGGGATAAATCCGGCAACCATACCGATGACGACCGCAAACACGA
>CAJUES010000010.1 GCA_910585765.1 uncultured Lachnospiraceae bacterium | reverse complement strand
TATTCCACCTCTTCCAATACTTCCTGCGCCTTATTGAGCATATAATTCAGTATACCCAAAGAGATGGAGGTTCGGCTGTTTGATTTAAATGTTATATTAGGGAACCTGCTTGAAAATGCCATACAGGCTGCCAGTCGCTCAAAAGAAAAGAAGTTATTTCTTTTGATGAGATTTGAAAAAGGAATGCTGTTTATCAATGTCTGGAATACATACGAAGGCGGATTGATCAAAAATGGGAAAGACTATCTGACAACAAAAGAGAAAGCAGCGCAGCATGGTATCGGGTTAAAGAATGTTGAAAGAGTGATACATTCTTATCATGGCAATATTGCAATTTCAGACACCGATAATATTTTTGATGTGAAAATCATGTTATATACGCTATTGATGAAATAGGAGAGAATGCTTACGAGAGCAGTGTGGTGCGGCGGATCACATTGCTTTTTTGATGCTTTACAATTGAAAAATGTTATTCGCCCAAACACGCTCTAGAATATTTTATATGTGAATTTCGCCCTAAAATATAGCAATTTCGCCATAACAAAAAATGATTGTTGAAGTATGGTAATATAAATATAGCGAGGCAGAAATGATGACAACGAAACGGATCGAATTAGAAAACAGTGAAATAACGGGAATCGGAAGTCATGAAGAGTTGTCCGAATGGCACTCACTGTATCGAAAGTTTTTTGAGCAGCAATCCTATTAAAATATTAAAGGAGACTAGTTATGAAAAAAATATTACTTATTTTAATGTTAGCGTTTAGTGCCATAGGAATATATGGTTGTCGTCAAAAAGAGTATTTCAGTAACGATAAAGAAAAAAAACAATTTATTGAAATTAGTACAGCCTCTGATGAGATGATTGGTATCATTGACAACAATAAAGAAATAGAAAGGTTCGTAAAACAACTGGATATTGAATCCTGGAATTATATGGAACAGCTGCCCGAAGATATAGACTTGGTATATCGTTATATATCATATGAGGTAATTGATGAACCTATATTTTTACAGGATGGAAAACAGTTCGTTAATATGAGTACCTTAGAATTATATGTTTCCAGTAAAGGTGAATATATTATACGAAATTATAATCAAGAAGTAGGAGCAATAGCAAGAATATCAGAAAAGGCGGGACGGTTTCTTAATGCGCCGGAAGACTTAGACCTAAATAAGAATATAACAGCGAAGGATATACTGGATGGGTGGGGACTTGATTTTTATGTGCCAAATAGTGATATTGAAAGTGATATTGAAAAAACAGATGATATAGAGAATGCCCGATATTATATGGGGGAAACATCATTTATAGAGAGTGCCCGATATTATCAAGGAGAAACATCATTTACAGAAAAGGAACTACGCAAGACTTCTGAAGAGCAGAAGATACAGTTTTACGGAGCAGACAAAAATACGCTGCTGAATGAAATAGACGATATTTCTGAGATCGCGCAGTATCTAAATGGGTTGGCTCTGGATCAGTGGCAATATGTGGATAATGTGCCGGATTCTGGAAAAGTTGAATGCCAGATTGTCAGATTTATGTTATCAAGGCATAGTAATAAAAGAGAGTTAAAAGAAATGGATACCCAGATACTTTATAAAAGCGATGGTAATTACTATATTGAGGAAATAATTCCGGGTGACTATAGTGATCAGGGAGAATTTAGAACATATTATCAGGTGTCAGAGGAGATAGCAGAATATATTTTATCTTATTTAGAATGATACATAGTCCAGCCTGGCATCTTTGGCACGCTTATTCCTTCCATGCAGTGTATTAATGTTGGCTCCCGGTTGCTTTGCCGCTATGCTTTCTCACGGACTTCGCAGCACAGTGCGAAGTCCTGGGCTGAACGATAACCAACATCAGGAGCGACTTTGCGTTTATCCTTGACAATACACAAATAAACAGATTATACTGTAATATATAATTGTTAGGAAATGTACGGAAATAACATGCAATGATCGCACAGGATATCGTTATTTCTGCACAGTTCCGCAGGAAGGAGCAGTGTGTACATGAATGTAGAAGATATTCCAATACCGGCTATGGCTGCGATCAGAGTCAGTAAAGAGGGAAAATCGGCACTTTTTGAGACGACGATCATTCAGACCACCGATAATAAATATATATATACCATGCCTGTCCGGGTGGACAATAAGCTGGTAAATTTCGAGACGAAGGGTTTGCTCAAGGAGATCAAGATCGAGTTTGCACCGTTTGAGTTTTATGTCTGGAAGAATATATCCATCGTCAGGTTTGTCGAGGACGGGAAGAGCTACCTCAGGATCCGGACGACGACGCCCGGCATCAAAGCCATGGCGTGGTCTGAGAAACCGGTGACTTCAACCAAGAAGAAGAAGGAGAACCTGATCAGGGAGGAGGCGCTCGAGATGGCGAATGTGGTGCAGGAGAAGGCCCAGACAGAAGGTGATCAGCAGTGAGAAGGGCAATAGTGACTGCAATGGCGGTCAGTGCGCTCATGGCGGGCGGCATGGGCGGCTGTCAGGGGGATCTTTCGGCGCAGGCTCCGGAGATGGAAAATGTTGTCAGCGATATCAAGGCGCAGGCGGCGGAGGAGCTCAGGAAGGCATTCTCGCAGGAAGTCAGTGATTTTTTTAAGAGTGACGATCTGTCAAAAGCGCTGGGGGATGACGGCGAGGGACAGGCGAAGCTCGAGGAGTCGATCAGATCGTTCATAGATGACTACAGCACGGATGAGGAGAAGCTCAGCGAGGCGAAGGCGTCGCTCGATTCACTGCTTCAAAATGCGGAGGGACTCTCCGCGGAGGAGATCCAGGACAGGATAGAGGGAATATTTCAGAAATAACCCGTATGCCACAGCATACGGGTTATTTCTGCGCCCTGGGCGGGCAGGATAACCGCTCCCGCCGCACTTGAAAAAAGTCGCGGCAAGGGACTGACAAGTACATCCGACAGAAAGCATAATTTGTGCCAAAACTGTCGCTGTCCCCGCACAGTGCGGGGGCGCTTTTTCGGTAACATAACGAGGAATATGGTAAACATAACTAAAAAGTTATGTAAATTTGCACAATTTGGAAAATAAGGATTGATTTATAAAAATACATATGCTACTATTGAGAAAAATGGCTGGAAGTAGAAAAAGAAGTCCTTGTACAAAAACTTTTTGTGAGTTATCCACAAAATTATGTAGATATGTGGATAACTAGAGGGTTTACATAATATTTTATACGATCGCGTTGGTTATGTTTCTGCGCCGGTATCCTTAGAGGGAGAATGGAACCGGGAAAGAAACTGATCATAAATAAGCTTTGATCATCTCGGAGGCGTGTTCGCACACGCTAACGGCACCTTGACAACATAACTGCTTTAATAAGGATTATAGATATATAGAACTTAGAAGCTGCTCAGGGCGGGGCATGTTCGGAGAGGAATCAATGCCCGAAGCCAGTCGGAAAGGTGTGGCGGTTTAAGAGAGGTAAACTTGTCACAAGGGGCGCATAAAAGTTGATATATAACATTGAAGAGGGTTGAAAGGGGAGACAGCATGTTAGTAGCAAAGAGAGAAGTATCTGAGAGGATTGATATTTTAAACAAGAAGCCAATGATCAGAAAAATCCAGGCGACAGGAGAGATGATAGCAGGTTTTTTAAATCCTGTGACCGGGGATTTTGAGGTAGCTATGGAGATCAACGATGAGAGGGATATTGATGAATTTCTTGACGAGTATGACCTGTCAGTCGTGATGATTTCAAAAATGTAAAGTTCATATCTAAATAATTATTGAGGTGTCGATCAAAGCTGGAAAAACGGGGGCAGGAAGGACTGCTCCCGTTTTTTGCACACGGGCACCCGGAGGAAAAATGTCAGCAGGTGCTGACGGGTGCCCGGCGCGCGAGCAGGGAAATCAAAAAGGAGTAAAAGCGATGAAGAGAAAAGATTTTTATATTCCGTCAAAGGATGGCGTGCACAGGCTCCATGCGGTGTTGTGGGAGCCGGATGGCGAAGTCAGGGCAGTCGTACAGATCTCACACGGCATGATCGAGATGATCGACCGCTATGAGGACTTTGCACTGTTTCTGAACGGGCACGGTTACGCGGTGATCGGAAATGACCATTTAGGGCACGGGCTGACCGCGGGGAATGATGCCGATCTGGGATATTTCTGCCCGCGGAACATGAGTGCGACCATCGTGGCGGATCTGCACCGGGTCACGAAATACGCAAAGAAAAAATATAAGAACAAGCCGTATTTCCTGCTGGGACACAGCATGGGTTCCTTCATGGCGAGGCGGTATCTGATGACCTACGGCATGGATCTGGACGGCGCCGTCATCTGCGGTACGGGAAGCCAGAGCCGTCCGGTCCTGATCGCAGGCACGATCGTGTCGAACGCGATGCGGCTCGTGTTTGGGGACCGGTTCCGGTCCAGGCTTCTTGAGATGAGCGCGTTTGGCGGATACCAGAAGCGCATCCCGGATCCGCGCACGAAGAGCGACTGGATGACGCGGGATACCCGGATCGTGGATTTCTGCAGGAGCAGCAAGTACTGCACCTTTATCTTCACGATCAATGGCTACAGGACACTGTTTGAGGTGCTTTTCTTTATCCAGAACAGACAGAATGCTGCCAGGATCCCCTCGGAGCTTCCGCTGTTCTTTATAGCGGGCGGACAGGATCCGGTCGGACATTACGGAAGGGATGTGCGCAGGGTTTCCGCCGGATGTGAGCGCGCGGGCGTTGAGGATGTCTCGGTGAAGATTTACCAGGAGGACAGGCACGAGGTGCTAAATGAGCTTGACAGGGATCTGGTCTACAGGGATGTCCTCTCGTGGCTGGACGCAAAGACTGCGGATAAAAAGGTTATGGATGGAAAATGATGCGGACACAGGAACTCAGCGAAGACGAAAAATATATGAGAGAGGCTGTCAGACAGGCAAAGAAGGCGTATGCGCTCGGGGAGGTGCCGATCGGCTGTGTGATCGTGCATGACCAAAAGATCATAGGGCGCGGCTACAACAGGCGCAACACCGACAAGAGCACGCTCTCCCACGCGGAGATCACTGCGATCAGAAAGGCGAGCAAAGTGATCGGGGACTGGCGGCTCGAGGACTGCACCCTGTATGTCACGCTCGAGCCATGCCAGATGTGCGCGGGTGCCATTGTGCAGGCGCGCATTCCCAGGGTCGTCATGGCGTGCATGAATCCCAAGGCGGGGTGCGCAGGCTCGATCCTCAATATTCTTGACACGCCCCAGTTCAACCACCAGGTGGAGACGGTGAGGGGGGTCATGGAGGCGGAGTGTGCCGGGATGCTCAAGACTTTTTTTAAGGAGCTGCGCGTCAGAAACAAGATCTGCAGGGAGCGTCAGAGACAAGCGGGGCAATGTCAGTAAAAACCTCTTTATTATGTGGCGGGATTATGGTACACTTGCAATGGGAATACTTTAAAATCATGAAATGTGGAGGTTTTGTATGGACGAGATCGCAGTGCTCATTCCCTGTTACAATGAGAGCAAGACAATAGAAAAGGTGATAAAGGATTTCAAGAGGGCGCTTCCGGGCGCGGTGATATACGTGTACGACAACAATTCCAAGGATGGGACGGACGAGATCGCGCGGCGTGCGGGCGCCGTTGTGCGCTATGAGTACCAGCAGGGAAAAGGCAACGTGATCAGGCGGATGTTCCGGGAGATCGATGCAAAGTGCTATGTCATGACGGACGGCGACGACACATACCCGGCGGACGAGGCGGAAAAGCTGTGCGAGGCAGTGCTTGAGCGGAACGCGGACATGGTTGTGGGGGACAGGCTCTCTTCCTCGTATTTCGAGGAGAATAAGCGGCCGTTCCACAATTTTGGGAATTCGCTGGTGCGCGGCGCGATCAACAGCATGTTCAAGAGCGACATCCGCGATATCATGACCGGCTACAGGGCGTTCAGCTATCAGTTTGTGAAGTCGTTTCCTGTGCTCTCGAAGGGGTTCGAGATCGAGACGGAGATGAGCATACACGCCATCGACAAGAACATGCGTGTGGAGAATGTCATCATCCAGTACCGGGACAGGCCGGAGGGCAGCGAATCGAAGCTCAACACCTACTCGGACGGCTTCAAAGTGATCATGACGATCATTAAATTGTACAAAAATTACAAGCCGATGGGATTTTTCTCCTGGATCGCCGTCGTGCTCGTGCTGCTCTCGACAGCCTTTCTGGCGCCTGTGATGGGAGAGTATTTCGACACAGGGCTTGTGGAGCGCTTCCCCACGCTGATCGTGTGCGGTTTTGTGTACATGGCGGCGATGCAGTCCTTTTTTGCAGGGCTGATGCTCTCCACCATGAAGCAGAAGAACATGCAGGATTACGAGATGAGTCTGATCTTTCTGAACAGGGAGTACCAGAAACAGCTTGCAGTATCCGGGGACAAGCCGGAGGATGAATATGAATATACCAATGAATTATGTCGCCTTCGACATCGAGACGACCGGGTTGAATCCCAAGTATGACAAGATCATAGAGATCGGGGCGGTCAGGGTCCGGGACGGGGAGCCTGCGGAGACGTTTTCCACGTTCGTCAACCCGGCAAAGAGCCTCCCTGCGCGGATCGTCGAGCTGACGGGCATCCGCGATGACGATGTGGCAGCTGCGCCGTACATCGAGGAGATCCTGGAGGCATTCCTGCAGTTTGTGGGCGATGATGTGCTCCTGGGGCACAATATTTTGTTCGACTATTCCTTTGTCAAGAAGGCGGCTGTGAACCAGAAGCGGGCATTTGAGAAGCAGGGGATCGACACGCTGCGGATCGCCAGGCAGTTTCTGGGGGATCTGGAGAGCAGGCAGCTTGGCTTTCTGTGTGACCATTATCAGATCGCGCTGGATGCGCACAGGGCGCTGAACGATGCGGTTGCGGCGCACAGGCTCTACGGGATCCTGGCGCGCGAGTACGGCGGTCAGGAAAGCGGGATCTTTCAGCCCAGACAGCTGATCTACACCGTGAAAAAGGAGAGCCCGTCAACGCCAAAGCAGCTGGAGCTTCTGCAGAAGCTGATCGGGCAGTATCATCTGCGGTGCGAGGATCTGACGCTCTACCCGGTGACAAACGTCACGGACGAGGCGATCGATCTGGAAAAGATCACCAAAAACGAAGCAAGCAGGCTTATCGATAAGCTGCTTGCAAATTTTCGACGATCGAGTCCTTCATGATGGAGTTGATGCCCTGCGCCTGTGTGATCAGATGCCCGATCTTCTCCGGCGTGCCCATCTGCTGATAGAGCTGGGCGAGCAGGTAGTAGCTCTTGCTGACGTCAGTCCCGGTGGAGACGGCGAACTCGAGAACCTTGACGGCAAGCGCATCCTCCAGATCGTCGTGCAGCAGTTCCGCGAGCTTTTGCAGCAGAGTTACCAGATTTGTGTAATGAAAATCGTAATCGCTTAATATAGTAATATTAGCAGTGCCGTATTCCAGCTTGAGATCCGTGTTGGTGTAGCCGGTCAGATTGACGATCTTTGAGGCGGACAAGTCTTTCAGGTCGCGCAGGCAGCCTGCAACCTCCTCGGTCATGACCGAGGGCTCCATGGTGAGCAGCTCTTCGGGGATCGTGATATAGTCCAGGCCGTCAAGCGGTTTCTTCCGCGTGAAGTTTGCCCGCTGCTCCCGGTCCCAGAACTCCTGGTCGACATCCTGTTCCTTGCGCTTTGTGCTGTGCAGGGCATAAGAAAATATAAGACATATAATAGGAAAGCTTGCAAAAATCAGAAAATTCATATATAATATCCTTTCGAAAAGGGGTGAACAGCCATGATGAATATGAACAATAAAAAAACCCAGCGCAAGATCGCTGCCGTCATAGCCATCCTTCTGGTACTGGCTATGGTAGTACCACTGGCTTTAGGTGTTTTTGGTATCTGATACATCGTATCATATTATAGCACATTATTCGGAACAATGCAAAAAAAACCGAGCAAAAATAGGAGTAGATATCTATGAAGAAAGTAGGGAGATGTGTTGGACTCACTGTGCTGACGCTGCTGCTCCTGGCAGTGGCGACGGGCGTGGCAGCGATGGGTGATGCTGTGGCAGCTTCGGATGATGACGTGATCCTGGAGGGGGTGTACATGGGGGACATCAGCCTCGCGGGTATGACTGCAGATGAGGCAAAGGCGGCTGTCAGCGCGTTTGTCGAGGAATTAAAGACAAAACATATCACTTTTGGCGCTGTGGATGACCATTATGTGGGCGTTATGGCGGGGGAACTCGGGCTGCAGTGGGTGAATGTGGAAGACATCGACGCGGCAGCGGCGCTTGGCAAAAAGGGAAATATCGTCAGGAGATACAAGGCGATCCAGGATCTAAAGCACGGCAATAAGGTTTATGAGCTGAAACTGGCGCTCGACAGGGATCTGATCCGTGCAGTGCTCGAGGAGCAGTGCGCGGAGTACGATGTCCCGCCCATCAACAACACGATCACCAGGATCGACGGGGAGTTCGTCATAGAACAGGGGCAGACCGGACAGCGGGTGAACATCGAGGAATCGCTGAACAAGGCGTACGACTATATCACAGTCGGCTGGGATTACCAGGACGCATCCATAGACCTGGTGATCGATGTGTCGGAGCCGAAGGGAACCGTCGAGGATCTGCAGAAGATGACGGATGTGCTCGGCACCTTTACGACAAGCTACTCCACCAGCAGTTCTGCAAGGTGCAAGAATGTCGAGAACGGCTGTCGGCTGATCAACGGGACGCTGCTCTATCCGGGCGACGAATTCTCGACATACGATGCGATCAAGCCCTTTACGGAGGCGAACGGGTATTATCCGGCTGGATCCTACCAGAACGGAAAGGTGGTTGACAGTTTGGGCGGCGGCATCTGCCAGGTGTCGACGACCCTGTACAACGCGGTGCTGCTGTCAGAGCTCGAAGTGACCGAGCGGCACAACCACTCGATGATCATCACCTACGTGAAGCCTTCGATGGACGCTGCGATCGCGGAATCGGCGGGCAAAGATTTCCGGTTTGTCAACAGATGGGATAATCCGATCTACATAGAGGGCATCACGGAGAACAAACAGATCACGTTCACGATCTACGGCATGGAGCAGCGGGATCCGGGGCGTGTCGTGCGATACGAGAGCGAGACGCTGTCGACAACGCGTCCGGATCACGAGATCATCACGCCGACGACCAGCCAGGGTGTGGGCTACATCAGCGTGGAGTCGGCGCACATAGGTTACACGGCGCAGCTCTGGAAGATCGTGGAGGAGAACGGTGTCGAGGTGAGCCGGGAGGTGATCAACAAGAGCTCCTACAAGGTGTCACCGAGATCGGCGACGGTGGGCGTCAACACGGACAATCCGAACTACGCCGCCCGCATCAACGCGGCGGTGGCGTCGGGGAGCATCGACACCTGCAAGGCGGAGGCGTCAGCGATCAAGGCAGAGATGGCAGCGGCAGCGGAACAACAGGCTGCGATGACGGATGAACAGCGGGCGGCAGCGGAGCAGCAGGCGGCGCTGGATGCGTACTATCAGGCGCTTTTGCAACAGCAGCAGCAGCAACTGTTGGAGCAGCAGGCACAGCAGCAGGCGCAGCCGTGACAGAGGCAGCGCCGAAAGGCTTTGCGAATGAATTTGACTGAGGGGATTTGTGATGAAGTGCGGAAAATTAACAGAGAGCATTTATGAGCGCTCCGTTATAAAAGTCATGAAGACAAATTCAACTGAAAACAGGAAATATTATGATGGCGCAGGACTGGGGGCAGACTGCGCCGTTTTGACGGGCAGTCCGGATCTGGGTATTGCCAGTGTGAAGTGCACGGGGATCGTATCCGGTCAGGCTTTTGCCTCCGGCAGGGACAAAAAGGTGGTCGTGAGGGCGTATCTGGCGGCGGTCAATCAGATGATCGCGCGCAGCGCGAATGAGGGTGCGCCGGGACTGCACTATACATACGCGAATGTCACGGTGATGATACCGGCAAAGATGCGGGAGATCAAGGTGCGCGGCATGATCGGGGAGGTGTCGCTCCAGGCGGAGGAGACAGGGATCCCGATACTGAGCTGCAACGTCCAGGTGGTGCCGTCCGCCGCGGAACCGTCCGCCGTCTGCGTGGTCAACGCAGGCCTGGAGAACAGGGGTGACGGCGGCATTGCGGCGCCGAAGAAGCGGGCGATGGCGGATGCGGACATCGTGATGACAAAGTGGCTCGGACTTGAGGGAACGGCAGTGATCGCGCAGGGAAGCGCCGAGCAGCTGGGCAGACGGTATCCGGCGGATCTTGTGGAGGCGGCGGCAGGTTTTTACGGGTATCTGTCGGTCGTGCCGGAGGCTGCTACCGCCGTTAAGTCCGGCGCAGATTATCTGCATGCAGCGCGCGGGGGCGGCGTGTTCGGAGGCCTCTGGGAGCTGGCGGCAGCAAACGGCGTTGGACTGGTCGTAGACTTAAAGTGCATACCTGTGCGGCAGGAGACGATAGAGGTATGCGAATTCTTTGATCTGAACCCATATGAATTGTCGGCAGGCGGGAGCCTGCTGGCGGTGACTCAAAATGGCGGGGAATTGGTGCGCAGGCTTGCCGATGCAGGCATTCCGGCAGCAGTGATCGGAAGGACGACGCAGGGAAACGACCGCATCGTGCGCCACGGGGAGGAGTCGCGCTATCTGGAGCCGGCAGACGGCGACCAGCTATTTCATTATGATCAACAAAAGGATCAAAAAGTATGATCAAAAGTTTCTAAAACAAAAAAATGAAAACGGAGGTACGTTTCATGAGAGAACAGATTTTATCGATAATAGAAAAAAACAGCAGGATCGACCTGCATGAGCTCGCGGTGATACTGGGCATGGAGGAGACCGACATTGTAAACGAGATGGAGCAGATGGAGAAGGAGGGGATCATCTGCGGCTACCACACGCTGATCGACTGGGAGAAGACTTCTGTGGAGAAGGTCAGCGCGCTCATCGAGGTGCGCGTGACGCCGCAGCGCGGCAAGGGGTTTGACAGCATTGCGGAGCGCATCTACAAGTACCCGGAAGTGCACGCAGTGTACCTGATCTCCGGCGGATATGACCTGCTGGTGAGCCTGGAGGGCAAGACACTCAAGGAGGTTTCCAATTTTGTGTCGGATAAGCTGTCAACGCTTGACACGGTCATCAGCACGGCGACACACTTTATCCTGAAAAAGTACAAGGATCACGGCACTGTGCTGGATCGGAAAACGTCTGACGAAAGGATGCAGGTGACACCATGAGAAATCCATTATCAAAAATGATCACGACGATCAAGCCTTCGGGCATACGCAGATATTTTGACATTGTGAGTGAGATGAACGACCCCGATGTCATCTCGCTGGGCGTGGGCGAGCCGGACTTTGAGACGCCATGGCATATCAGGGACGAGGGGATTTATTCGCTCGAGAAGGGGCGCACGTTTTATACGGCAAACGCAGGTCTGCTGGAGCTGCGCGAGGAGATCAACAGATACCTCAACAGGCGGTTTGACCTAAACTATGATCCCAAGGATGGCATTCTGGTGACAGTGGGCGGGTCGGAGGCGATCGACATCGCACTCCGCGCCATGGTCGATCCCGGCGATGAGGTGATCATACCGCAGCCAAGCTATGTCTCCTACGAGCCCTGCGCGATCCTTGCAGGAGCAAAGCCTGTGATCATCGAGCTGAAAAACGAGAATCAGTTCCGGCTGACAGCGGCGGAGCTCGAGGCGGCGATCACGGACAGGACAAAAGTGCTGATCCTGCCGTTCCCCAACAATCCGACAGGTGCGATCATGGAGCGCGCGGATCTGGAGGCGATCGCCAGGGTGATAGAGAGACATGATATCTTTGTGCTCTCGGACGAGATCTACGCGGAGCTGTGCTACACGGAGAAGCATGTCTCCATCGCCAATATCCCCGGCATGTGGGAGCGGACTGTCCTGATCAACGGTTTTTCCAAATCCTATGCCATGACAGGCTGGCGGCTTGGATATGCCTGCGGTCCAAAACAGATCATCGAGCAGATGTACAAGATACACCAGTTCTGTATCATGTGCGCGCCGACGACGTCGCAGTATGCGGCGGTCGACGCGCTGAAAAACGGCGACGCGGACGTGCAGATGATGCGCGATTCCTACAATCAGAGGCGCCGCTATCTCGTCAACGCATTCAGGGAGATGGGGCTGGAGTGCTTCGAGCCGTTCGGTGCGTTTTATATGTTCCCGTGCGTGAAGCAGTTTGGCATGACGAGCGACGCGTTTGCCACAAAACTCCTGCACGAGGAGAAGCTTGCGGTGGTTCCGGGAAATGCTTTCGGTGACAGCGGCGAGGGATTTTTGCGCATCTCGTACGCGTACTCCCTCGAGAATCTCAAGAAGGCGATCGCGAGGCTCGAGCGCTTTGTCGGGCGTCTTCAATAGATATATCGTTAGGGCGGACAGGTGATCATGAATATCGTATTACATCAGCCGGAGATTCCGGCAAACACTGGCAATATAGGCAGGACCTGCGTCGCGACAGGGACCGTGCTCCATTTGATAGAACCGCTTGGATTCCGGCTGACAGGCAAGGAGCTGCGCAGGGCAGGCATGGATTACTGGGAGCATCTCGACGTGCGCCGGTACATGAACTTCGAGGAGTTTGCGGAGAGAAATCTGGCGCAGAACCCGGAGGCGAGGATCTGGATGGCGACGACCAAGGCGAGGAAAGTGTACACACAGGCGGCGTTTGGCAGAGAGGACTTCATCATGTTTGGCAGGGAGAGCGCAGGGATTCCGGAAGACATTCTGGTGGATCACGAGGACACCTGCATCCGCATCCCGATGCTCGACCGGATCAGGAGCCTGAATCTGTCAAACAGCGTCGCCATCGTGCTCTACGAGGCGCTGAGGCAGCAGGGATTTGCAGGCATGCAGACGGAGGGCGCGCTGCACCGCGCAAAGTGGCAGGACGCAGAAAACGGGTAGGGAAGATTTTCCCTGCCCGTTCTCTGTGTTCAATGCGGGCTGCACTTGGCACAAATCTTTTGCAAAGTATTTCAATTACGAGATCATTCGGGATATACATTTTCAAATATATCGGCGAGTGTCATGTGAATGTGCGGAAATGCCCTCAGGCTGATGACCGTCTCCGCATTGTAAAATTCGTCGTCCTTGTCGTCCTCGAGGATATAGCTGTTCGCAAGCCGGTATTTTCCCTGGTCGAGATAGTAGATCTGTACGCCGCACTCTCTGGGCGACACGATCCAGTACTCGGGCACGCCCGCTGCTTCGTAGATATCCTTCTTGACCGTGAGATCCCGCATGGAGGTGGAGGGGCTCAGTGTCTCTGCGATGAACCTGGGAACGCCGGTATAGCTGCCGCCCTTGATCTTCTTTCGGTCGCACACGACCATGATGTCCGGGATGATGTAGTCATCGTTGACATCGGGCTGGTATTGAAAGTCAAGATTTTCCATGAACACGAGGCAGAGACTGTCCTTTAAGCTCGTTTTGATGATCGTGTTGATATTGTTGTTGACAATCCCGTGCAGGTAGTTCGGGGATGGCGACATGTTGTAGATGACACCGCCGATCTTTTCGGTTTTGGGGTTTTCTCCTGCCAATAATGCCATGTTAACACTTCCTTTTCTTCATAGGATGACACTTCTGTCAAAATAAATTTTGTTGTGATCTTATAATAAGTATACCACGATCACCGCAGGGTAACAATCACATTTCTTTTGATTCACTCTTAAGTTTTTGCACAAACATTTCGATATATACTACAAGAGAAATGACGTTGTTGTGATTGCTCGCCGATCAATGTATCTATACGAGTGAACAGCAATGGACTGTCTGCCTCCGGCGGACAGCACAATTATGATAAGACAGGGAAAGAGCAGGGAATGTGTATGAATATTACGGTAGATACGCAGTATTCCGCCTCTGTACCAGTCAACACCGAGTCAACTACAACTACATACAAACCAGCCGCCCAGAGTACGGGAAATGTATCGAGGAGCGGTTACAAACTGGACATCGCTGATAAAGTTATGGATAACGAAGCATACGGAGGTCATGGAATGACCGCTGAAGAAATTATGCAGCAGGCAGCTAATTCAAATGCTCAATCCAAGAAAGACTTTATGATAGTGATGTCCAGCTGCGTTTCAGGGGAAGATCTCCAGAAGATGCAGGAGGAAGGATTCACGCCGGGAAGCACCGACGTGGAGACGTATGTGACGATTGTAGACAGGATCAAGGTGACGCTGGCAAAGGCAGGAGTCGAGGTAACAGGATATAATGACAATCTTGATCTGGATACCATAGAACAGATCGTGGGGAGCAGGACAGACGCGGGAGCACTCGTCAACGAGCTTGTCGGGAAACTCTCGGATGCGCTGCAGGAAAGTGACATGCCAGTCACGGAAGAAAACATCGCAGAGCTTGTGAGCGCGGTGATGGAGGCATCGGGGATCGGGGAACTCTCGGATGATGCCGTCAAGTATCTCGTTGTGAACGGCAAGGCGCCCACGATAGAAAATATCTACAAGGCGCAGTATTCCAGCACGGAGAATATCCGTCAGTCCCAGGGCTATTACAGCGAGGGGCAGGGCAGTTATGGGAAATATTATGCGAAGAAGGCGGACAGCATCAACTGGAGCAATCTTGAGGGACGGATTGACTCCGTTGTGAAAGAGGCGGGGCTTGACACGGATGCCGGGACAAAAGCACAGGCGGCAGCGAATGCGAAGTGGCTTGTCGAGTCCGGTATCGAGCTCAACGCAGACAATCTCAACAAAGTTACGGAGCTGAGAAATCTGCCGCTTCCGATGAGCCGGGATGATATTGCAGCCATGTGCGTCACAGCCATGGAAAACGGCAAGGCGCCGAGCGAGGCGGACATGAGGGGCGAGCGCTCCGTCGCAGAGCAGGCGCATGAGATCGCGGAGCAGGCAGGCAGGATCTCCGACGAGGCAGTCCACGCGGTGGCTGAGTCCGGAAAAGAGATGAATATCAAAAATCTGGCGCAGGCGCAGGAGCAGATCGAAAAACAGCAGACCGATGCACCGCAGTCAGAGTCCGGGCATGTCGGCAGCGCTGACATGGCTGGGACAGAGAGAGCAACAGATACAGCAAATGAATATGATACAGATACAGCGGCAGGTGGGGCGAACGCCGAGGCGCTGAAGGAAGTGCAGGCAAGGCGCCAGCTCGAGGAGATCCGTCTCATGATGACGGAGGAGGCGAACAGGCATCTCCTGAAAGCGGGGATCTCGATCGACACGACCGAGCTTTCCAAGCTCGTGGACGCACTCCGGGCAGCGGAGGAGCGCATCAACGCAGTCCTCTTCCAGGGAGAGAGCGCGGAGGAGAATGCAGAGCGCGCATTATTATATGAAGAGACACTGACCAGGACAAAGGAGCTGTCCGGTATGCCCGCGGCAGTGATCGGCAGGATCCTGTCGAAGTTTTCCCAGAGCACACTGCTCCATATCCATGAGGCGGGCAGGACGCTCCAGAACCAGTTGGAAAACCAGTTAAACCAGCAGGGCAATAAGAATGCAGGCCAGAACCCGGAGCAGCAGCAAAAGGCGTCCGCGGCGTACGAGACGCTGATGACGGAGCCGCGCAGGGATCTTGGCGACCGGATCAGCAAGGCATTTGGCAATATCGACGATATCCTCACCGATCTGGGGCTTGAGACGAGCGAGTCAAATAAGCGCGCAGTCCGGATCCTGGGCTACAACCGCATGGAGATCAACGAGGACAATATCAATGCGGTCAAGGAAGCGGACAGTCAGGTGACTGGGGTGATCAGCAGGATGACACCGGCGACCACGCTCCAGATGATACGGGAGCAGAAAAATCCGCTCGAGATGACCATGGAGGAGCTCGAGGCGTATCTGGACAGCAAGGACGCCGATCCCGCCAGGGATGCGGAAAAATACGCAAAGTTTTTGCAGCGCCTTGACAGGACCCACAACATCAGCGCGGAGGAGCGGGAAGCATATATTGGTATCTACAGGATGTTCCGCCAGATCGAGAAATCGGACGGCGCAGTGATCGGAAGCCTTGTGGCGAGCGGCGCGCAGATGAACTTCAAGAACATGCTGTCCGCGGTGCGCACGGCGGCGGACAAAAATATGGATGTGCGCGTTGACGACGGGTTTGGCGGGCTGGAGCAGCTCATCACAAAGGGCAAGGCGATCGACACACAGATCAACGCAGGATATCACCAGTCGCCAGACCGTCAGTCCGACAGGAACGATGCGGATGCAGCGGCACAGGAACAGTATTATGCGAGACTTTCCGGTGAGATCAACGATGAACTTGCCGGCAGGACAGACTTTTCACAGATAAGATCGACCGACATCACGGACGAGACGACGATAGAAGCGTTCGCGGACACAGTGAAGGCGGCGCGCGCGACAAACGACGGGGAGCAGGTGCGGCAGGAAAAGGCGGAGAGCCTCAAGAGCTTCCAGCGGGATATGCACGAGGTGGAGCAGATCGACGAGCAGATCATCAATGCGCTGATCGACTACGGTCAGAACATCAATGTGGACAATATCCAGGCGGCGTCGACACTGATCTTTGAGCGCGGATCCCTGTTCAGGCAGATCATCAACGGAAACACAGAAGGCTCCGACGACGATGACGCGGGGACAGCCGATGCGGCAGACAGCGAGCAGACAGACAGCGGATTGCTGGCGCTTGGGGACAGCTTCGTCGAAAATCTGACGGATGCGGGGCGCGCAGGGGTGTCGTACAAGGAGATCATCAGCGAGGCGAACAAGGCGGTCGAGCAGATGCTCTACACAGGCAGTGCCGACAATGCAAAAATTGACGTGAAGGCTGCAAAGGCGCTGTACAAAGGGCTTTCCCTCGCAGGAAATCTGGCGAGAGAAGAAAACTACGAGATTCCCATGAACATCAAGGGTGAGATCACTTCTGTGAACCTGAAGATCTACCACAATGCGTCGCAGACCGGCAAGGTCGCAGTGACGCTCGACACAGAAAATCTCGGCAGGGTGGCGGCAGAATTTGATGTCACCAAGGATCGGGTATCGGGAATGATCGTGTACGAGAACCGCGCAGGAAAAGCGGAGCTGGCACGGCTCGAGGAAGCAGTGAGACAGGAGCTTGGCAGGGCGGGTGACAGGAAGACCGGCATCAGTCTGGTGCACGCCAGGTCAGTTGATTTGAATAAATTTGGGCAGGACAGGGACGCAAAGAGCACGGCGGACGCCGCGAAAGCTTCGACAAGTGAGCTGTATCAGACAGCAAAAGCATTTTTGACAGCCCTGAAAGCAGTGTGATGGTCCGAAAAGATCTTCACCGGGCGATCCCGTATGCGGTTTTGCAGGGACAGGGCAGCACAGGCACAGATTATTTGAAAAGTTCCACAGGAGAGAGGAAAATGCATGAGAATTAATTACAACGTTTCATCAATCATAGCAAAAAATGCAATGAATAACAACGACAAGAGAGTGACTGCATCCACCAAGCGGCTGTCGAGCGGCTACAAGATCAACAGCGCGGCGGACAATGCAGCCGGTCTTGCCATCGCAAGGCGCATGAACGCGCAGATCAAGAGCCTTCAGGAGGCGAACCAGAGCGCCAACGACGGTCTGTCCGCGCTGAACACGGCGGATGGTGCCATGGCGGAGATCCACGACATCCTGCAGCGCATGAACGAGCTTGCGATCCAGTCTGCAAACGGTACGAATGCAGACTCGGACAGGGAAATGATACAGAAGGAGATTGATCAGCTTGTGAGCGAGATCGACCGGATCGCGGAAACGACGGAGTTCAACTCGCAGAGTCTGCTGGATGGGAGCTTTGCATTCAAGGCATACGCGAACATTGACAATGTCAAGGTGATGTCCCACACAGAGGGTGTCGCGACAGGGACGTATGTGATCGGTCAGCTGAAATATAGTCACTATGAGGACACGACGACCCGGTACTCGCTGGAGGAGACAAAGATCAAGGATCCGGACGGAAAAGTGGTCGATATCACATACGAGCGGGTTGAAGAGCAGAAGACAGAGAAAGAGCGGTATGAGGTCAACAACGATAAGGATCTGTTGAAGGATAGCCTTGTGACGAGCGCGTCGATCGGCAAGTATGAGACAGATATCGATCAGATCAAGGCGTTTCCGGAAGGTTCCAAGGTCACTGTCGAGGATGAGAATATCGTCATCAAGGCACAGGGCAATTTTGAGATCAAGATCTCGGTGAATGACAGGACACCGATCGATAATACCGCAGGCGGGGCGACAACGACATCGAAGCCAATCTCAGCCAACAACCCGCAGACAGGCGCGGTGGACAGCATAACCACCACATACAAGAACAGCGCGACAGGCGGCACAGTAGTCACCACCACATCGTTCAGCTCTGTGGAATGCTACAGGAATATCGCGGTGAAGGGTGACGACGGGAAGCGGTATAACATCGGCGAACTCAACTTCTTCAAGAATGTCGATTCCGCGGGAGACGAACTTGCAGGGCAGGATGCGGAAATATATACGGATTACAGGGGCGACAACGGCAAGAGCCTGAAGGATGATTTCGCGGAATATTTTAAAACTAAGAATCCGGGATGCGCCGTCAACATTGACAAAGTTGAGTGGGACGAAGCCAATAATACGTTTTCGATCGAGTATACGACGATCGACGGAAAGACAGGGACAAAAGTGCCCGGCAATACCGCCAGCTTTGAACTGTACAAGGACACCAACGAGTACGGCGCGGAAATGGCGACGCAGAAGACGCTCGACGATTTCCTCTACACCAAAACGATGACTACCTGCACAGAGTACACGATCGGAAACAATACGGCAGATGACTGTCTCAAGATCGATGTGACCGGTATGGGTGCGATGATCGTGCAGGTGGGTGCGAACGCAGGTCAGTATATGGAGTTGGAGATCCCCTCGATGAGCGCGGCGAACCTCGGCGTGGATCGCATCGACCTCACGACAGAGGAGTCGGCGCGCCTGGCGATCGATGATGTGAGCGACGCGATCGTCCAGCTGTCCGCGATCCGTTCAAGGATCGGTGCATACTCCAACCGTCTGGAGCACACCATCACCAATCTGGACACGACGGAGGAGAACATCACCTCGGCGTACTCGCGCATCATGGATGTGGATATGGCAGCCGAGATGACAGAGTACTCGACTGTACAGGTACTCGTACAGGCGTCCACATCGATGCTTGCACAGGCAAACGAGAGACCGCAGCAGGTATTGCAGCTGTTACAGTAGAAATCCATAGGAACTGCAGAAAGACAAGAGATACAGTCAGACAGGTCGTAACAGTTCCTCAATACAAATCAGAAACAGAAAGGTCAGGTTATTGGCATGACAAAGGAAATGAAACAGATCTTCACGAGACGGATCACACACGCGAACCGCACACAGCTGGTTGTGATCCTGTATGATATGATCCTGACATATTTGAAAGACGCTGCAGCCGCCCAGAGCATCGGCTGCAGACAGGAATTTAAAAAGGGCATGCAGTGTGCCAGAAACTGCATATCCGAACTGAGGTGCAGCCTGGACTTTAACTATGACTTGTCGAGAAATCTATTCGCGATATATGCGTTTGCGGACAGGGAGCTTGCGCACGATATGAACGGCATCAGCGCGGAGCAGCTTGACCAGATTATCGGCATGTTTCAGAAGCTGCGGGATGCGTATCACACCATCAGCAGGGAAGATCAGTCACGGCCGCTTATGGAGAATGCACAGGATGTATATGCAGGGTTAACATACAGCAAGACAGATGTCAACGAGAGCCTGCAGCAGTACGGTACAGCGAGAGGGTTTTGCGTGTGATCGATGTCCCCTGGGGCGGTTACGCGATCGGCTGCTGCACAAGCGGTTTGGTGTCACAGAATTCAGGGGAGTCCATATGGTACTCCTCGTAGAGCTGCATCTGTGCCGCCTGCTGCAGCAGAAAACGATAACGTTTCAGCGCGGAGTTGACTTCATAGATATAACAGTCGATCAGGTCGGGATCCATTACATTGTCAAAACCGGAATATGCGATCTCCAGGGCACATTGTGTCTTGCGGATATCATCGAGCAGCATGTCGCGCGGTGTGCGGGGCTGGGAATCTGCATTTACAGCGGGGTTAAGTATACCTTTCAGACTGAAATATGTTTTCATAGGGATGTCCTTTCTCAACGATTTATATAAAACAGTATAGTCCTAAAAAAGGAAAAATATGCATGATAATTTCATGTATATTTTTCTTTTTTATGCACATGGGCACCCAGGAAGCATGTCAGCAGAAGCTGACGGGTGCCCCCGTGTTTGAATATCTTTATTCGACGAAATGAGGTAAGCGGTCTTTCATTTTATATCATATTTATAGCGATCATTGCAATTTCAGACGTTATACATGAATTATTGCATGGTGCAGGCTGGGGCGGTTGCAAGTGGAAAAGCTTTCCATCAGATATGGTTACAATTTGCGAGAGATCTGTGGCAAATTTGAATCAAATTTCGTAAAATTTCGCAATGTAAAAATTAGCATAAAAAACAGCGTAATATATGACAGAAAGACAAGCGGATTAGCTGATCTGTTTGGCAGAAATGCACAATAAAAAAATAGTTGTGCGAATTATTACATTTCGAGTGGACAAATTCTCTGGATCCGATATAATCAAAACTGTTCCGGCGAGATAAGGGCTCGGAACATCACGCACCATTTTCGGTGAATCACTCTACTTTAATCAGGAAAGGAAACGTATGGTATGGGAATCCTCATAGGTGTGTTTTGTGTTGTCATTTTTATGGACTGGCGTTATTACAGGATCCCGAATGTCTGCATCTTCATCGGTACAGCGGCAGGCCTTGTCACGGCATACAGCTCATGCCACGCGGCGGGATTTCTGGGATCCGTCGGTACTGCGGCTGTGATCTTCCTGGCATTTTATCCCTTTTATCTGATGGGGACGCTGGGGGCGGGAGATGTCAAACTCTTCATGATGACAGGCTGTTACAGTGCATGCATGGAGCCGCACGGATTTGTGCATTACATGTTTGTCACGATGGCGGTTGCGGGAGCGATATCGGTTGTGAAGATGATCGTCTATACAGAGAGCAGGGAGCGGCTTTTTTATCTGATGCGGTATCTCAGGAAAGTGGTGATGACGGGAGTGGTTGACCAATATCAGATCGACCGGGCACAGAAGCGCTGTGTCGTGCGTCTGTCGATCCCGGCATTTATCAGCCTGATTATGATGTGTGCCGGCGTGTATGCGTGAAGTAAAAGTTTGGCAAAAGCTCGGAAATAAGGACGGACAGGATCACGAGGAGGGACAAGGCATGAAAGTAAGGCAGCTGGCGATCTGCGACAGTGACAGCGGATATCTGAGAATGCTGCAGGCATATTTGCAGAGGAGGAACCCGGCAGATTTTGAGATACTGATATTTGATGCGGTACATAAAGCACTGGAGGCGAGCCGCAGGGCGCCGTTCGAAATATTGCTTGTGGGAGAAGGGATCTATGACACAGATGTCGCAAAGATCAGCGCCGCAAAGCGCTTTGTCCTGCAGGAGGACGGATTGAAGGAGATCGCAGGATGCAGCGTGATCGCGAAGTATCAGTCCATGGAGCGCTTGATCGCACAGGTGCTCGGGGAGTATGCGCTGGACGAGAGCTGCCGCAGCGTGGAGAGACGCGGAAAGAACCGGACAAGGCTCGTCAGCTTCTACTCACCGGACAGGCACCGGGGGCAGAGTGTGGCAGCGCTGGGGGCGGCGCAGGTTCTTGCGGAGGATGGGGATCAGGTGCTGTATCTGAGCATGATGCCGTTTGCGGGTTTTGAGGAGCTCCTGCAGACAGAGTACGACGCGGATGTGACAGATTTCATGTACTTTGTGCTGAATCACTCCGAAAAACTGTTATGCAAACTGGACAGCATCAAGCGATCGATCCGCGGTGTCGACTATCTGCCCCCTGCACTGGATTACGAAGATCTGGTCGCTATCGACAGGAAGGATTGGGAGACTGTGGCGGATCTTTTGCTGTACAGCAGCGATTACACGTACATCGTGATGGATTTGTCGGAGACCTGTAAGGGATTTTACGATCTGCTCGAAAGCAGCGACCAGGTGTATCTGCTCACGGACAGCGACAGTGTGTGCGGACGTGCAATGCTGTCACATTTCAGGCACCTGCTCCGCGCAAAGGAGTGGGACGGGATCCTCGCGCGCACGGTGGAATTTGAACTGCCGCCAAACTGGGAGAGGCAGTGTGGGACGCTGGAAAATCTGGCGGCATCGCCCGTCGGAATCTGCATGAAAGGGGTGCTGGGCAGGAGATGAGCAAGGCGCAAAAGTCAGAGCGGTATGAGGCGTGCAGGGAATATATCAGTGAGCATGTCAGGCAGCAGATCGACCTTTCGAGGGAGGTGGATGATCTCGAGATCCGGGAAATGATCGATGAACTGATCATACAGATGGGCAGGAAATATGCCCTGTCCCTGAAACAGCGGCAGGAGCTTGGCAGGAGTGTGTTTCATTCCATCAGAAAGATGGATGTGCTCCAGGAGCTGGTGGACTGCGACGAGGTGACGGAGATCATGGTAAACGGGACAGAAAATATTTTTGTCGAGAAGGCGGGGCACATCTACGAGTGGGACAAACGCTTCGAGACGCGGGAAAAGCTCGAAAACGTAATACAGCAGATCGTGGCAAAGTGCAACAGGGTAGTCAACGAGGCGTCCCCGATCGCCGATGCACGGCTCGAAAACGGATCGCGTGTCAACATTGTGCTGTCTCCGGTGGCGCTGAATGGTCCGATCATCACGATACGTCGTTTTCCCGATCATCCGATTTCCATGGAGGATCTGATCTGCTTCGGATCGCTCACGGCAGAGGCGGCAGAGTTTCTGGAAAAGCTTGTCGCTGCGGGCTACAACATTTTTATAAGCGGGGGGACCGGCTCCGGAAAGACAACGTTTCTCAACGCGCTGTCCCAATATATTCCAAAGACAGAGCGTATCATCACGATCGAGGACTCCGCGGAGCTGCAGCTGCAGGATATTCCCAATCTGGTGCGCCTCGAGACGAGAAATGCCAACATGGATGGCGCGCGTGAGATCACGATCCGCGATCTGATCAGGTCATCCCTCCGCATGCGCCCCAACCGGATCATCGTCGGAGAAGTGCGGGGGAGCGAGGCGATCGACATGCTGCAGGCTCTGAATACCGGGCATGACGGAAGTCTTTCAACCGGTCATGCGAACTCTTCAAACGATATGCTGACGCGTCTTGAGACGATGGTGCTGATGGGGATGGATCTTCCGCTTGCGGCGGTGAGGCGCCAGATTGCGTCAGGTGTGGATGTCATCGTGCATCTTGGCAGACTGCGCGACAAGTCGCGGCGCGTTCTCGAGATCGTGGAGATCATGGGTTTTGAAAACGGTGAAATCGTCACGCTGCCGCTGTACCAGTTCCAGGAGACGGGGGAGGAAAACGGCAGGGTTTCGGGTGTGCTCGCCAGGGTGAACGAGCTGACGCACACAGGGAAGCTGTACGCTGCGGGGATAAGTATTGCCTAAGATAAAGAAGGAGATCAATCATGATAAGACCAGGAAATAAGAAAACGATCGCAAGGGGGCGCCTGCCACCGGAGACAGATTACACGAGCTACACATTTTCCAAGTACGAGATCGCCCTGCATCTTTTGTGCGGGGGCATGTTCATGGCGGTGGTCAGCTGGCTCTTTTATGACAGTGTGGCCGCGTGGGTGCTGCTGATGCCGCTTGTCATTCTGTCTTTTAAGGACAGGGGGGCGGCGGAGTGTGGGAAGAGAAAGCGGAAACTTGAAGTTGAATTTCGCGATGTGATCTTGAGTGTCTCGTCGAATCTGCAGGCAGGCTACAGCGTCGAGAATGCGTTCCAGGAATCCTATCGGGATACGGTGCTGCTGTATGGCAGGGAGTCGGTGATGGCAAGGGAGCTTCGGCTCATCTTCCGCAAACTCAGCAACAACGAACAGCTTGAAAGTGCGCTCGCAAACCTTGCAGACAGGAGCGGTGTGCAGGATATCAGAGATTTTGCAGATATCTTTCAGATCGCAAAGAGAGGCGGGGGAGATATGCGGGGGATCATCGCGAATACGGCGGAGATCATTGGTGATAAGCAGGAGATACGGCGCGAGATCGAGACCGTGGTGAGTGAGAAGCGGCTGGAGCAGCTGATCATGAGATATATTCCTTTTGTGATCATCTTCTATATCTCGCTGACCACAAAAGGATATTTTGAAAGTCTGTACCACAATATCTTTGGCTGGGTCCTGATGACCGGGGCGCTTGCTGTCTACGCGGCGGCATGCCGGATCTCGGACAAGATCCTGGATATAGAGGTATAGGCTTTGGAATCTGCAGGTGTGAAGCCAGCATGAAATGAGAGAGAGGGGTGATGCAGTTGCGTGTGCGGTTTGCAGGATGGCTGTACGCCAGATTGGAGGCAATGCAGAGAAAGCCGGACAAGATCCTGTATAACAGTGCGGTCCGGGAGGATCTGCAGACACTCGAGCCTGCGGGAGATACACAGGCAAGGCAGAGGGCGTATGTGATCGGGAAGATCTCAGTCTGCGGTCTGGTCGCGGCAGTCGGTGTGATATTGTCCACTGCATTGTGGATAAAGGACGGAATGGCGTCAAAGATTGTTGATAACCGAATCGAGCGCAATGTGTACGGGGAAGGAAAAAAGAGTGTGACACTTGTGGCAGATGACGGGGAAAGCAGATATCAAGTCCCGGTCACGCTGTCCGAGCGAAGTTTTTCCCGGGAGGAACTGACGCGGATGTCGGAGGAAGCGGTGGCGCAGCTCAAAAAAACGATCCTGGGATCGAACGAAAGTTTTGATGTGATCGCATATGACCTGCAGCTGGCAGACAGTGTGGAGGGCTACCCGTTTACGGTGGAATGGCGCACGGACGATATGTACATGGACTATACAGGACATCTTGTGCAGGACACATTGACAGAGCCGGTTCTGATGGAGCTGGCGGCGGTATTGTCCTGTGAAAGCTTTGAGGTCGAGCACAGGTGGGCGGTCATGATACACAGCAAGGCAGTACAGCCGGGAGCGGAGGAGCATCTTGCCAGACAGATCATTGAACTGGAGGAGAAGAGCCGCGAACAGCAGAGTATGACTCTTCCGTCAGAGAGCGGGGACAAAAGGCTCCAATGGAGCTACAGGAGAAATTACAGAGGACTTTTGTTTCTGGCGGCGACACCGATCCTTGTGATTTTGATCTACCACTGCAGGGACAGGGATCTTCACAGGCAGGTGGAGGACAGGGAGGAGCAGATGCGCACGGATTATCCTGAGATCGTCAGTGCCCTGGCGCTGCTGCTCGGTGCCGGAATGACAGTTCCAAACGCGTGGGATAAGATCGCAAGGGACTACAAGCGGCGGCGCGGGGAGGGCGGCAGCAGGCGGTATGCCTACGAGGAAATGCTCCTGACGGTCTATGAGATGGAGAGCGGTGTTGCACAGGCACAGGCGTACGAGCGTTTTGGCAGACGGTGCCGTGTCGCAAGTTATAACAAGCTTGCGACTATGCTGTCGCAGAACATCAGAAAGGGTGCTGCCAATCTGCCGCTCCTGCTAAAGGAGGAGGCTGCCGATGCCTTTGAGGAGCGCAAGCACACAGCGAGAAAGCTCGGTGAAAAGGCGGGAACAAAGCTGCTGGTGCCCATGATGATGCTCCTGGGGATCACGATGGTCATCATCATGGTGCCGGCATTTAAGACTTACTTTTAATATTTATGGCATCAGTTTACTACTTTTGAAAATTTGTCTGGATCGCTGTTTGGAATGCAATCAATATTCATTTTGGATCCCGAAAAACATGGATTGTTGAATGTTTGTTTTGCATCTAACTACTAAGATATGTCTTTTGCAAAAACTTGTAAACTGCTGATATTCATTATAAAAACATAAAAAACATCAAAAACATTTTGGAAAGAAGAGGAGAAGAGATCATGAGAAATTTAAGAAGCTTTATGAGAGAAGAAGATGGAATGGGAACAGTTGAAGTCGTATTGATCATCGTCGTGCTCGTCGCGCTTGTAGCGATTTTCAAGGAGAGTATCAAGTCGCTGGTGGAGAAGATACTCAAGAAGGTCACAGACAATGCAAACAAGATTTGATGCATATCTGACAGTGTACCTGTCCCTTATTTTTGGCATTGTCCTGTCGCTGCTCTTCGTCTTGATCGAGGGCGCGGCGATAGGCGCCGTAAGGGCGCAGGCGGAGCTTGTGGCAGACCTGGGGCTGGACTCGGTGTTTGCGGAGTACAGCAGGGAGATCCTGGATCAGTATGATCTGTTTTTCGTGGATTCTTCCTATGGCAGCGTGAACGGCGGCACAGGTATGGTAGAGAGGCGTCTGGCAGATTACATGAGCTACAATATGACCCCGGATAAAGGGCTTGTGATGCCTTTTGAGCACAATCTGTTAAGGCTGGAGAACCCTTATCTCGAGATATCGGAGGTGTCCTGTGCGAGTGACGATGAATGCATGGTGTGGAAGGCACAGGCAGTGGAGTTCATGAAAGCAGTCTACGGCGGGGATCTGGTATCAACTGTGCAGGAACATATCGATACCGTGAAGAGCAACGGGCTGACCGAAAAGGACGCCGCAGGCGAGATCGCGGCGCAAAAGCAGGCGCTGGAGGAGGCTCTGGGCAGGAAGGGCATCGTGGAGTTTGGGGCGGAGAGCAGTGAAGGGTATTCTTACCAGAAGGTCTCCGGCGCATTTGACAGGCTGGCTGGCGGAGGGATCCTGGCATTGGTGTTTCCGGGCGGCGGGCACATATCCGGCGCAGTGATGGATGCGGGACCGTACTTTTCCGCGCGCAAAAGGAGCGGAGTGATCAACAAAGGAATCGGTCTGCATGAAGGGATCGACAGACCGGACAATCTCGTCGACGAACTGATATACGGCGAGTATCTGATGAAGAAGTGCGGCAATTTTATACAGCCGAAGGACACCGGGCTGTTAAAGTACCAGATTGAGTACATTCTGTATGGTTTTAACAGCGATGCCGGAAATATGAGACGCAGTGTGGAGTTGCTGTTTGCACTCCGATCGGCGGCAAATCTCAGCAGTATCTGCACGGATTCTGCCAGGCGATCGCAGGCGGAGATGGCAGCGACAATCATCTGTGTGCTGCTGCTGTCCCCGGAACTGATCGACGTGATGACGGCAGTGATCCTCGGCGTGTGGGCGCTCACGGAGACCGTGTCGGATATGCGGCAGCTCCTGGCGGGCAAAAGGGTGCCCCTGATCAAGGGGAGCGCGGACTGGAATACAGGCTTGATCGATCTCTTTACAGGCAGTATCCCTGACGGCGGCGAGGGCGCGTCGGGATTGACATACCAGGATTATCTGAGAGTGTTTCTCGGGCTGATGAACAAGAATACCAAGGCGGCGAGGAGCCTTGATATTGTGGAGATGGATATCAGACAGACCGCGAACAATGAAAATTTCCGGATAGACAGGTGCATGGATTATATGATGGTACATTTTGGTTTTCAAGATGCAGACGGTCACGATTTTGTCTTCTGGAAAAAGATGTGCTACCAGTAGAACGCGTGAAAAAGGCAGAGGAGTGGGAGGATGTTCTTTTCGATGCAGGATAGGGAAGAAAATAAAATGAACTTGATAAATATAACAGATCGGAAGGGAGGAATCTTGCTCTCCACAAAAAAACGTAGACATTTTCCTGTCTGTGCAATTAAAAGAATATCCTCCTGCTCCCCGTGTCCAAAGCTGCATAGGGGGCAGAGGGCGAGCATGACCGTAGAGGCATGTCTCGTGCTGCCGTTGTTTCTTTTCGCATTTCTAAACATCATATCTATTGTAGAGATTTACCGGTTACAGGGAAATATGAGTGCCGCGATGCATGACACTGCCAGGCAGATGGCAGTGTATGGCTACGAGTACCGGCAGATCCGGGGAGGCTCGGCGGGGGCAGCCGAATCGCTCGGCTTGACATATCTATATGCGGCGGGGAAGATCAGGACAAAGCTTGGGACAGCTTACCTGGACAATGCCCCGATTGCAGGAGGCGCCTCGTCCATCTGCTGGCTGCGGTCGTCCGTGATGCAGCAGGATGACTGTATCGATCTGATCGCAGAGTACCGCATAGAGCCGCCTGTGCCGTTGATGGGCTACCGGCAGCGCACCATGTTCAACAGGATGCGCACGAGGGCGTGGACCGGATATGACGGTGCTGTCAACGGCACAGACAGCAGTGTGACCCAGGAGGAGATCGTGTATATCACACCGGATGGAGGTGTATTTCATCGTTCCAGGGCATGCAGTTATTTAAAGCTTTCTATTGCGGCAGCCAGCAAGAGCTTTCTCGACACGCAGCGGAACCAGGACGGGGATAAGTACTATCCCTGCGGAGAATGCGGGCGCTATTGCGGCAGTACGGTTTATATCACGGATTACGGGAACCGGTACCACGCCACGCTGGGATGCAGCGGTCTGAAACGGACGGTCATGGCAGTACCGATAACGGAGACTGGCAGCAGGGGGGCGTGCAGCAAGTGCGGATAACAGAAATAAAAGATATATAAATAGTATTATAATATATATTATTATATGTATTACATATTTGGCTGATGCTTTAAACGCATGTGATGAATTTGGGATAAAAGATTTGAGTAGGGACTCAAAATGAAAAGGCGGAATAAAAGTTCTGAAATAGGAGACGAAAAAGAAGTTTGAAATAAGATTTTCCGATAAGAGTACGAAAAGGAGTTAGAGAATGGATGCAGGATTACAGTTGATGGTTTATAGGATTTTGATGGCGGCGATCGGTCTTGTGCTGTTTGCGGCGGGGATCGTGGATATCAGGCGGAGACAGATCGGCAGGGTGCAGCTCCTGATCCTGCTGCTGCTGTGCTGCGCGGTGATCCCCCTGAAAAAGGAGTTTGGCGTGGTGGATGCGGTGGGCGGGCTGACGATCGGACTCTGTGCAGTCGGGGTGTCCGTGGCGACAAGGGAGCAGATCGGGAGAGGCGATGGCATCGTGATCGCCGCGGTGGGTATCGCGCTTGGCGCGCGCAAATGCCTTCTTGTCGTGTTTGCCGCGTCGTTTGTGATGTGCATCGCGGCGATCGTTATCCTCGTTTTCAGAAAGGGCGGCAGACAGACGCGGCTACCGTTTCTTCCGGCGGTCTTTGCGGGGTATCTGCTATGTGTGATGCTTTGAGAAGGCAGTGTGAGGCGGCGTATTTCACGGTGGAGGCAGCATTGATCCTGCCTGTGGCGATGCTTTTTACCGTGATGATGATCTTTCTGGCATTTTACAGCTACGACAGGTGCGTCA
This sequence comes from uncultured Lachnospiraceae bacterium, assembly GCA_910585765.1. Lineage (GTDB taxonomy): Bacteria > Bacillota > Clostridia > Lachnospirales > Lachnospiraceae > COE1. The sequence continues at coordinate 44,273 of CAJUES010000010.1, read as the reverse complement.
TGGAGCACAGTGCATACGAGGCGGCAATGCGGGGGACGAGCAGTCATTTCAGGACGGCTGCTGAGGCGGAGACGGCAGCGCGCGCGGCTGCAGCGGGACTTGTCGAGGGAAAGCTGTTTGCCATACGGGATCTTAGCTATGATGTGGCAGTTGACGCGGGAAGCGTGACCGTAACATATCACTGCGGCGTCGATATGCCGCTCGTCACATGGCTTGGAGAGTATGTGTCAGGGATCGACATGACACTGGATATCAGCAGGAGTGCAAAGCGCCTCAGACCGTCGAGGACGGTCCGCGACTGCAGGATATTAAACAGGCTGATTGCGGAGAAATAGGAAATGCGCTATGGTTTGAAGGGACTTGGAGGAGTGGCATGAGAGAAAATATGCCTGAGATCAGCTTCGAGAGGAGCATGAATCACAATTATATGATATTGAGTCAGTGCAGTTTTTTTGGGAAGGATGGGGACCAACGCGGGGATTATCGGACGAAGATGCTGCTGGAGAACCGTATTCCGGGGCTTTTGCCCGTCACACACAGGCTGATCAACGGGGAGAGCAGGTATTATTATGAGATCAATTCTCTGCAGTCGCTGGACAGGCTTTATGACAAATCGGAAATTCGATATGACGGGCTGAGGCATCTGATGACAGGCTGTGTGGATCTTTTTGACAGGCTGGAGGAATATCTGCTGGATGGGACACAGATCATCATAAGACCGGAACTGATCTATATTGATGTGGAACGGATGGAACCGTATTTTGTGTGCTACCCGCACTATGAGGGGGACGTGCGGATCTCCTTCATGGAATTTATCGACCAGCTGCTCACCAGGATCGATCACACAGACGAGTGCGCGGTGATGCTCGGCTATCAGATCTATCGCTATACCAGGAATCCCAATTACGTTATCAGCGAGATCAGAAATATGATGGGACATGTCATTGCCGATCTCGCACACAGGGAAAACGATGCCGCGCAAAGCCGTCCGGAGCCAACAGGGTATGTGTCAGATGCCGAAGATGCTGACGAATACAATATCTGCAGGGCGGACGGGCATGGAAGATCCGGCGGACAGGCTGAAATAGACGACACTGCTAGGACACCGGATCCCTATGCGGGGTACTCCTTTGAGGAGGAAGCGGGTGCGGCGGTGCGGGCAGATCACGCGGAGAAAACGAGGAAGATCGGGGATTTGATCGGCGGGATCTTCTGCATCTTTGTGTCATTGCGCTCCGGTGCGATCATACTGGGCGCGCGTCTGATACATTCCTTTACACTTGGGGGGAACAGTGAGCTGTACCTGTACTGTGCGGCGGGGATGGCGATCGCGGCAGCCGTATTATTTTTTTCGTGTTATGTCAAAAAAAGGCGGCAGGACAGAACAAGGGAGCAGCCGGATGAGGACGAAGACAGCGATGACTGCATATTTTATACGGCTGCCGGAAGTGCTCCTGACGACGGCAGATCCTCTGGCAGCCAGAGGGAGAGCTGCCGGCAGGAGGCGGATCGGCACGGCGGCATCCTTCGGGCGGCGGGCAGTGCAGGAACCGGTGAAAGCCATCCGGCACGGAGCGCCTGCGGTGAGACCGTGTATTTGGGGGAGGGGATCGTGGAGGAGCGCCTGCTGTGCGGACGCATGAACGGGAGGGAAGTCAGTCTCTCTCTCGACAGGCTTCCCATGACGGTCGGAAAGCTCGCGAATGTGTCGGATTTTGTGATCGATGACGCGGCTGTCAGTAAAATGCACGCGCGCTTTGAGGAGCGCGACGGGAGAGTCTACGTCCGCGATCTCAACTCGACGAACGGGACCGTGAGAAACGGAGTACTCCTGGAAGTGAACCAGGCGGTGGCGCTGGAGCCCGGCGACAAACTACGGTTTGGAAGAACGTGCTTTACGTATTGTTAGTGTATCGTCCACCCGTTGATCATAGCAACGGATGATATGTTCATATTGGATCATTATGACTTTTTGTTTGACTAAAATATTTTAAAATTGAATAAACAATAAGCTTGCAATACGGCAGCCTAATTGTTATAATGACGATATATGGAAGTGTTGCCGCAGTCTGGATATAGAATTGTCACAAAGCGGTTTAATAATGTTATCGAAAACAGGAGGGTACAAATTTATGGGACTTGATGCAAAAAATGCGATTGAGACTGGCAGGACTGCACTTGGTATTGAGTTTGGTTCGACCAGGATCAAGGCGGTATTGATCGATGAGGAACACGAGGTGCTTGCCATCGGAAACCATGACTGGGAGAATCAGCTGGTGAACAATATCTGGACCTACAGTCTCGATGCGATATGGAAGGGGCTTCAGGACTGCTATCAGGATCTGGCGAAGTCTGTGCAGGAGAAGTACGGCACGCAGATCAGGACGCTCGGTTCCCTCGGGTTCAGCGCCATGATGCACGGATATATGGCATTTGACAAGGCAGGGGAGCTTTTGGTGCCTTTCAGGACGTGGAGAAACACGATCACGCAGGAGGCGAGTGAGAAGCTCACGGCGCTCTTCAACTATCACATCCCGCAGAGATGGAGCATTGCGCATCTGTATCAGGCGATCCTCAACGGTGAGGAGCACGTTGGAGACGTTGATTTCTTCACAACTCTTGCCGGCTATATCCACTGGCAGCTGAGCGGTGAGAAGGTGCTCGGCGTCGGTGAGGCGTCCGGTATGTTTCCGATCGATATCGGAACAAAGCGCTTTAACGAGCGGATGATCAGACAGTTTGACGAGCTTGTCGCAGACAAAAACTTCCCGTGGAAGCTTGCGGATATCATGCCGGAAGTGCTGGTTTCCGGAGACAGGGCGGGCACTTTGTCGGAGGCGGGCGCAAAGCTCCTCGACGTGACGGGCACACTGCAGGCGGGTATCGCGATGTGTCCTCCGGAGGGCGATGCCGGCACAGGCATGGTTGCGACAAACAGTGTGGCACAGCGCACGGGCAACATATCGGCAGGCACCTCTGTGTTTGCGATGGCAGTTCTCGAGAAAGACCTGTCGAAATCCTACGATGAGCTGGATCTGGTGACGACGCCCGACGGCAGCCTGGTGGCGATGGTCCACTGCAACAACTGTACTTCCGACCTGAATGCGTGGGTGAACCTGTTCAGGGAATTCCAGGAGACGATGGGACAGAAGGTTGACATGAACGAGCTCTATGGAACGCTCTACAGGAAGGCGCTCGAGGGCGATGCGGACTGCGGCGGACTCCTGGCGTACGGTTACTTCTCCGGCGAGCATGTGACAGGGTTTGAGGAGGGCAGACCGCTCTTTGTGCGGACGCCGGACGCGAAGTTCAATCTGGCGAATTTTATGCGCGTGAACCTGTTCACGGCACTTGGCGCCATCAAGATTGGCATGGACATCCTGTTTAAGCAGGAGAATGTGACGCTCGACGAGCTTCTCGGTCATGGCGGGCTGTTCAAGACAGAGGGTGTTGGACAGAAGATCGTTGCGGCGGCGGTCAACGTTCCGGTGTCCGTTATGAAGACTGCGGGTGAAGGCGGCGCATGGGGTATCGCGGTCCTTGCGAACTATATGGTGAAAAAGGGTGCGGATGAGACACTCAGCGATTATCTGAGCCATAAAGTGTTTGCAGGCGAGGAGTCTGTGCGCATGGCGCCCGATGCGAGCGATGTGGCAGGGTTTGAGACATTTATCGAGCGCTATAAGAAAGGGCTTGCGATCGAGCGCGCGGCGGTTGACAGCATGTGAAAGGACTTTTAGGACGGCGGGGATGCCGGTTTGAAAGACTCAGCCTATGTCGGAAAATGCCGGAGGCAGGCATTTTTCCGGGACGATATCAGCCTGTTGGAATGGAGGAACATGAGATGTTAGAGGAATTAAAGAAGAAAGTATACGAGGCAAATATGGAACTGCCCAAGTATGGGCTTGTCACCTTTACATGGGGCAATGTGAGTGCGATCGACAGAGAGAGCGGTCTGTTTGTCATCAAGCCGAGCGGTGTTGATTACGACCTGTTAAAGCCGGAGGACATGGTGGTGATGGATCTGGACGGAAACAAGGTGGAGGGAAGATACAACCCGTCTTCCGACACGCCGACGCATTTGGAGCTCTACAAGGCGTTTCCGGAGATCGGCGGTATCGTACATACCCACAGCACCTACGCGACGAGCTGGGCACAGTCGGGAAGAAGCATCCCGTGCTACGGAACGACGCATGCGGATTATATGTACGGGGAGATCCCGTGTGCGCGCGTGCTCACGCAGGAGGAGATCGACGACGGCTATGAGAAGAACACAGGGGCACTCATCATAGAAACCTTCAAAGACAAGGAGGTCATGGCAGTTCCGGCAGTGCTCTGCAAGAATCACGGTCCATTCGCGTGGGGAAAGGATGCGAGTGAGGCTGTGCACAATGCGGTCGTTCTCGAGGAGGTTGCGAAGATGGCATTGTTTACGGAGCAGCTCAACAGAGACGTGGAGCCGGCACCGCAGCGCATCCAGGATAAGCACTATTACAGGAAGCACGGCGCAAATGCGTACTATGGGAACAAAGTAGAGTAGACGCGCATCCCACAAACTGTGACACGGATCTGATGGTAGGCTCTAATCATATACGCTTTGGATTGGCCGATGTGTGGGATGCCTGCGGACTTTACCATGCGGGGGGAGACTCTGTTCATGTACGCATCGGACCACTGTCGGATCGGGGATTCGGATTATTTTCATTTTATGCATTTACGGACAATCTGTTTTATGGTATTTTAATATGTGTGAAGACATTTTGGTATCGAAGGCTTCTTTGGTATGCAGGACAGTGATCGTACAAATTTTTAATTAGTTTATTTTAATGGAGGAAAAAACAATGACAAATTTGGAGCTTCAAAAAATGGCAAATGAAGTTCGTAAGGGTATCGTCACAGGTGTTCATGCGGCGAAGGCAGGACATCCGGGCGGATCGTTATCGGCGGCAGATATCTATACGTATCTTTATTTTGAGGAGATGAACATCGATCCGAAAGATCCCGGGAAGGGTGACAGGGACCGCTTCGTGCTCTCGAAGGGACACACGGCGCCGGGATTGTACTCGACGCTCGCAAACCGCGGTTATTTCCCGGTTGAGGATCTGGTGACTTTGAGAAAGCTTGGCTCCTATCTGCAGGGACATCCCTGTATGCAGCATGTGCCGGGTGTAGACATGTCCTCGGGATCGCTCGGGCAGGGGATATCTGTGGCGTGCGGCATGGCGCTCGGCGCAAAGATGTCAGGTGCGGACTACAGAGTGTACACACTGCTCGGGGACGGCGAGATCGAGGAGGGACAGGTCTGGGAGGCTTCCATGTTCGCAGGACACAGAAAGCTTGACAATCTCTGCGTGATCGTGGATAACAACGGGCTGCAGATTGACGGCAGGATCGAGGATGTATGCTCACCATACCCGATCGATAAGAAGTTTGAGGCATTCAATTTCCATGTGATCGATCTCGACGACGCGCATGATTTTGACAAGATCCGCGCAGCGTTTAAGGAGGCGCGGGAGACGAAGGGCATGCCGACGGCGATCATCGCCCATTCATTGAAGGGCAAGGGCGTATCGTTCATGGAAGGAAACGTAGATTGGCATGGCAAGGCGCCAAATGATGAAGAGTACGCAGTGGCGATGGCAGATTTAGAGAAGATCGCACAGCAGCTGGCGTAGGCGCGGAAGGGAGATAAAAATGGCAGATATCAAAAAAATAGCAACAAGGGAGAGCTACGGCAATGCTCTCGTCGAAATAGGAAAAGAGAATCCGGATATAGTCGTTCTTGACGCTGACCTTGCGGCAGCGACCAAGACGGGCGTGTTCAAGAAAGCATTTCCGGAGAGACATATCGACTGCGGGATCGCGGAGTGCAACATGGCGGGTGTGGCTGCCGGACTGTCGCTGGCTGGCAAGATCCCGTTTATGAGTTCGTTTGCAATGTTTGCTGCGGGACGTGCGTTTGAGCAGGTCAGAAACTCCATCGGATATCCGCATCTGAATGTCAAGATCGGCGCGACACATGCAGGTATCACCGTCGGAGAGGACGGCGCATCCCACCAGTGCAATGAGGATATCGCCCTGATGCGCACGATTCCGGGCATGGTTGTTATGTGTCCGGCTGATGATGTAGAGGCAAAGGCGGCAGTGCGCGCGGCGGTAGCGTACGAAGGACCCGTATACATACGTTTTGGACGCGCGGCGGTTCCTGTGATCAACGACAGACCGGATTATAAGTTTGAGATCGGAAAGGGAACTGTCGTGAGAGAGGGCACGGATGTCACCATCGTGGCGACAGGTATCTGTGTGGATTCCGCACTCGGCGCAGCCGAGATGCTCGAGAAGGACGGGATCAGTGCAGAGGTGATCAACATTTGTACGATCAAGCCGCTTGATGAGGAGATCATCATCAACTCTGCGAAGAAGACCGGCAAGGTCGTGACCGCCGAGGAGCATTCCGTGATCGGCGGACTGGGCAGTGCGGTGTGCGATGCGCTCTGCAAGTCGCATCCGACACCTGTGTGCAAGATCGGCATGCAGGATGTGTTTGGCGAATCCGGTTCTGCGGCAGCGCTGGTTGAGAAGTATAAGCTCGACGCGAAGGGCGTGTATGAGCAGGTAAAGACATTCCTGGCGTAATTTTATAGGATCGTTTGGACAGGCGTCATCTATGCGATGGCGCCTGTTACTGTCCGTCTCCCGTTGATTGGCGGACAGTAACAGGCGCAAGCGGGTTATGGTTCCGCTGCCACTAAAACAGTGAAAAACATGCGCAACATGCCTGCATTGAAGCATGTTGTGTGCAAAACGTCTGCCGTTTGCGCCTGCAATGGTTACAGTGCTGTCGAGATAAGGCGGGGCGTGAACGGTAACGCAAACGGCAACAAGTTTTGCGCAATGTGTTGATAAGTTTCAGATTTATGATATGATAAGTGTAATGCAATATTGATAATGCCAAAGGAGATGGTGATATGGAACAGAAATGGAAAGAGGCTGCCAGGGTGTACAGGCAGCAGCAGATCGCACCGGGGATCTATGACATGTGGATCAGCACAAAACTTGCGCGGCAGGCAAAGCCGGGACAGTTTATCAGTGTGTATACACAGGACAGGTCGGCGCTTCTGCCGCGTCCGATCAGCATCTGCGACACAGACACCGCCAATGACAGGCTGCGCATCGTCTACCGCGTCGCGGGGAAAGGGACTGCAGAGTTCTCGGGATACAAGACAGGGCACCGCGTGGACATACTCGGAACGCTCGGAAACGGGTTCCCGCTCGCGGCTGCTGAGGGAAAGCGCGTCTTTTTGATGGGCGGCGGTATCGGTATTCCGCCGATGCTCCTGCTTGCCAGTAAGATCAGGAATGCCGCATCCGTGGATGTGATCGTCGGTTATCGGGACAAGGAGCTTTTCCTGGCGGAGGATCTGGCAAAGTATGCGCCGGTACATGTCGCGACGGAGGACGGCAGTGTCGGCACGAAGGGAAATGTCATGGATGTCATCGAGGCGGAGGGACTGACGGCGGATGTGATCTTTGCATGCGGCCCGATGCCGATGCTTCGTGCGATCAAGCAGTTCGCGGCACGGAGCGGCATTGAGGCGTATATCTCGCTGGAGGAGCGGATGGCGTGCGGTGTCGGCGCGTGTCTTGGCTGCGTCGTGCGGACGAGGGAAGTCGACCATCACTCCCATGTGAACAATGCGAGGATCTGCACAGACGGTCCGGTCTACCGGGCAGCGGATGTGGAGATATAGAGAGACAGGTACACGCTCTAAAGGAACGGATGCGGACACGAAAATAGGAGGCGTTAGAATGTTGAACACAAAAATAACGATAGCGGGCGTATCATTCAAAAATCCAGTGATGACAGCGTCGGGGACATTTGGCTCCGGCATGGAGTACGCTGAATTTGTCGATCTGAACAGCCTCGGCGCAGTCGTGACAAAAGGAGTTGCGAATGTGCCGTGGGAGGGGAATCCGACGCCGCGCGTGCAGGAGACATACGGGGGCATGCTCAATGCGATCGGGCTGCAGAACCCCGGAATAGACGTGTTTATCGAGCGGGATATCCCGTTTTTGAGACAGTATGACACCAGGATCATCGTCAATGTCTGCGGGCGCTCTGCGTCAGACTACGTCGAGGTAGTGGAAAAGCTGGCAGATCAGCCGGTGGACATGCTCGAGATCAATGTGTCCTGCCCGAATGTGAAGCACGGCGGCATTGCTTTCGGACAGGATCCCAAATGCCTGTTTGACATCACGAGAGAGATCAAGGCAAAGGCAAGGCAGCCGATCATCATGAAGCTCTCGCCGAATGTAACGGATATCACGGAGATGGCAAAAGCGGCGGAGGCGGCAGGAAGCGATGCGATCTCACTCATCAATACCATCACAGGTATGAAGATCGATGTCCATAAAAGAACGTTCGCACTGGCGAACAAAACAGGAGGACTTTCAGGCCCCGCGATCAAACCCGTCGCGGTGCGCATGGTGTATCAGGCGGCAAACGCTGTCAAGATACCGATCATTGGCATGGGCGGCATTGCAAACGCCGAGGATGCGATCGAGTTCATGCTCGCGGGCGCCACAGGTGTCGCTGTCGGTGCGATGAACTTTGTCAATCCGTACACGACGGCAGAGATCGTGAAAGGCATCGAGGAATATATGCGCCAGTATGCGATCGGGAACCTGAGTGACCTGATCGGCACAGTGGTGTGACCGACACTATTGCAGAGGCTGTTGTGTGCACGGATGGAAGATCGGCGAAAAATATGCTGCGCCATTGGTATCGTTCTTTGCGGAACAGTGTGCTGGAGAAAGAGTGGAGAGACGAAGGAAAGAGAGTTATGTATTTGAGACAGATCGATGGAAATGACAAACAAAAGAACAATAAAAAATCCCTTTTCTGCACGGCTGTGCTGCTGGCTGCAGCAGCAGGCGTTTTTGCAGCGGGAGTAAAGGCAGAGGCGGCACCTGCGTCAGAGTCTGACGCGGCGCAGGAAAGTCCGACTGAAACGGTGCGGACTGCGAACCAATACATCATTGCACAGGATGGGACAGGGGATTTCACGACGATACAGGAGGGGGTAGACAACGCCTCGGACGGGGACACGCTGATCGTCTATCCCGGGATCTACAACGAGGCGGTGCAGGTTATCGGGAAGGAGGTCAACATAACCGGGATCGACAGGGAACGCTGCATCCTCCAATACGATACGATCTCATACCGCACGGCGCCGCTCACCGTGGCGGCGGGCAGGATATCGAACCTGACGCTGCACGGCAGGAGCAGCGGTACAGGGCAGGTGGTTCTCACGGAGGAGGAGATCGCAAAGATCAATTCGGAACTGATCGGGGACAGCTGGGACCGGCAGAAAAATTACAGAGGGTACGCATTGCATGTCGATTCGAACTTTCTGTACGGCAGGACAGTCAGCTTTGAGAACTGCCGCATCATCTCCGAAAATAATCACGCTGCCGGTATCGGCACCAGAGGCAACAGCGTCATCCGCTTTGAGAACTGTGAACTGATCTCCATGGGAGGGGGCAGCAGCATCTATATGCACGACCCGATCACGACGGAGATGAGCGGTAAGGCGTCGCTGGTCGTGAAGGACTGCTATCTGGCAAGCTACATGTGCCCTTACGTTATGACGTTCCAGTCCTATCTGCCGGAGAACAACTCGTTTGACCTGACATTTCAGAATACGCGGGTGAGTGCAGTGGAATACGCCTATGACGGGAGCTATACTGCCTTGAATGTAAACACTTCTTTTGATGTGGAGACTTTGGAGGCGCTCGAGAAGGCAGGCGGGCTCTATGCAACCGGACTGAGCAGCTCGGCGGCGGAGCTCGTGCACAAGATGACGCTGAACGATATGATCCAGTATGTGGAGGAGCTCGAGAGAGCGCTCGAGACAGGCGATGCCGCAAGTGTGGTCACGATCAGCCTTCCAGAGGGGATCACGCGCATCGGCTATATAGAGGATGAAAATATCGCGGATCTGATCGTGCCCTCCGGTCTGGTCAAACATCAGGTGATCGCCATATACAATAGAAGCAATCAGCCCGGGAACGGGTGGTGCGGGCTCGACAATGCGTACCTGACAGCGGACAGCTGCGGGAACACGCTCGTGGAGATGAATGCCGTCACCACTCCGGGTATTGCGGACGGCGTCCCGCCTTTGTACGCTTCCGCGCCTGGAGATGTTCGTTGAGGGATCTGTAGTACTCGTACTTGCTGATGCGCAGCTGCTCGCCGGTGGTGAGCAGCACATAATCGCGGCTGTAGCCGGAGATGCATCCCGCATTGACCAGATAGGATTTGTGGATGCGCAAAAACTGGCAGCTCTTTTGGCGCAGGCGTGTCTCCACCACGTCGAGTTTCTGGTAAAACGAATCGCGGCGGTCTGCGGAGACGACGTGGGTGCGCCTCCCCTCCGAGGCGAAATACCGAATCTCATTGACAGGGATATGGAAGTATTCCGGTCTGACATAATACGAGAATGAATCGGGATCATCGAGAATGGTCTCATAGGCAAGTGCGGCGTGCTGCCACAGGCATTTTCTGGACTTGTCCGGCAGGACATACATCGGTTCTAACAGGACGTCCTCGGCGGGCGGCGTGTAATCCCCTTTTGTGATGATGGAGATGAGCTTTTTGTTCGCCCGCTTGGCTCTGAGAACCGCATTGCGCATCAGTCCGTCCCCGTCCTCCATGTCGTAAAAGAGGATATCGGGACAGTTGCAGTCAATGCAGCGGATGAGCTCATGGGCATTGTGGTAGCACTTCACCGCAATCTCCACATCCCGCTGGTGGAAGCATTTCAATATCTCTCTTTTCACAAAATCCAAATCTTCGTCGCGTTCATAACAAAAAGCAAAATTGATCATGTCGGTCTTCTCCTTCGTAAAATTTAACTGCAAGTTGTTTTGTAAAAGTAAATATATACCGAAAACGGGATGAATGGCATAGTACATTAGTACCAATTTGAGCTGTTTTTTTGTGAGCGGCTGCAAAAGATCATAATTGACGGACTCCCGGAATATACATTAATACAACACAGTGCTTTAGGAGTGTCCGCCATGACACGGATATCAAATATGCTGATACCGGCGTTGATCTTCTATATCGTAGCGATGGGTATGTCGCAGAGGAAGGATATCTATGCGAGCTTCACGAGGGGGGCAAGGGACGGCATGAAGACGGTGGCAGGGATCGTCCCAACCCTGATCGGGCTGATGATCGCGGTGGGAGTCCTTCGGGCGTCAGGGTTTCTGGAGGCTGCAGGCGGACTGATCGGGAGGGCGGTCACACTGCTGTCCGACGATTTCCCCAACGAACTGATCTCCCTCTTTGTGGTGAAACTCTTCTCGGCGTCGGCTGCGACAGGGCTTGCGCTCGACATCTTCAAGGAGTACGGCACGGACTCCTTTGCGGGGCTTGCGACATCGCTCGCGCTTGCCAGCACCGAGACGGTTTTCTATACCATGTCCGTCTATTTCATGGCGGCGAAGGTGACAAAGACGCGATGGACACTTGCGGGAGCGCTGCTGTCCACATTCGCGGGACTTGCCGCCAGCGTCGTTCTCGCGGGTATTTTAGCACGCTAAATTGAAAGAGCAGGACAAAATATTGTGCATTTTTCATGAATTTATTGACAGTTTCTATAATATCATTGATAATGCAGCCCATAAGGACTATACTTATAGGATAAAAGTTTATCTGAGAGACGATCGATCAGGATAACGGCAAGGGCTGCCGGAGGGCTTGCAGATGCCTGGCCTGCGGATACGGCAGATAAAGGTATAGGGAACAGCAAACAGAAGGCGGATGGCGGATATGCACAGATGCGAAACTGTCTGCAGGGATAAGGATCGTAAAGAGATAGCGCGTTATTTCTTTACGGTTCTTCAGTGTAAAAGGGACTTTATCATGAACAAAATATTGATTGTCGAGGCTGATTTCAAGCTGGCAGAGAGGCTGTGCAGGGCGCTGACAGACAATGAGACACACGCCTTCAGCTGCGGGACGCTTGAGGCGGCGTCCGCCCTGCTCGAGAGCGAGCAGTACCAGCAGATCATCATTGACACGGAACTTCCTGACGGGGACGGCTATGACCTCATATACGATCTGGGGATGGGGATCTACGAGTCGAACGATGTGCCGGTCATCCTTGTCGCCTCAAATGACCAGAAACCCGATATGACAGAGCTGTCCGAACAGGGGGTTGCAGACTGTATCACGAAACCGTTCAACGTGTCTGTCCTCAAGGCGAAGGTCTGGACACAGTTCAAACGCGGCAAGCGCAATTTCAGTTTTCGCGCGATCAGCCGGTTCGAGGCGATCGGCGCAGGCAGCCGCAGGAGCATCATCGGCGAGCATGTTGTGGCGATCGATGACTATCTGTTCAATTTTGACACCGGGGAATACAGCGTGGCGGGAAAAAAAGTGAGGCTCAACCGCCTGGAACAGTGCCTGCTGCGCAATCTGGTCGAGAATAAGGGCATCGTGCTCAAGAAAAAGGCATTGGTGGAAAAGCTGAGGTCCGAGAGCCGGGCGGGATATATAGATGAGGCGATACTGGCAGAGGTCGTGCATATGCTCAACAATAAGTTAAATGCGCGCAACTATATCAAGACAGTGTACGGTATCGGTTACTTGTGGGCGCTGGCGGAGGACAAAAATAAGAGCGGTTAGCGCGCTTCTGAAATGCTGTGCGGATCCGCAGAAGGGGCTGCCCATCCCCGGCAATACGGAGGATCGTGGGATATTATGAAAGAACGAAAAGACAAGAATACGCGGATTTTGATCAGAGTGCTGTACTGTATCTTTTTCATCGCCCTGTTTGCCATCACAGCGCTGATCTGTGTGCGGGCGCCGGTACAGCGCCATTTTAAGAACATCAGAAAAAACGATGTGTGGTTTGGGGACGGCTGGTACTATACGGAACTGCCAGAGGGGGAGGCTGCAAGAGTCACGCCGCAGGCAGAGCACTATCTAAAGATCCACACGAAGGACGACAGCGTGTCGATCACAAAGGTGCTTGACTTCACGCCGGAGCAGGATGAGTATCTGTGTTTTCGTGCCCGGGCGCTCGACACGGTGGTCTATGACAGCGGCGGGGTGAGGTACACGTATTCTTTTCTCGAGGAGTACCGGCCGCATGGCAAACGCATGTACATGCTCCATCAGGTGCCGATGGGCGGTATGAAAGCGGGTGACACGATCACGATAGAGCTCAGGAACGGGACGGGTAGCGAGAGCTCGACTGTCCAGTTTGTGGCGGTCGGTGACAGATACGCGCTGATGCGCTACATTTTGTCCGAGTCGCGGAGCAGCCTCTTTATCTGCATGGCTGCCGCAGTGCTCATCATACTCAATCTGATCGCGAGCCGCTCTGCGATCCTGATCGACAGGAGGCGCGACCTGCGCCCGCTCAAATGGCTCACACTGTTTTTGGCATTGTCCGCCATCTATCTGGGGACGGACAGCGGGTGTATGGAGATCTTTGTGGAGCGGATCTCTATCGTAAGCTGGCTGAGCAGCATCTCCATGCTCCTGCTGCCCATACCGTTCGTGTTTTTTGTGGAGTATGCGTTTTTCCCCGGACACAGGCGCTACGAGGTGCTGGCGTTTGTGAACATGCTGATCGTGGCAGTCAGCGCAGCATCGTTTGTATTTTTCGCAAAAAGCATCTCGGATTTTTACATCTTTGTGCACGCGCTCATCGTGGTCGTCATGGGGGCATGTGCGCTGAGCTTCATACAGGAGAGGAACATACCGTCCGCCGAGGTGGTGCTGGGATTCGGCGCGCTGAGTACAACGACTGCGGCGAGCATGGTGCTCTACTGGTACGAGGTGATCTATCCGAGCTCGATCGTCTTTGGCTACGGCCTTCTGGTCTTCTGCCTGTGCATGCTGGTATGGATCGTGCGCAACCGCAATGAACTCAACCGCATGCGGGTGGAGGCGGATCACGTCATCATGGAGCGGGAGAAGATGGCGGCGGAGGCGGCAAGCGAGCAGAAAAGCCGGTTCCTCTCGCATATGTCCCATGAGATCCGGACGCCGCTCAACGCGATCCTCGGACTGAATGAGCTGATCATGCACGAGACGGAAAAGGGCAGCATCAAGAAACATGCCGCCGATATCCAGAGTGCGGGAAGGACGCTCCTGGCGCTGATCAATGACATCCTCGATTTCTCGAAGATCGAGACGGGAAAGATGGATATCATCGCCTCGGATTACTCGCTCTCAGCACTGCTTAACGATGTTGTGGTGATGACGCAGGAGAGGATCGACGATGACGGTCTTGAGCTGAGGCTTGACATCGACGGCGCGATACCCGATCTGCTCTACGGGGATGAGGTGCGGATCAAGCAGGTCATCCTCAACCTCATGACCAATGCAGTGAAATACACGAAAAACGGCTGGGTGGAGCTCCGCGTCAGAAGTCAGGAGATTTCTGACGGTTCCGGAGAGGACCGCCTGATGCTCGATGTCAGGGTGTCGGACAGCGGTGTGGGCATCCAAAAAGAAGACCTGTCGAAGCTCTTTGTCGAGTTTGAACGCCTCGACCGCCTCAAAAACAGAAGCGTCGAAGGATCCGGGCTTGGGCTGAGCATCACGTCGCGCCTGGTGGGGCTGATGGATGGCAGGATCAGTGTGGAGAGCGAGTACGGAAAAGGCTCCTGCTTTGGCGTGCTGATACCGCAGCGGATTGTCTCGAGCGAGCCGATCGGCGACTACAAAAAGCGTTTTGAGCTGCCTGGGAGTGACAGGGGCGAGGCGCAGGAGGAGAGTCTGGAGACGATGCGGTTCCCGGGCAAAAGGGTTTTTGTGGTGGATGATAATGAGATGAATCTCGAGGTGATCGCTTCCATCCTCGAGATGCTCGACATAGAGGTGAGCCGCGCAAGCGGTGGACAGGCTGCGATCGACCGACTGGATGTGGAGGTGTACGATCTGATCCTGACAGACGATATGATGCCTGAGATCAGCGGCACGGAGATGATGCAGTATCTTCACAGGAACGCGGAGAGCGCAAGCCACAGCACGCCGATCGTCGTTCTGACGGCGAACGCCATCGCGGGTGCGCGGGAGGACTACATCCGGAAGGGGTTTGACGACTTCATGACGAAACCCATCGACGTGGATGTGTTGCAGAAAATACTAATGAAATACTTAAAATAGGTTCTTTTTTCGTTAAATAGACGGTTTTTGGCTGATTGATTATTTTTTCAAAAAAAAATATTGACTTTTCAATCAAAAAAACGGACAATATTACATAGTTGTTTTTAAGCAAATATTACATTATATATAAGAAAGAGCAGCGCTTTGCGAGGTCTTTCGTTTACAAAAATGTGCGTATTAAGCTGGGAAATCGTGCAATCGCAGGGACAGTGCGGGGGCAGGTGCGGTCTGTGCGGTTTCCTGGCAATTCTCGTTGGTTACGGAGGGTATCGGTGTGTTAAAAAGACAAGTAATGGTAAAACAAATTGACAAAAAGTATGATCATCCACTGGCAGAGATCGTGCAGATCGCGAGTCAGTATAAGAGCGAGATCCTGTTGGAGTACGACAAGTACAGGATCAATGCGAAGAGCATCATGGGGATTATCGCATTTAATCCTTCCGAGGGGATGAATGTGACGATCGCCGCTGACGGCAAGGATGAGGGCGAGGCGATCGAGGCGCTTGAGAAATTTTTTATATGCCAATAGGGACAGCAGGACACAGGCTTTTATGTTGGAGTCTGTGTCTTTTTTTGAATTTATATCAAAAAATATACAATTCGGGAAATTTGTGCTATACTATAGAAAAGACTCATAAATAGTAAGAAGGTGGCTGAAATTGGAGTTCAGGCAGAGACGCGGGAGAAATATCATCAAGCCGGTCAGGATCTCCATCAGACCTGCATACCGTGATGAATGGGACGATGCCATGGCACTTGCATGGCGCACCTTCATGCAGTATGAGGCGTGTGACTTTACGCCGGAGGGCGTTGAGAGTTTTCAGGATTTTATCACGGACACGGTGTTGTACAAGATGTTTGTGCTGGGTTCGTATCAGCTTTTTGGCGCATATGACAACAGCAGGATGATCGGAATGCTCAGTCTCAGGGGAGAGACCCATATATCGCTTTTGTTCGTCGATGAGCAATATCACAGGATGGGGATCGGCAGAGGGCTGATCGAGTATGTGAGCGAGTACGTTCATACAGAGGAGGGGCACGGCAGCATCACGGTCAACGCGGCGCCCTATGCGACGGGGTTCTACCATCGAGTGGGATTTGTCGACACTGACGTGGAGCAGGTATGTGACGGGATCCGGTACACGCCGATGAAACGAAGTATTACAATAATATAGCGCGGCAGTTACAAAATAAAATCATATAAGAAGGTGGGAATATGGCAGTAGAATATATCACAAGCAGAAATTTGGCAGATCTGATCTATGAGACGGTGAGACTGATGAACAGGACCATGGCGCACCATGGCATGCGGGTGAGCTACATCATGGCAAAGATGCTGGAGACACAGGGGATGTACGAGAAGTATGAGATCGCGGATTTTATGGTGCTGGCGCTGCTCCATGACATCGGGGCGTACAAGACGGATGACGTGCGCAAGACGCTGACCTTTGAGTCCAAAAATCCGATGCCGCATTCCGTGTACGGCTATCTTTTTCTGAGGTATCTCTCCCCGCTTGAGGATCAGTCGAAGATGATCCTCTACCATCATATGGATTACAGCAAGATGCAGGACATGGATTACAAGTACCGCTTTGAGCTCGAAGTCCTGAAAGTGGCGGAGATCATGGATATCTGGCAGCGATCGTTCGGGGCAAAATTTGACTACAGGCTGATCGACAAATACGCCGGGACCAAGTATGATCCCGAAGTGTGCCGTCTGCTTGCAAAGACCGTGGAGGAGCACGATATTTTCACAAAGATCCGGAACAACAGCTACAAGGCGGAGTACAGTGAGTGCCTCGAGTACATACTCCTGTCGGACATCGAGAAGGAAAAGTACTTAAAGATGCTCATGTACTGCACCGGTCTAAAGGATGAGCAGATGGTGTCCGAGACGGTGGCGACCATCTACGTGTGCCGCGAGCTCGGCAGGAAACTGAAACTGAGCGAGCTGGATAAGAACGAGGTGTACTATGCGGCACTGCTCCACGATATCGGTATGCTGGCGATCCCGGGCGAACTGCTCGATGCGCCCAGAACGCTCAGCGAGGAGGAGAAGAACCTGGTCAAAACGCATGTGGATATCATGGAGAAGACACTCGACCGCAAACTCTCCAAGGAGATCATACGGATCGCCGCGGGACACCACGAGCGTTTTGACGGGAGCGGTTATCCGCGCGGTCTGAAGGCGAGCGTGATGGGGGAGAAGGAGGCGATCCTGCAGATCTCGGAGCAGGTGATCAACGCGATGGAGCCAAAGCCCTACAGGGAAGCGTACACGAAGGAGGAGATCGTCGACGAACTCAACAACGGTATCATTTCCGGCAAGTATGAGGGGATCGTGGCAGACACCTTCCTGAAACACTATGACGAGATCATGGAGAAGGCAAAGCAGAAGGCAGATATGGCGCTGGTGACACACCAGAAGCTGCAGCGCAATTACAACCAGGTATATACCAGCCTGAGCTGAGAGCCGGATCCGCAAAATAAGATTCATAGAGATCTGATGGAAAGATTTAATACTTTATTTGTTGAAATACCGTATAAAACAAACTATAATACTCTTTATGGTGTTTTATAAACAAGAAAGTCAAAGCGAGAGGAGAATTATAGTATGTTTAAGCTTGACAGTCCGTTGATGAATTTTCTGAACAAAGTTGCAGATATCATGATACTGAATCTCATGTTCATCGTTTTCAGCATTCCCTTTTTTACGATCGGCGCCGCATTCTCGGCGGCATATTATATGGGGTTCAAGATGGTGAAAAACGAGGAGACCTACATCGTAAAGGGGTTCTGGAAGGCGTTTAAGGAGAACTTTAAGCAGGCGACAGCGATCTGGCTGATCCTCGTTGTCGTATTCGGGATCCTGATAGCGGATTACAGGATCATCGCTTATTCCGGGATCGAGTTTGCGCAGTGGATCCGTATCGCCATGACAACGGTGACGCTGGTGGTGCTGATGGGGGTGGTGTTCCTCTTCCCGCTGCAGGCGAGATTTATCAACCCGGTCAAAAATACGATCAAAAACGCTTTTTTGATGGCGCTCTCGCATCTGCCGACGGCATTTTTGCTGGTTGCCGTCTACGCGGTGCCGGTAGTCTTCCTGTATTTCATACCACAGTCCCTTCCGATCCTCATCCTCATGACATTTGGCGTCGTCATCTACATCAAGTCGTTTCTGCTGCTGCGCGTGTTCAGGAAGTACGAGGAAGCGATCATCAACAGAAACCAGGTTACGCCGGGAGACGCGGATGATCCGGAGGCTGACAGCGGGATCTTTGCGGAGAGTGACCGCATCGAGCGCGAGAACAAGATGGTCAGGGTGTTCCGCAACGGAAAGTTTGTGGAAGTGCCGGAGAGCAGCCTGAATCAGGATGCAGAGGCCAAAAAGTGATTTTGGGGTTTGGTTAAAGTGTACAGAATTAGATGGGATCGTTGAACAAAATGCTCACATGAAATGATATATTTTAACCTCTTTTGTTCCATGTAAGCAATTGTTACATAAGCATTAAAAAAACTTTGTGGATTTATGGCATAGCATTTTTGACAAATTTATTTTATACTTAGAACATCAGGAACAACTTGTTGAAAGAATACCCAATATATCACTTAGACTGATACATAATCCTTTCAGCGAAACAAAATAATCATTAATTCGGGAGGCAGTTTAAAATGGCAAGTTTATCTTTAAAAAATGTTTGTAAAGTGTACCCAAATGGATTCGAGGCAGTTAAGAATTTCAATCTTGAGATTGCTGACAAAGAGTTCATCATCTTCGTAGGACCTTCTGGTTGTGGTAAGTCTACAACACTTCGTATGATCGCAGGTCTTGAGGACATTTCTTCCGGCGAATTGAAGATTGGCGACAGAGTTGTAAACGACGTTGAGCCTAAGGACAGAGATATCGCGATGGTATTCCAGAACTACGCTCTGTATCCGCATATGTCAGTGTATGACAATATGGCGTTCGGTCTTAAATTGAGAAAAGTTCCCAAGAATGAAATTGATAAAATGGTTAAGGAAGCAGCTAAGATCCTCGACCTGACAGCACTCCTCGACAGAAAGCCGAAGGCTTTGTCAGGCGGTCAGAGACAGCGTGTTGCCATGGGACGTGCGATCGTGCGTAATCCTAAGGTATTCCTCATGGATGAGCCTCTCTCCAACCTCGATGCAAAGCTCCGTGTACAGATGCGTATCGAGATCGCAAAGCTTCATCAGAGACTCGGCACAACGATCATCTACGTTACACATGATCAGACAGAGGCTATGACACTCGGTACACGTATCGTTGTTATGAAGGATGGTCTTGTTCAGCAGGTAGATACACCGCAGAACCTGTACGAGAAGCCGCAGAACCTGTTCGTAGCAGGATTCATGGGATCTCCGCAGATGAACTTCATCGACGCTACAGTTGACGTAAAGGGTGACACAGCAAGCTTAAAGGTAGCAGGACTCTCCATTCCTCTTCCTCCCGCTAAGTCCAAGAAGCTGATCGACGGCGGCTACGGCGGAAAGACAGTTACATTCGGTATCAGACCGGAGGATATCTACGATTCACAGATGATGGTAGAGGCAAAGTCTGAGAGCACATTTGAGACAACGATCCGTGTATACGAGTTGCTCGGTGCAGAAGTGTTCCTGTATGCTGATCTGGCAGAGTTCCCGATCACGGCGAGAGTTGATCCCAGAACAACTGCAAGACCTGGTGATAAGGTTAAGTTTGCAATCGATATTGAGAAGATTCATGTATTTGACAAAGATACAGAGAAGATTATCACCAATTAGTAATTTGTGATAGTATGGTAATGTGCCCGGGTGAAATGTTTCACCCGGGTTTTTTGCACAAGGGTGCTCCGTGCACGGATATGATAACATATTTGAACAGGATAGGAGGAAGTTAACAGTGATCTCAAACCAGGTAATTCAGACAAGTATTGACGAGTTAAAGACCATCACAAAGATTGATCTGTGTGTGATCGACATGGAAGGAATTACAGTGGCAACAACTTTTGACAACAGGAATGTATCGCAGGAACTGGTGAAAAATTTTGTCAGCTCGCCGGCTGACAGCCAGATTGTAGGCGGGTATCATATGCTGAAGGTGCTCGAGGATGGGGACGTGCTCTACGTGCTGATCGCCAGGGGAGAAGGTGCGGATGCCTATATGATCGGCAAGGTGGCAGTGAGCCAGATCCAGAATCTGGTGATCGCCTACAAGGAGCACTTTGACAAGAACAATTTCTTTCAGAATCTGCTGCTTGACAATTTGCTGCTTGTCGATATCTATAACCGTGCCAAGAAACTCCACATCGCATCGGAAGTGCCGCGCGTGGTGTATCTGATCGAGGCTCAGAACGACAAGGACAACATTTCCATGGAGATGTTGAAGAATATCTTTGACGGACAGGTGGGATGTTATCTGACGGCCGTGGAGCAGAAAAATATCATTTTGATCAAGGAAGTCAGCTCGCTCGATGCCTATGAGGAGGTGGAGCAGACCGCGCAGGTGATCGTCGATATGCTCAACGCCGAGGCGATGCTGATCACAAAAGTGTCCTATGGAACGATCGTCCCGGAACTTAAGGAGGTCTCCAAATCCTATAAGGAAGCGAAGATGGCGCGCGACGTCGGCATGATATTCTACATGGAAAAGTCGATCAGCGCCTACAACACGCTCGGAATAGGGCGCCTGATCTACCAGCTGCCGATCAATCTGTGCCGCATCTTTATGCGGGAGATCTTCGGCGACAATATTCCCGATGATCTGGACGATGAGATACTGACGACGGTCCAGAAGTTCTTCGACAACAATCTCAATGTCTCGGAGACTTCCAGACAGCTCTATGTGCACAGGAATACGCTGGTCTACAGGATAGAAAAGCTCCATCAGTCCACCGGGCTCGACATCAGGAAATTTGACGATGCGCTGACATTCAAGATCGCGCTGATGGTCGTCAACTATATGAAATACATTGACTCGCTGGAATAGATGCAAAAGTACCTGGCAACAGGGGACAGAGTTGTTTTTTGGACAACACTGTCCCTTGTTTGCGTTGTGAAAATGTTATAAATTTATTATAAATTAAGGAGATGCGGAGAAACATTTTCACAGTCAGGAACTGCTTAGAAATAACTTTTAAGGAACTGGTGATAAATAACTTGTGCAAATGACGCAGTGTATGGAGATTTGATATCAAAAGTTATTTTTGAACAGTTCCTCAGCGAGAGGAGAAAACAAAAGAGAAATGCAGAATGCGGATGCAATGTATATACCAATGGAGCCGGATCAGGACTTTCCGAAGTTCCTGAAAAGGGTGCGCAAGGAAGAAAATGTTTATCTGGAACAACTGGCAGAGGGATTGATGGCAGTCTCCCAGCTTGCAAGGATCGAGAAAGGGCAGCGCCCGATTCCCAAAAACATGCGGGACCGTCTGCTGGGCAGACTGGGGATCGCCAGTGACCTGTATGAAAATCTGCTGAATATCGAGGACTATGCGGCGTGGGAGCACCAGCGCAATATTTTGCATGCCATAGAGCGGCGGGAGCCGGAGCGTGCGCTGGAATTGATCGGCGCATATGAAAGGCAGGCGCCGGTGCGCGACAAGATCAAACGACAGTTCTGTCTTATGATGCATGCGGAAGTCTTGAAACTGCAAAAAGCGGATCAGGATGAGATCGCAGCCTGCTATACGGCTGCAGTGAAGTGTACGGTTCCCGATATAGAGGAGCTGTGTCTGGAGAGGAAGCTCCTGTCCATCCAGGAGATCAACATGATCCTGGAGTATGAATATTATCATAAAGAGAAAGACTTTGCCGACAGATGCAGGGAGCTGATGGTATTTGTGGAGCATGTGGTCTATGACGACCTGTCGAAGGTAAAGATCTATCCCAAGATCGTCCACTACTATCTGCAGGAGACTTTTGCAAGGGAGGATCCTCCCGGCACGGAGGAAGTGAGCGAAAGCCTGAGGATCTGCGATCAGGCGATTGAGATGCTGCGCAATACCGGAAGGGCATTCTATCTGTTGGAGTTGTTGGAGATGAAGGCGAGAATGCTGGAAAGCATGGGACAACAGCTGCAGGAGAGCGAAGAACTGCGGTCGGCGTATCAGGAGTGTACACAGCTGGCGGATCTGTTCAGAAAACTCTCGGCGGAATACAGTGTGCCGGCATACATGCGGGACTGTGTTTACCTGTATCAACAGAGATGGGTGTTCTATATTGGCGATGTCCTGCGCATACGGAGGGAGATGTATGGGCTTACGCAGAAGGAGCTGTGCAGCGGGATCTGTTCGGTCAAGACACTGCGCAGGGCGGAAAAGAAGGAATCGAATATGCAGCAGGCGTATCTGGGGGCTTTGCTGAGGCGGCTTGGGCTGTCTAAGGAGTTTCAACGCGCGCGCCTGGTGACGGATGACAGGGAAGTGTTGAGACTGAGAAGGGAGATAAGTACTTCCCGCAATAACCAGGATTATGTTAAATGCAGAGAACTGTTAAGCCAAATAAAGGAAAAGATTTCGATTGAAATTCCAGAAAACCGACAGTTTATCATGGAATTAGAAGTTTCCCTGGACTGGATGGAGAATAAAATCACCAAGGAGGAGTTTGTTTCACGCGAGAAGGGGGCTCTTCAATGTACGTTGAATACTCAAAAGTTTTTGGGGGCAGATAAGATATATCTTACAGAGTTGGAGTTATTGTGCATTCGTAAGATAATACAAGGAATTGAGCGTTCGAAGAAACGAAAGTATATTAATTTTTTACTACGTTTTTTTGATTCATATGAGAAAAAGTATATGTTATCAGATTGCATAGTGATGTATGAATATAACATAATATTTGTCGCTAGTGAGTTGGCGAACATAGGAGAATATAAATCTGCATTAGAGTTAGATAGAAAAGTGTTGGGGGAAGATTTAGCACGTAGAAGAGTCTGGCTAATAGGAAATATTTTATATGACATTATGTGGACTAAACGAGAGCAACAGAGAGAAAGCGGACAATTAGTGAATGCAGAAAAAATGACTGAATATTTGGAACAGTGCAAATTATTCAGTCACTTTTGCAAGCAAACGTTCTATGAGAAATTTTATGAAGAAAAATTGCATCAATCATAACTATCATCGATGGGAGGCAAATCACTGCAAGGAGCAGCACCGCCCTCATCGGAATAAGAACCGTTATCGCCAACTGTGCTCGATACGATGACAGCACCGTTCTGCACAATGATCACAAGGGCGAGCATCATAAGGATCTTTTTGAACTTAAAATTTTTCATTTGTAATACTACCTCCATGAAATGAATTAATTGTGAGTGTTCGGGGAGTTGTTCAAGAGCGATGATCCAAAAAAGTTTAGCGCGATTAAGTTATGTAGCGATTCCTTAATGAATGCAGGTTATTGAACAGTCCCACAGGTGAACAGGGAGAACATATCCTGCAGATTGCACACGCTGGAGCGCAAAATCTCGTACCTAATGAGGGGCGTGTTTGCAGCATGCTCTGGCACGAACCCTGCAGTCCACAACTCTGATTTCTGTCTGGATGTTGTACTAGTACAGCATTGCGCAAATAACAGTGAATACAGCACCTGCTATTTGCACCAGTCCTGCGTTGTCGTCAGTCAACAATGCCACCGCATTGCCTCCTTCCTCCGCCTTGTCCTGTCACAAATATCAGGCACTGTATTTCACTGTTATTTAGGCAACGTTGTACTAGAGCGTGTTTGAAAAATCATTCCTGCCATCTGCATAACGACGCCATAGCGTCGTATTCACCACTTTGCGTGATATTTGCACCGAATTCAGTCAACATAGCCCGCTATGCCTCCTTCATTCGGCAAATCATCTGTAAGATGATTTAATCTCCCACAAATTGTGACGCACATCTGACAGAAAGCATTTTTCAAACAGGCCTAGCCCATATGGACTGAGCAGGTGCAATTATTCCGCAGACTATGATCCGCTATGGGAATAATTTTCAAGTATGTCCCCAACTTTAAAACTGTCGATCGGTCGAACAATACAGTTCGTTTTATCTGTTTCTGACAGTTCATTTTTGATGCGACTGCGCAGTGACAGCGCAGTACGCAAAATATAGGTTTTATCTGTAACTATGAGGAATGAAATAGTTAAGATAATATTACTGTAAGCATATTTGTGATAATTTGCAAGGGACAGAATTGACCAACGGTATTTTTTGGCAGTTTTTCTGAGGGTATATCGCAAATTCGCTTTTTTACTTGACAAGTGAGAAGAGTGAAGTTTATACTAATACTATATTTTTATGATCTAAAAGACGATGACGGAGACAGTACACAGTATCAGAAAGTCACAGAGAGCTGGTAGGAGGTACAGGGAGCATGTTTTCTGTCAGATGTGCGGTCGCAGCTTGCGGGAGCCGTGTCAGACGGACGATGTATGTGGGCAGAGTATGAAGAAAATTGCCCTGCATCGGTTGATCTGTTATGGAACGTGCGCAAGGCGGACGACAGATGACGGGAGCGATTGTTTCGGTATGTCCAGGGTGGAAACCGGTATGAGTATGGGATTGTCGAAAATCACTCCTGAGTTGCGGTCTGAAATGTTCCGATGTTAACCAATGCATGAGTAAGGCGGATGGAAAGGGTTCTATCCCGGCTGGTGTATACACGGCAGAGTAGGTACCGACGCATTTCCCGGCGTTAGTGGGAACGTGTATAAAAGTCTATTGATGGTCTGTAGCCACAGAGAGATTGAAATTGCGGGCTGCACGGATGTTGATAAAGACGGAGTACGCTGTAATTAGGTGGTATAACGATTGTGAGGCTCTCGTCCTATTTACAGGATGAGAGCCTTTTTTTGCGCAGCCCCGTGCAGAGGAACTAAGCCGGAAAGCGGCGCATGAGTAGGGGAAGAGCGGTTTCCTTATTTGACTCGATAATAAAAATAAGCGGAGGGAGAAAGAGATGTACAATAAGGTAGACACTAATCTAAACTTTGTGGACAGGGAAAAGAATGTTGAAAAATTCTGGAAGGACAACGATATCTTTCAAAAGAGTATGGACAGCCGCAGGGAGGGCGAGACGTACACTTTCTATGACGGACCACCGACTGCAAACGGCAAGCCGCATATCGGGCATGTGCTGACGCGCGTCATCAAGGATATGATCCCGCGCTACCGCACCATGAAGGGATATATGGTGCCGAGGAAGGCGGGCTGGGATACGCATGGTCTTCCTGTCGAGCTTGAGGTTGAGAAGCTTCTGGGGCTCAACGGCAAGGAGCAGATCGAGGAGTACGGCATGGAGCCCTTTATCAAAAAGTGCAAGGAATCCGTGTGGAAGTATAAAGGTATGTGGGAGGATTTCTCGGGAACAGTCGGTTTCTGGGCGGATATGGATGATCCCTACGTCACGTACCATGATGATTTTATCGAATCCGAGTGGTGGGCATTGAAGGAGATCTGGAATAAAAAGCTGTTGTATAAGGGCTTCAAGATCGTGCCCTACTGTCCGAGATGCGGGACACCGCTCTCCTCACAGGAGGTCGCACAGGGCTATAAGACTGTCAAGGAGCGCTCGGCAGTAGTGCGGTTCAAGGTAGTCGGCGAGGAGGCGTATTTCCTTGCGTGGACGACGACACCCTGGACACTTCCCTCAAACGTGGCGCTCTGCGTCAATCCGGATGAGATCTACTGTAAAGTGAAGGCTGTTGACGGTTACACGTACTACATGGCGGAGGCGCTTCTCGATAAAGTTCTCGGAAAGCTGGCGGAGAATGAGGGGGACAAACCGTTTGAAGTGCTGGAAACATATAAGGGTACCGATCTGGAGCGCAAAGCGTATGAACCGCTGTTTGACTTCGCGGCGGGGATCATCGAAAAGCAGCACAAGAAAGCCCATTTTATCACCTGTGACAACTATGTCACCATGACAGACGGTACTGGTATCGTACACATTGCGCCGGCGTTTGGTGAGGATGATGCCAATGTCGGCAGAAAGTATGACCTGCCGTTTGTGCAGCTTGTTAACGGCAAGGGGGAAATGACGGAGGAGACATCTTACGCAGGCGTTTTTGTGAAGAAGGCAGATCCGATGATCCTGAAGGATCTGGAGGAGAAGGGGCTTTTGTTCGATGCGCCGAAATTTGAGCATGAGTACCCGCACTGCTGGCGCTGTGACACGCCGCTCATCTACTATGCGCGCGAGTCGTGGTTTATCAAGATGACAGCTGTGAAAGATGATCTGGTCAGAAATAATAACACTGTAAACTGGATTCCGGAGTCCATCGGCAAGGGACGTTTCGGGGATTGGCTTGAAAATATTCAGGACTGG
Organism: uncultured Lachnospiraceae bacterium; assembly: GCA_910585765.1. GTDB lineage: Bacteria > Bacillota > Clostridia > Lachnospirales > Lachnospiraceae > COE1. The sequence goes on along the minus strand of CAJUES010000010.1, from coordinate 17,764 downwards.
GGCATCTCGCGCAACCGCTACTGGGGGACGCCGCTGAATGTGTGGGAGTGCGAGTGCGGTCATCAGGAGTGCATCGGCAGCAGACAGGAGCTTGCGGACAGAAGCGGCAATCCCGATGCCGCAAAGGTGGAGCTGCACAGACCGTATATCGACGAGGTGACGTTCAAGTGTCCCGACTGCGGAAAGGAGATGCACAGAGTTCCGGAGGTGATCGACTGCTGGTTTGACTCCGGTGCTATGCCGTTTGCGCAGCACCATTATCCGTTTGAAAATAAGGAGCTGTTTGAGCAGCAGTTCCCGGCGCAGTTTATCTCCGAGGCGGTGGATCAGACGCGCGGCTGGTTCTACTCGCTGATGGCAGAATCTACACTTTTGTTTAATAAAGCACCGTATGAAAATGTTATCGTACTTGGCCATGTGCAGGATGAGAACGGGCAGAAGATGTCAAAGTCAAAGGGCAATGCGGTCGATCCGTTTGAGGCGCTCGAGACGTATGGTGCCGATGCGATCCGTTGGTATTTCTATGTCAATTCAGCGCCGTGGCTCCCGAACCGTTTTCACGGAAAGGCAGTGCAGGAGGGGCAGCGCAAGTTCATGGGTACGCTGTGGAACACGTACGCATTCTTCGTGCTCTACGCAAATATCGATGCGTTTGACGCGACGAAATACACGCTTGAGTACGACAGGCTGCCGGTGATGGATAAGTGGCTCTTGTCAAAGCTCAACACCGTGGTGGGAGAAGTGGACTATAGCCTGGAGAACTACAGGATTCCCGAGGCGGCAAGAGCTCTGCAGGAGTTTGTCGATGAGATGAGCAACTGGTATGTAAGGCGAAGCCGCGAGCGCTTCTGGGCAAAAGGCATGGAGCAGGATAAGATCAATGCCTACATGACACTCTACACCGCGCTTGTGACGATCGCAAAAGCGGCGGCGCCCATGATTCCGTTCATGACGGAGGACATCTACCGGAATCTCGTGTGCAGCATCGACAAGTCTGCGCCGGAGAGCATCCATCTGTGTGACTTCCCGGCGGTCGATGAAAAGCTTATCGACAAGCAGCTCGAGGCGGACATGGAGGCGGTGCTAAAGACGGTTGTCATGGGGCGCGCCTGCAGAAACACGGCAAATATCAAGAACAGGCAGCCGATCAGCACCATGTTCATCAAGGCGCCGTTCACGCTGGACGCATTTTATCAGGAGATCATCGAGGATGAACTGAATGTCAAGAAGGTCGTGTTTACGGATGATGTCAGGGAATTTACAACCTACACGTTCAAGCCACAGCTAAAGACGGTGGGACCAAAGTACGGAAAACAGCTCGGCGGCATCAAGGAAACGCTTTCTTCGATCGATGGCAATGCGGCGATGGATGCGCTGAAGGCAGACGGTTTCATTGCCTTTGACGTGAATGGCACGGAGGTGAAACTAGCGGAGGAGGATCTGTTGATTGACATCTCGCAGAAGGAAGGGTATGTGACAGAGGCGGACAATACTGTCACCGTCGTGCTTGATACCAATCTGACAGATGAGCTTGTCGAGGAAGGTTTCGTCTACGAGGTGATCAGCAAAGTGCAGACCATGCGCAAGGATTCAGGATTTGAGGTCATGGATCACATCAAGGTGTATATCAGCGGCAGCGACAGGGTGGTCTCGGTCGTGCAGAAGCATGAGAATCCAATAGGGGAAAAGGTACTGGCGGACGCATTTGTGTACGGTGTGAGTGAATTGCCCAATGCAAAGACGTGGAATATCAATGGCGAGAATACGGAAATTGGTCTGGAAAGGGTATAAGGGCACACGTCCCGGAGGAACAAAGAGGGCAATAGCATAGTGGGGTGTATGATATGGGAAGTGCATTGACATGAGGAAAAAGGGCAGGCTCTTAAAGGTTATGATGATAGTGGTTATAAGTGCTGTTGTGATTTTTGTTGTTGTCTCTTTTGCTTTGATCAATCATTATATGAAACAGTATTTTAACCGCAGTGAACAGAAACAGTATTCCGAGTACATGCGATGGGCAGATTATGAGGATTTTGAGAGGGAGACGGTGACGTTTCCCTCCGGAGATGAGACATTGACAGGCTATATCTATGGAATGGATAATGCTGCAAAGGGTTTGGTGGTGATATCCCATGGACTTGGAGAGGACTCGGAGGGGTATATCGGCGAGACGAAATATTTTGTAGACAATGGGTTTATGGTGTTTGCCTATGACAACACCGGGAGCGGCGTTTCGACCGGCGACAGCTGCATCGGACTTGTGCAGTCGGTGATCGATCTGGACAACGCGCTGACCTACGTGGAGCAAAATCCGGTGTTTCGCGGGCTTCCGATCTGTCTCTATGGGCATAGCTGGGGTGGATATGCGACAACGGCGATCCTGAACTATGACCATGATATTATCGCTGTTGCAAGCCTTGCCGGATATAATGACAGCCTGGAGGAGATGACGTACGTAGGAAAGAGCCTTCTTGGTTCGTTTGTCTATGTGGAGAAGCCTTTTGTATGGCTGACCCTGCGCATGACCTTCGGGGATCGGATGAATCTGACTGCGACGAGCGGGATCAACCGTGCGGAACACACGGCGGTGATGATCATTCAGGGGGACCAGGATGATTTTGTCGGTTTTGACGGTCCCTGTATCTATGCGAACCGGGATAAGATTACAAGGGATGATGTGCAGTTTGTTCTGCTCGAGGGCAGGGAGCACGGCAATCTGATGATGGACCACAGCGAGGAACGTCTGGCGTATATGGAACAATTGAACCAGGAGTACAATCTCATCTTGGAGGAATACGCGAATGAGGTTCCGGATGAGATCGCAAAAGAGTGGAATGACACGATTGACAAGGAACTGACGTCGCGGCTGGACGAGGAACTTTTTGAAAAGATCCTGGACTTTTATATGGAAGCGATCGGAGAATAACGTGCAGAGGAACTAAGCCGCAAGGCGGCGCACGGCGAGTAGTGGAGAAGGTCGTTCCCCTACTCGATTGTCCACAGGCTTCCAACAGAAGAATGTCAGCCGGAACTGGCGGTGTCTGTTGCCAAAATCCGTTTAGGAACCGCAGGAACATAACCGATGCAACTTGCGCAGGATAGTTTCCTACAGTTCCTTACTTACGCGCAAGCAACTCTTTCAGCCTTGCGATTTCCTGATCTTTGTTGGCATTTGCCTGCAATAAACTCGCATTCTTCTTGGACAGATCAGTGTTTTCTTTGGACAGATTTGCATTGGCGAGTTTCAAACTCTTGACCTCGGCATTGATGTGGCGCTCATAAGCCTCATATTCCTCGCGTCTGCGGCAGAGTTCCCTGATATTCTCATCAGAGCAGAGTTCAAAGATCGTGTTTGCCGCTGCTTTCATGTATTGGTCTGTAGCAGCCATAGAGTTCAACTCCTTCCATGTTCCTGCCTTGAAAAAGGCAGCCCATTTGTCCAGTTTGTAGAGACGGTCGTCTTTTGTGGCCAGAGTGATGCTGTTCAACTCCACTACGGACAACTGCAGTTTATCCGTGTAGACCCTGTTGTTTCTGATGTTTTTGAGCAGGTACGTGGCATAGAACTCAGGGGAGTCGGGAAACAGGGTGAAATCGATGAAACTGATCTGTATCACGGGGTTTGCTGTAATGTAATCCTTCCCCCTATACACGTTGTCAAAAGAGCGGCAGAGATAACTCAAAGAACGCTCTTTCCAGTTTCCATAGTTGACGACCTGCATCTCAAGATTCAGCCTTGATTGGTTGTTGACCGAGACATTGATGTCGAGGATCATATCCTTATTTTCGAAGGACTGCCCGAGTATGATCGGATTCCGGATCTCGACGTCAAGGGACTCCGGATCAACGTGCAGAAGCGCGCCGATGATCCCCGCCAGTACTTTCCTGTTTGTCTGCAAGACCGCCCGGAACATGTAGTCGTTTGTCATATTGTATACAAGCCTGCCGTCAACCTTTTCAAGAGATTGTTTAGTTGCCTTTTTCTTTTTGTACTGCATTTGCTGTAAAATGCCCTGCTCTCCATATGTGGTTAAAATATATCATATTTCATACGATGTGTCTACTCAAATGTAAAAAATAGCACAACTGATAATTTGGAGATTAAATTTAAAAATTTTTTTAATTACCTTTGTAAAGGTAAGGTTCGCTGTCCGGTCTGATAGAATAGAGTACGTACAATAATATTTTTCGCTATGATCCATATATGATGATCTTTTAGAAAGTGCATGCTGAGGATCCTGATACGATATATGCGGTTGAAAAGGGAAGGATTGGTTTTCGGGAGTGTGTTTGAAAAGTTATTTCCGCCATGCGTGATATTTGCGTCAAATTTAGTCGACGTAAGGCATTGCCCTTTATGCTTTTGCTTCCTGCGCCGCCTTCATTTGACACAAATCTCCAACAAACTGTGCCGCACATTTGACAGAAAACATTTTTCAAACATGCTCTGGAGTATTTTATAGGGAGTATACAAATATATGAGCAACAACAAAGAAAGCAGGGATGAAAATGCAGGAAATAATTTTGGAAATATTTGATAAAGTGAACACGGCAATACCAGATCTGATACAGACGGAAAAGGATATAGAACAGCAGGTGGAGACAATAATAGAAGCAATACAGGCGGAGTTACCGCAGGAATACCATGAATATGTTGATTCGCGTCTTTTTGAAGCAGCAAATATCGCGGAACGAAGAGGATTTGAATTGGGGATGAAGTGCATGGCGAAACTGATTTTTGAATCGCTGTCCTAATAAGCAGTACAAACGCAACCAGGCAATTTCCTTTTCGAGCCCGTGTGAATGGGATCAGAGCATGAAAATGTATTATATCACACGCGGATATAGCAGGCGGTTAGATATTACATAATGAATGATGGTCAGCGATCCGCCTGCTTTCTCAGCTTGTAATTCATAAGATACTGCATCTCTGCCTTGTTCTCATCTGTCAGTTCTTTATAATTATACAGAAAATCAAAGTCCGCTTTTGACAGTTCCATCACGAAGTCAACGGGGATGTTTTTGGACATCAGATGATGGAGGATCTGAATGTCTGGGCATTCCGCGCCGGCTGTTTCAGACGCGCGATGGGGTTTGGAGTCTGTCACAAGTTCGTCGAGAGACACATCATAATACCGGGCGATCAGAAGCAGCGTCTCCACGTCGGGAATCCGGCTGCCCGTCTCAAAATAGGAGTATGTTGAACGCCCTATGTTGAGGGATTCGCAGAGCTGCTTCTGTGTGAGATCGTGTGCCTGCCGCAGTTCAAGGAGTTTGAGGGCAAGGGATTTCTTTTTCATAAATATTCTCCATTCTCGCGTGGTGGCTGATATTATTTTGTGATCATGTCACAGTCCGCATTCTTCCATAATCTGACAACTATTTGTGCTTTCTGGTGCGAACTGTAATCAACTATGCGCACAAATTGATAAAGGGCATCAGTTTGGCGCATGTTTTTCACCATAGGAACGAACGACGGAATAGTAACATGATTATAGCAATGTACAAAAAATAATTGCTTATACTTGGACAGACGCGGCGGGGAGGGCGTGATCCGGGAGATTGCCGAGCGGATCCTTGGCATATAAGATGATAAAAGGTATTTCGGAAAAGGATGCTTTTTCCTGAAATACCTTTCTATATTCTCTACAGTTGGATATTGTTGTTTGTCTGCGTTTTCCCCTGTGAACTCAGCGGATCATCAGGCAGCGGCGTATTTAAGATGCGCTGTGTCTCCTCCGCCCGCTCGCGCTCGTGTCTGCGCTTGGTCTTCATGGCGGTGATGACGGCGGCGATGATGCCTATGATGACAACACCTGCGACCAGGATAAAGATGATATCAGTCTTTGTTCTGGTCTTTGCCATGATCGTCTCTGCCGTCCTGGTAAAGGCATTCACGAAGAGCTCGTCTGTGGACATGTCGCTGTACCAGTTGCGGTCAAGATATCCCCAGAAGATGTCGACCGCCTCCGCATCCATGACGGAATCCACCTGCTTGCCGTTCACGTAGCACATATATCCGACATCATTGTCCACATCTTCCTCCGCGAAGTACATGTAGAGGAACGTCGCCTCGTTGTCGATATTGTCCTCGTAATAATCCTGCGCATAGGACTCTTTCTGGGAATCCGTGGTCAGTTCAGGGTGATGTTGCAGCAGTACGATGTACGGCTGCACGCCCGTCTTGTCATAAAAGGTCCGCAGCTGTCTTCCTGCCGCAGACACGGAGTCAAACCAGCCGATCTCGTCGACGATGCAGCCGCTGTCGAAGGACAGCCCCGCGTTTAATTTCTCGCGGTTTCTCGTGCTGGCGGGGAGAGCAGAACCGTTGGATCTGCCGGCGGAGGATATCGCTGAGAAAAATACCGACACAAAAAACAGTATGACGATAAGGACGATGACGGACGCGATGACGGACACTGCGGGACTGCTGGGGGAACCGCCGTAATAATTACCCCGGTAGGTCCTGCCGCTGTATCGGCGCGGGAGCGGCATTCCCGGGCCTTGAAATGGCGGCGGGGGCGGCGTTCTGGTGCCTCCAAATGATGGCGGGGGCGGTGCACTGCGGCGGTATGACGACGAACTGCTGGAACGGAAGACGGTACTGCGCGCGCTTCCTGCCCGGCTGCTGCCGGAACTGCGGCTGCTGATGCGGTGGCCTCCTGAGCTGCGCGATGACGAGTGACCTCCTGATGAGCGGCGGGGGGATGATGTGCGTCCGCCGCCGGAACCTGCTCTGGGCATGCTGATATCCTCCTTTATTTTTCAACGCCGTTTAAATTGATGTGCTCATGTTCCTCCATGGGGATCATGAGATATTTCTGACCGTCGATCGTCTCGAATTTGACCTGTTCTGCCTTGTCGGGCTTCATGCGCAGGAAGACCTCCGCCCAGTTCTTTGCCTCCTCGGGATCGACGGGCGCTTCCATCTTCACGAGCGTCTCGATCTGTTCTGTCTTTTCCTCGTTCTCCTGCCGGGTGTCCTGGAGTTCCTGCTTTAAGGTTGCGACTTCCTCGAGGAGCCTGATCTCTTTTTTCTCTTTATTGTTTTTTTCGATCGCCTTCTCGTTCACGAGATTTTTCACCACGGGCGGTTTGTCGCTGAATTCCTCTGTGAAATGGTTCTGGATCTGCATCACGGCGGCGTCGGGAACCGCGCTGTCCGCAAACACTTCACTGATCATCTCGGCGGTGAGCGTGAAATCCTCCGGTTCGACGAGAACCAGATCTTCCATCGCTGCATCGTGCTCCTCCGCGAGATCGTTTAACTTCTCCTGGATGTTGAGCAGCATCGCGTCGCTGTCCTCGATGATCGGGGCGATCGCGGTCTTCACAATGCTGCTGAACGTGTTGTGCTCCTCGGTTGCCGTCCGCTTTGCGCCGCAGCCGAGTGCGGTCTCGATAAAGTCGCGGTGGGAATCCTTGGCGTCCCGGACATAATATGTAAGCGAGTGGATGTCTGTCGAGCGCTCCACAAAGGACGGGAACAGAAATCCGACATCGGGAGCACCTACGACCCAGTCCTGTATGCGGATGCCGATGCGGTTTAAGTCGGCACGGTAGCCAAGACCCGGTTTCGACAGGTTGACGGGGCAGATGGCGCACAGCAGATAGGTAAAGACCTCCTCGGACTCGTCGAGCTTGAGGTCGTCGTTCGTCTTGGTGATCACATCGTATGCGTCGTGGAAGACCAGGATCAGATAGTTGCCCACGTAGTCATAATTGTCGATGATCATGTCATAGAGGTGTTCTAACAGGTCGGGATTTTTCAGCCCGCTCTCCCGCAGTCCCAGCAGATACTGCTGTTTTCCGCCGGGTTCCTCCTCCTCCCTGGCAAAGTTCAGCTCCAGCAGGTTGTTGCCGATGGTGCCGGAGAGGGCTTTTTTGGCGATCTCGAGGTACTTGAAAAACTCTTCGTCCTCGAGGTTCAGAAAGGTCTCGTTCAATTCCACGATCTTGTTTTTGTTCGCGTCCACGTAGCACCCGCACATTCTGGTGAAAGTGCAGGCCTCTTTCTTAAAGCGCCTCTTTAATTCTAAGATATCTTTGTTTCTGAGCATTTGCATTCTCCTTGTAATTTATTATATGAAAAGGTCACTGCTATGGCGGTTGCTTTTGTCTGTAAAATTTACCGCATGGTCTGCCTGTTCGCGAGCGGATGCCATTGTTTTACCCGCATGGTCTTCATACCAGACGCTTTCGCGGGAGATGATATTATTATCGGTCCGGCCGCAGGGCATGTCCGTCCGCTGCGGATTACACTGGCAACAGCGCATGATGCCGCCATGGAAGATACGGCATTTTGGGCGCATCATTCGGGGTACAGCCTGCAGAAAGTATATATATTGTATTATAATTATGCGATATCTTAATGTCAAATTTTATTTGTCGCAAACAACAAAAGTATTCCGCTGCGTTGGCATGGGCGTGAAATTACGTATTTTTATTTGATTTGAATCTGAAACGAATGGCTGTAAAATGGGATATAAGGGGTAGGAGGTGGGAAGATGCACAAAAAGGATAAGGGCGGTGCCGACATGGAAGCCGTATATCAGGAGTATGCAGAACTGGTGTACCGTTTTCTGTATTCGCACACACATGATGCGGACTGGTCGCAGGAGCTGATGCAGGAGACGTTTCTGCGCGCGGTGGATTCGATCGCCCGCTATGATGGTTCCTGCAAGCTGTCTGTCTGGCTCTGCCAGATCGCAAAGCATCTCCTGTGGCAGGACCTGCGCAGGAGGAAGCGGATGGACTTTGCGGAGCTGCCAGAGGAACTTCCCGACACCTCCGGCGCGGACGGGGAGACAAGTGTGATCCGCGGGGAGCGCACGCAGGAGTTGTACCGCGCGATCCATCTTCTGCCGGAGCTGGAGAGGGAGGTTGTTCTGTATCGCATGACCGGGGAGCTCTCATTCCGCCAGATCGGGGAGATCCTGGGAAAGAGCGAGAACTGGAGCAGGACAGTGTTTTACCGCGCGAAACAGAAGATCAGAAAGGAGCTGGAAAAGTATGAACTGTGATATTGTCAGGGATCTGATGCCGGGATATATCGACGGCGTGATCAGCGAGACGGGCAGCAGTGCCGTGAGGGAGCATCTGGAGGACTGTGGGGAGTGCAGGCGTATTTTTACGGAAATGAAGGAGGAAATGGCAGAGCGATCCACACCCGAGGAGCAGGCTGCCCTTGATGGATTTAAAAAGATACGCAGCCGTACCCTGTATCTCAGGGCTGCTGCCGCGCTTGGTGGATTGCTGCTGGCAGCGCTTGTCATCGGCGTCTTTCTCAAGGTTTATGTCGTGGGAAGCCTGCTGGAGCAGGGGGCAGTGCGGATTACCAGTGCCGAGTACGATGAGGCGACGGACAGCCTCACGGTAAACGGTTATATGACGTATGCCGGCTGCCGGATCAGCCGTGTGGTGTGGAAGGAGAATCCGAGCACTGGCGCCCGCGTCGACTTGTTTGTCTATGCGGCGGAAACACTGCCTTTTGGGGAGGAGGAGCAAGAGTTTTCCGTTACGATACCGGATATGAAAGGAAAAGTGCTCTACATTGTCGGTTCGGATTACGACAATTTCAGGATATACGACTGGCAGAACGACCATATCGGGCTGATGAGTGAACTGGAGGATGAGATCTATGAGCGCGTCAATCCCGGCTGGGATCGGGAGAAAGTGTTGTTAAGTCCGATCCAGGGGCTGGATATTGTCGACGGGATGGAAGGGATTTCGTACGGCGTGACCTTTTTGTCAGGCGACGATGCAGGATACTGGAAGCTTGGTCATACGATCCTTATGCAGGGGGAACTGGAAGAGGCAGCTTATGATATCTGGATATCGCTGGAAGAACCGCATCAGATCCTTGTACACGATTATAGTACGGGGGAGTATCGGAGACCGGAAACGTTAGATTATCTTTTTTTCCAGTTTTAGGATATTGTTCCGCCTTTGCGCTCTCGTACATTCAGGTTTTTGCTGATTTGGTCTTGGTGTGCGCCCTGTGTCGTGATACAATGGATATGATCTGAATGACATATTCAGGGGAAATGCTGCTGACGGGTGTCCGGCGCGGCGGGCAGGGAGGGAAATACGAGGATGGATTTTGACAGGGGAATTTCGGTGATCGGCGGGGCAGACGGGCCGACAGCCATCTTTTTGGCTGGCAGATGGGACAGTCTGTTTGTTATCCCCGCACTTTTGGTCATGATGATCTTTTACGGGATTTATTTTGCAAAAATGCTTGCGCAGAAACGGCATGGGATCCGGACAACACAGGTCGGCGGGCGCGGAAAGGAGCGGTCGGTGCGCCGGACCGAGATCATCATGTCGGCTGCGACACTCCTCATCGTCCCGGTGGAGCTGGCTTCGATCCTGCTCGGGTGGGGTCATATGCCGTCTTGGGTGAGGATCGCAGGGGTTCTGGCAGGGTTCACAGGAGATGCTGTTTTCCTGGCTGCAGTGCTGACGATGCGTGATAGCTGGCGTGCGGGGATACCGGAGACGGACAGGACGGAGTTTGTCTCGCACGGCATCTACCGATACAGCAGGAATCCGGCTTTTCTCGGATTTGACCTGATGTACGTGGGGATCCTGCTGATGTATTTTAACGGGATCTTATTGATCTTCACGATATGGGTGATCGCGATGCTGCATCTGCAGATCCTGCAGGAGGAGAAGTATCTGGAGACCGTGTTCGGCGAGGCGTATCGCGCATATAAGCAGTGCACGGGGCGGTATTTTGGCAGGAAGGTGTAATGGAATCGGAAATACGCAGTACTGACATGATATGATACATCGCAGAAAGAGAGGCTTGTATGGGACGCTTTTTAAATATAGGAAATCAAAATTATGCGGAACTTGCCCGGACGCAATATTTTGTAGACAAATCACAGCTGATCAACAAACTGCTGAAAAAGGATATCACAGAAAAATTTGTCTGTAACAGCAGGGCGCGCCGGTTTGGAAAATCTGTGACCGCGGATATGCTCGTCGCGTATTTCAGTAAGGGGACGGATTCGAGGAGCCTGTTTGAACCGTTGAAGTGCGAGAAAGATGCGTTGTTTCTCGAGAGCATGAATGCATATGACACGATTTTTGTGGATATTCAGGCACAGTTCAAAGCGGCACAATTTGAGCGCGAGGAACCGGTCGATTATATCAACAGAAAGATTGTGAAAGAACTTCAGGAAGAGTATGCTGATGTTGCGTTAGAGGAGACGGCGCTGATGAATGCGGTGTCTGAGATTTATCATGAGACAGGGAGCCGCTTTGTCATCATTTTTGACGAGTGGGACTATCCCATACGGGAACTGGATGAGGGGAATTTTGACAGACTGGCGTATATCGAGATGCTGAGGGGATTGTTCAAGAATAATGCCGCGAAATCATATATCCGATTGGCATACCTGACGGGTATCATGCCGATCGTGCGCACGAAAGGGCAGTCTGCTGTCAACAATTTCATGGAGTACACGATGGTAAACCCGATGGATCTGGCACAGGATATCGGATTTACGGAGAAGGAAGTCTTCTCGCTCTGCGAGAGAGCCGGCGTAGACTTTGAACAGATGAAAGAGTGGTACAATGGCTACAATTTAGACGGGATCGCGATGTACAATCCGCTGTCTGTCGTGCGTGCGGTCTCGACAAAGCGGTTTCAGCAGTACTGGACGGTCACGGGCACCTACGGGGATATCGATGACCTGATCTGCAAAAATTTTGACGGACTTCGTGAGGATATCATCAGGATGCTCTCGGGAAATAGAATACCGGTGGAGGTGGATAACGGCATCAATGACCTGCAGATCTTTGAGGACAAGGAGCAGGTGATCACGGCGCTGATCCATCTGGGTTACTGCGCCTATGATGAGGACACGCAGGAGGCATATATACCAAACAAAGAGATTCATGCCGTATTTTACAAATCAGTCAAAAAGAGTAAAAACGATGGAATGGCGCAGTTTATGAAGCTTTCAGAAAGGATTCTGGAGGCGGTCATGACAGGGGACGGGGAACAGACTGCCAGGCTGATCCAGAGTGTGCACAATGACTTTATACCCAGTATCGAGTATAATGATGAAAATTCGCTCTCCTGTACAGTCATGATCGCATTGATCGCGGCGTTTTCGTATTATCACAGACCGATCCGCGAATTTCCTACGGGGAAAGGCTTTGCCGACATCGTTTATCTGCCCCGCACAAACCATCCCAACCGCCCTGTGGTCGTGGTGGAGCTAAAGTGGGACAAAAGCGCGGAGGCGGCGATCGCACAGATCCGGAAGAAGCAATATCCCGAGTCTTTGAAAGATTATGCAGGCGGGCTGCTGCTGGTGGGAATTGATTATGATAAAAAGACGAAGGAGCACGCGTGCGTGATCGAGAGCTTGTGCTGATGATTTCTATGCTCAGGACTGGCGTTTGTGACGATGAAGTCGCTTTTGGCTGCCAGATGGAGACATATCCGGACGAATATGCAGGAAAAGAGGATATTGAGATAGAAGTTGATGTCTTGTAAGTGCTGGCTGCTTTATTGAACAGTTGAGATATAATCATGATCAGTATGTAGATGTTATAAGACAAATCGAGAGGACGAAGCGCGAAGGTTGATAGAAATAAGATTGAAATAATGTATACAAAATGTATATAAAGATGGAGGTATATAGAACAGTGAGCTCGCAGTATGTTTGCGGAAATAATACGAAAGTATTTGTGTGCAACGATAAAGTCTATTTTTGCCTCAGCGAAACAGAGATTTCTCTAAGTGAAGCGGAAATCAACACAATCAGCACATATTGGAAAGAAGCAGTAGATAAAAATCCCAATTTATTTGATGGAGTAGTTTTAAGTGTCAAATCTGTGAAGAAATTATCACATGGAATAAAAATAGAACTTGAGAAAACACGTTATTCTCATATGACATATGTAATGAATCATAAGAATGAGAAGATAACAAAATGCAGGGCTGTAGCAGTTGGCGGCAATATTGTTACCAGGGATGGCTATTATGTTTTGGGAAAAATGTCTAAACATACCTCTTTTCCGGATGTGATCCAATGTATTGGAGGAGGACTATCTGAGGAAGATATTTTCGATGGGGATCCAGTACATACATTCCTGAGAGAGTGCAAGGAAGAAATCGGTCTTACCAGTGAAGATATCGTATCGATTGATGACAAAAAGTATATTTATATACGGGACAACCAGTCCACGGTGGGTATTTGTTATACAGCAAACATAGGATTAACGAAGGAGACTTTGCTGCAACGATTCGAGGAAACTGTCACTGACGGAGAAATTGAGTCGTTGGTATTTGTCAGTAAAACTTATGAAGCGGTGTCTGATTTATTCATGCAACAGTCATTGGTTGATTATGCTAAAGTAATTTTTGAGCAACATTTACTGGATAAGTCATTTGGCGACATTCGAGAATATGATTTTGATTGAAAATGACAGTTCCTTCGCGACAGCTGGTGTGTTTATTATTTCGAACTCTTTGTTTGTCGGTTCATTAGATTTGTGGGCTGCATGATTCGTGCCAGTGCGAGGCAAAATTTCGACAGCGGTGCGGTGGCATCGTCTAGAAATTTTAACGACGCAATGGTGCGAAACAGGCAGTTCACGATTCTAATTTCTGTCTGGATGGAGCACTAGTCCACTAATACAATTTTATATACTTTTCCTAATTGTGCAGGATAAGACTCTGCTATTTCTCCATCGTAAGTGATCTCCAAAAGATCGCCAGCCTGTAATACAAGCTGTTCCCCATTTGGTATGTGAAACTGATCTGACGAATGAAATTCCGAATATCCCTCCACAGGTTTTACCAGAATCGAATTGGTGTCTGCTTTTATCACAGTTGCCTGAAATATTGCTGTCCCGGGAGTGTTATCCTGTTTTGCAAAAAGACAAAACAGCACAATGATGAGACCACACAGGCAGGCGATACTATAGAATTTCTTTTTCATGCGTTTTCTCCTAAAGGTATGTTTTCAAGTCGTCTTATGATTGTATTATAATGACGGGAGGACTTGCTGTCAATTTTTTGCCGCACCGGATCCGTGTATTTGAGTTTGGGACGGGGGCGTACAGCGAAGTGTCGGAGATGGGGAAATCTCTCGATTCGCACTATCTATTTTCCCAATATTAGGATATAATAAAAATATCAGCTGGCAAACAGCGCCATTCCCGCCGCGAAAGCGGGGCGGCGCCTGATTCAAAAAGGAGGTATTTGGGAAATGGGATTTTTAACAGGAAAGACAGCGATCATCACAGGTGCAGGCAGGGCAGTCCTGAGTGACGGCAGATGCGGATCGATCGGCTATGGCATCGCGACCGCATACGCAAAAGAGGGCGCCAATCTGGTGATCACCGGAAGAAATGTGAAGAAACTCGAGGACGCGAAGGAGGAACTGGAGCGGCTCTATGGCATCAGGGTCCTGATCGTCCAGGCGGATGTCAACGCCGGTGCGGACAATGAGGAAGTGGTGGGCAACGTCGTGAAGCAGACGATCGACACGTTTGGCAGCATCGATGTGCTGATCAACAATGCGCAGGCGTCCGCTTCGGGCGTGCCGCTGGCAGAGCACACGACAGACCAGTTCAACCTCGCGCTGTACTCGGGACTGTACGCCGCTTTTTACTATATGAAGGCATGTTATCCGCATCTGGCAGCGTCAAAGGGTTCTGTCATCAATTTTGCCTCCGGCGCGGGACTGTTTGGCAATTTCGGACAGTGTGCTTACGCCGCTGCCAAGGAAGGGATCCGCGGACTGACGCGCGTGGCGGCGACCGAGTGGGCAAAGGACGGCATCAATGTCAATATTGTCTGCCCGCTGGCATGGACGGCACAGCTCGAGCAGTTCGAGAAGGCATATCCTGACGCGTTCAAGGAGAATGTCAAGATGCCGCCCGCAGGGCATTACGGAGACGCAGAGCAGGAGATCGGCCGCGTGTGCGTACAGCTCGCATCGCCCGACTTTAAGTACATGACGGGTGAGACACTCACGCTCGAGGGCGGTATGGGACTTAGACCGTGATCAAGGAGATGGAGTACCAGGGCGTATCTTGAAAGGCGGGCATCGGAAAATGGGAGGACGGTATGGGGCTTTATCTAAATATCGGAAATCAAAATTTTGCGGAATTTTCCCGGACGCAGTATTTTGTGGACAAATCACAGCTGATCAACAAGCTGCTGAAAAAGGATATCACCGAAAAATTTGTCTGTAACAGCAGGGCGCGGCGGTTTGGAAAATCCGTGACTGCGGATATGCTCGTCGCGTATTTCAGCAAGGGAGCGGATTCGAGGCATTTATTTGCTCCGCTCAAGTGCGTCAAGGACGCGCTGTTTCTTGAGAGCATGAACGCGTATGATACGATCTTTGTCGACATTCAGGCGCAGTTTAAAGAGGCGGAGTTTGAAAACGAGGAACCGAACAGGTATATCAGCAGAGAGATCGTGAGGGAGCTGCAGACAGAATATGCGGATATTGAGCTGGGTGAAATGTCCGTGATGAATGCGCTGTCAGCGATCTATGATAAAAAAGGCAGCCGGTTTGTCATTATTTTCGATGAGTGGGACTATCCCATTCGGGAGTTTGGAGAGGAGGATCCCCACAGGCGCGCATACACGGAGATGCTGAGGGGATTGTTCAAGAACAATGCCGCCAAGTCATATATCCGCCTGGCATACCTGACGGGTATCATGCCGATCGTGCGCACGAAAGAGCAGTCCGCCGTCAACAATTTCATGGAGTACACGATGACAAACCCGATGGATCTGGCGCAGGATATCGGGTTTACGGAGGAGGAGGTCTTTTCGCTCTGCGAGAGAGCAGGCGTGGATTTTGAACAGATGAAAGAGTGGTACAATGGCTATGATTTCAATGGGATCGCGATGTACAATCCGCTGTCCGTCGTGCGCGCGGTCTCGACGAAGCGGTTTCAGCAGTACTGGTCGGTCACGGGCACTTACGGGGATATCGACGACCTGATCAGCAGAAATTTTGACGGACTCCGCGAGGATATCATCAGGATGCTCTCCGGGAACCGGGTAGCCGTCAATGTGTCAAACGGCAAAAATGACCTGCAGTTTTTTAAAAATAAGAGTGAAGTGCTCACTGCGCTGATCCATCTGGGATATTTTGCATATGATGCAAAAACACAGGAGGCGTATGTTCCGAATAAGGAGATTCAGGAAGTTTTTTATCAGTATATGGAGGACAACGAGAGCGATGACTTGTCGCGGTTTATGAAAGTTTCCGGGAGGATTCTTGGTGCCGTGATGGAAGGAGATGCGGCAGAGACCGCAAGGCAGATCCAGAGCGTGCACAATGATTTTGTGTCAAGCATTGAATACAATGACGAAAATTCCCTTTCCTGCACGATCATGATCGCGCTGATCTCCGCCTTCCGGTACTATCACAAGCCGATCCGCGAATTTCCCGCGGGGAAAGGTTTGGCCGACATCGTATACCTGCCCCGGTCAAACCACCCGGGGCGTCCCGTGATCGTGGTGGAGCTGAAATGGGACAAGAGCGCGGAGGCGGCGGTCGCACAGATCAGGAAAAAGCAGTACCCCGAATCGCTCAGGGAGTATTCAGGTGAAATCCTGCTGGTGGGGATCGACTACGACAAAAAGTCGAAAGAGCACGCTTGTGTGATCGAGAGCGTCCGCTGACAAAAAACGCAAAAGACTGCCGCCAAAGGCGGCATGGGGGATTAAGATGAAAAAATACGGTATCATAACATTTTTGATGGCACTCGTGCTGTGTTCCTGTACCCCGAATAAGGTAAATGAAAAGCTGGAATTTCCGAAAACGACATGGGATATGAGTATGGATGAAGTTATGGAGGCGTGGGAACTCTCAGAGGAGGATCTGGCGGACTTCGAAAGAGATGATATCATATTCATAGAGGGATATGAGCTGTTTGGGGAAAAGACGGAATCCATCAATTTTCAGTATTATGATTTTGGGGATGACGGGACAAAAGAATTAGCGCAGGTGTTTGTCATTTATCCAGGAACGGGAACTGTTGCCCGAACCCATAGAAAAAACTGCCACACGCAATATGTTCTATAACGAACAGGGAAAACACGTCCGCACCAAAAAAGAGATATTTGACGAAAACGGAAATGTCCGCAAAGGCTGTAAAATCGTGAAGAAAGGCGAAGTATATGAGCGCAATCTCTTTACTGCCAAGGACAAGCTGTTCAAGCAGGAGAATTTTGTTGACGAGGTAAAGCATTTCTATACTGACCTTATCAACCTTCTTGTAAAAGATGACAAAGAAAAACTCCATGTGTTCGACAACAGCAGATTGTATCTTGCTACCAAGAAGATAGGGAAAAATAACCCGAAAGCGGAACAGATACAGACCGATAATGAAATGCGTATGCGCTGGAATTGTGAGGTAGACAAGCCAAATTGCCGTGGCAATTTGGCTTTGCAATTGTCAGCGGTGTTTCTGAAACGGAGATACAACAGATAAAGAAAAAATATATCACAGACCGCATCAGAGAATCCGTTGATATATTCGGCAGTCAGCCGGAACGTCTGGGAAGTATTATAATGACTGCTGTTACGGCGCTGGCGTTGCTGATTTCTAAAGTATTGGATAAGGCGAGGAAACTGTCGGCAAAGTTTTTTGAGAAAGAAGTGGTACAGATGGTTACAGAACCAAGCGAGGAAAGAACGCTAGAAAAAATACCACAAACGGATAAAAAGCCAAAGCAGGAGCATAATCTCCTTAAAAAATTGATTGCTAA
>CAJUES010000009.1 GCA_910585765.1 uncultured Lachnospiraceae bacterium | reverse complement strand
ACCATAAATCCATATGGAAGAGTTATTTTTTTGATAGAACTTTCAACTCTCAAGCATAATATATTTTGTTTATAATATTACACCCATAATACGGGGGGGGGATGGCGGTGCTGAGTAATGCGATAAAAAGTTGGTTTAGAGGCGAACCATTTTATCATATGTGGTATTGCTATATGCTTATAGGCGTTTATTTATTTGCACCTTTTATTATTATTTTTAAGAATAATGTAGGTGAAATATATTTTGAAAAAGTTGTATGGGTATTTGTTCCGTGTGCATGTTTAAGTGTGTGTACTAGCAGGTATCAATTTAGTTGGAACATAGGTCTTTCATTTTGTTATTTAGGATATTTCATGTTGGGATATATTTTGCGTAAAAGATTCTTGAATAATAAAAGTAATTTCAAAGGGATTTTGCTAATAGTATTAGGTGTTATTGTAGAATTGGTAACAACATATTTTCGCTATTTGCAAGCAATAAATGGTATAATCGATACAGAATTGAAAATTGAATTAATTACACCATACAGTCCACTGATTGTAATTGCTTCGATATTAATTTTTTCAGGTTTTTCCATACTTCAAATAAATAAAGATTTTAGTAGTCTGGCAAGAGTAACATTATATATCTATCTAATTCATGCGGGGGTATGGCATATACTAAATAAAATTGTTAAAAGTGTTATTGGAGTTGATGGTGATTCTAAAGTGATAATTCCGGTAAATATTATTATTGTTTTATTAATATCATATGTTTTTGCTTCGCTTTACATTTTTTTCTGGAAAAAAATAGAGAAGAAATTTAAGATAACAGATAGAATATGCTCTTGGTTAAAAATATAAATAAGTATTTAATAAATTATTTATTAAGGCATATATGTGTGGAGAAAATAAATTATGATTATAACTCAAACACCATTCCGTATGTCCTTTTTCGGCGGCGGAACAGATATGGAAAATTATTTCAAGGAAAATAAAGGGGCAGTCATTTCAACGACTTTTGATAAATACTGCTATATAAACGTACGTCATCTGCCACGTTTCTTTGATTACAGCACAGAACTTTCGTATTCAAAAATAGAGCGAGTGACAGACATAAATGATATTCGGCATCCGCTTATAAAAAATGCAATGCAATTGCTCGATATGCATGAGATCAGGTTGACTTATGAGGCGGATCTTCCCGCCCGATCCGGGCTAGGGACAAGCAGTTCCTTTGCAGTTGGTATGCTCAATGCATTCTACGCTTTAAAGGGAAAATATGTGGATAAGCGCACGCTTGCTGATCAGGCAATTTATCTTGAACGTGTGCTCTGTGACGAAACTGGGGGATGGCAGGATCAGATAGCTGCTTCGTTTGGTGGGTTGAATAGGATCAATTTTGGACCTGATGGATACGAAGTGCTGCCAATTATCATTTCACCTGAACGTAAAGAGAGATTAAACCAGAAACTTATGATGTTCTTTACTGGGTTTACACGTTTTTCGGCAGAGATTCAATCAGCCAACAGTATTGGTAAAAGTATAGATAGAGACAAGTATCTGTCAGAGATGTATTGGTTAGTGGATGAAGCGGAAAAAGTGCTTACTGATAAAAATACAGATCTTGATGAGTTTGGTCGTTTGCTGAATCATACTTGGAAATTAAAGAGGAAGACGGGTTCAAGGATTTCGACGGAAACAATCGATGAACTATATGAGAGAGGAATGAGGGCAGGCGCTTTAGGAGGTAAACTGTTAGGTGCAGGTGGAGGCGGTTTTTTGATCTTTTATGTACAGGATGAGTATCAAGAAACAGTAAAACAAGCTATGAGTAACCTGTTGTACATACCTTTTGTGTTTGAAAATTGTGGAACAAGAGTACTTTACTATGCCGCCGAAGAGTATAAGAAGATTAATTGTTGGAGATGAAATTATGAAAGCAGTGATTATGGCAGGTGGAAAGGGAACACGCATCGCTTCTGTAAATGCGGAAGTTCCCAAACCAATGATCGCGATACACGGTAAACCAGTATTACAGTATCAGATTGAGTGTCTTGCAGGACAGGGGATTACGGACATAGTTCTGGTTATTGGTTACCTGGGGAATATCATAGAAGAATACTTTGAAGATGGAGGTGCATTCGGTGTACAGATTTCCTATATACGCGAGGAAAGCCCGCTTGGAACGGCGGGAGCGTTATATTATCTGAGGAACAATATTTTTGAAGACTTTTTGCTTATGAATGGGGATTCCATTTTTAGTGTGGACATGAAGAGGTTTCAGGATGCACATTTGCGGAATGAGGGGCTTGTGACTATACTTACTCATCCAAATAATCATCCGTATGATAGTGGCATTATTATTGCGGATAAGGATGGTGTGGTGACTAAATGGCTAACCAAGGAAGAAACGCGTAAGTGGTATAGAAATCGTGTGAATGCAGGTCTGCACATGATTTCGCCTAAACTGTTGGAACGCTTTGAAATTCTGGCAAAAAGAGATTTGGACAGAGATGTATTAAAACCGCTGATCGCCGAGAGGAATTTGTATATATATGATTCACCAGAGTACATAAGGGATATGGGGACACCTGATCGTTTTTATGAAGTTGCAGAGGATATTTGTGCTGGGGTGATCGACGATCGAAACCTGTCACATAAACAGAAAGCGGTGTTTCTGGATCGTGATGGAACAATAAATAAGTACGTTGGTTTTCTGGCAGATATTGGAGATTTTGAACTGTCGGATGGGGTATCGGAAGCGATTAAACTATTGAATCGGCAAGGATATCTTGTACTTGTTGTTACAAATCAACCTGTTATTGCACGAGGAGAGATAACAGTAGATGAACTAAATGAAATTCATAATAAGATGGAAACACTTCTTGGTAATGATGGAGCCTACGTGGACGATATCTTTTATTGTCCACATCACCCTGCTAAAGGTTTTAAAGGAGAAAGATCAGAATACAAAGTAGAATGTGCGTGCAGAAAACCGCAACCAGGTATGCTGTTAGAAGCGGCTGAGAAATATAATATTGATTTAGGGCAATCATGGATGATCGGTGACAGTCTTAGTGATATTGAAGCAGGCAGAAATGCAGGGTGTAGAGCAGTGCATATTGGACGCGATCAAGTAGCTGGTGTACCAACATATGCGACTTTACTTGATTGTGTAGAATATATTTTGCATAAGTAAGGAAAATGAAACATGGATAAATATGTTAGGGATTTAATGAAACGATATCCTATTTTGGATATAAACAATAATGAAATAGTTAAGGCATTTGATATCATAAAAAAGAGTTTTGAGTCAGGAGGAAAACTTTTGATTGCGGGAAATGGCGGGAGTTCATCGGATGCCGACCATATTGCCGGGGAACTGATGAAAGGATTTAAACTGCCGAGGAAGATCGATGAAGTTTTTGCAAAACGTCTGCGGTTGGTGGATTCAGAAAAAGGTGCGGAGCTTGCAGACAGACTTCAGCAGGCGTTACCGACTATTGCATTGAACAACCACAATAGTCTGAATACTGCCTTTTTAAATGATGTAGACGGTAGTATGTGTTTTGCACAACAGGTAAATGGGTATGGCGAGGCTGGCGATGTACTTTTGGCAATATCCACATCTGGTAATTCTTCAAATATTTTATATGCAGCTGTTACAGCAAAAGCAAAAGGGATAAAAATTGTTGGGCTAACTGGGAGGGGCGGCGGAAGATTAAAAGATTTGGCAGATGTGATAATTCCTGTGGAGGAAACAGAAACGTATAAAATACAGGAGCTGCATCTTCCGATTTATCACTGTTTGTGTTTGATGCTTGAGGATTTCTTTTTTAGCAAGATGGATTAGGAAAAGCTATTAGGGGGATTTTGTCCATATCTAATTCTATTAACAACAGAAAGTACCTATGATTTTACAAAATAAGAGGTGTACAATGAAGAAATCTGTTATAAAGATCATCCTGATCATATCTACATTTATTATAATATCTATATCAGCTCTATTTTCTTTCTATTCCTGGACTTTGCGGGAGTACTCACAAAGTAACTGGGATTGTCTTTAAACAAAGCCTGTTCGGAAAATATGTTTCAAGAACATTTTCTGAACAGGCTTGTATTCTTTTAGAAAATACTACACCAATACAAATTAGTATAGAGAATACAAAGAGACAGCGCAGATAAATAACTTGAATAAGTCATGCAGTCTGTTATAATATAGTAAAGATGGAAAGTTGACAGCGGCATGGAGGAGGGGAACGTGATGCGTTCGATCGGTGTGTACATTCACATTCCGTTTTGTGTCCAGAAATGTGCCTACTGCGATTTCCTGTCAGGACCAGGAACAAGACCGCGGCAGCAGGCGTATATGGCTGCGCTGCGAAGAGAGATCGCAATGGAGGCAGCGCGCTATACAGGATATGAGGTGCAGACAATCTTCATCGGGGGAGGGACGCCGTCCATCCTGGATGCGGACGAGATCGCAGGGGTTCTTGATGTGCTGAGACGGGATTACCACATAAGCGGCAATGTCGAGATAACGATGGAGATGAATCCGGGAACGGCGGACGGCGACAAACTCTTTGGATTGAAGGAAACCGGGATAAACAGGCTGAGTGTTGGTCTGCAGTCCGCGGACGATGCGGAGCTAAAACTGTTGGGCCGCATTCATACGTATGAGGATTTCCTGCGGACGTATCGACAGGCGAGGGACGCCGGTTTTGCAAATATCAATATCGATCTGATGTCAGCGCTTCCGGGACAGGATATCAATAGCTGGGTTCGGACGCTTGGGAAAGTGACTGCGCTACAGCCAGAGCATATATCAGCCTACAGCCTGATCATTGAGGAGGGAACGCGTCTGCACGACAGATTGGACGAATATCCGCCTGTACCGGATGAGGACGAGGACAGGCGGATGTATCAGATGACCAAGCAGATCCTGGCAGAAAAGGGCTATCGGCGTTATGAGATATCAAACTATGCGAAAGCGGGATATGCGTGCAGGCACAATTGCATCTACTGGCAGCGGGGGATCGGGCACACTGCAGCGTATGTTGGTTTTGGGCTGGGTGCAGCCTCCATGGTGGGCAATGTGCGCTGGAAAAACACGGACAGCATGGAGCGCTATATCCTTGCTTTTGAGAAGGACATTGACAGCATGTGCGGTAACTGTACAGATGAATGCACTATAGCGAAAGGGACAGCGTCGGTATATGCGCGCAAAGAGGAGCATGGATGTGCAAAAGAAGACCGCGGAGCAGACATAAAAGAGGATGTACAAAAGTTATCGCAGAAAGACCGTATGGAAGAATTTATGTTTCTGGGGCTGCGTATGACAGAGGGGGTGTCTGCATTGGA
The DNA here is from genome assembly GCA_910585765.1 of uncultured Lachnospiraceae bacterium. Taxonomy (GTDB): domain Bacteria; phylum Bacillota; class Clostridia; order Lachnospirales; family Lachnospiraceae; genus COE1. The sequence goes on along the minus strand of CAJUES010000009.1, from coordinate 77,085 downwards.
ATTTGCAGACAGTTTTGGCTTGGAGATAAACGATATCTACGGCGGGGCACTGTGCAAGTGGGAGAAAGAGGGCATGCTGATGCGAAGCGGCGGCCGCATATGGCTGACAGACGCCGGGATTGATGTCAGCAATAGGATATTGGCGGACTTTTTGTTATAAGGCTGTCAGAAGGCATTTGACGGAGGACAGGATGGAGAAGGAATTGACACACGACAGGATGCATGAACATGGGATCGTGCATAGCCATACACATTCACACACGCATAAGGAGACCAAGGCAGTCCTGAACAGAATGTCCAAGATCATAGGTCACATCGATCATTGTATTGTAGAGGCGGTGAAGGAGAATGACACGGAGTCGATCGAGGAATTGAAAAACGCAATCGACAAATTTTTATAGGGAGGATGGATATACTATATGAAAGAGACACAGAAAAGCATGGTTCTGTACTATGTGCAGGATGAAAAGAAAAGGATACAGATGGAGGTGCTTTGCATGAGTATGTCCATCGGGACAAAGCAGCTGAAACCATCGGATCTGAACACGCAGGTCGGAACGCTTATCGGGGCGAAGAACATTGAGCCGCTTGACCCGGCGAAGGAGGCGAAGGCGCCAGCGATATTCTGCATGCCGGAGATCATTATTTTTTCAGGCATACCGGATAAAAAGCTGGATGAATTTTTATTTTCTTATAAAAAAGTAGGGATGACACCGACAAAGCTCAAGGCGGTCATAACGCCCCAGAATGCCAGCTGGTCATTATATCATCTGATCAGGGAATTATCTATGGAGAGAGCACAGATCGAAGCGAAAGTAAAGAGACTTTCAGAGGCAAAGCAGGAACGGGAGTGATCTTGAACAGAGTGCCCACAGAGGCGGACGAAAAGGAGCGAAAGAAAATGCAGATCGATTTGTTTAAGCATGAGGATAACTGGCAGGATATCAAGGATTCCGCCATGAATACGATCAATAAGACAACGGGAAAATATCCTGATTCTGAGTGGAAGAGAAGGCTGATCCTGTCGGAACATTCCCCGATCAGGCGGATGCACTTCTACTGGAGGTGGAAGGGATTAAAGTCGTGGGTGAGCGTTCACATGGTGCGGCATAAGATCGGGATCGAGCACTGGGTATCAACGCAGCGCAGCGACAGGACGGGAGTCAGCCGCGACGAACTGCCGCAGGGAGCGCTTGTCAATCATGCGTGCGAGGCGGATGCACAGGCATTGATCAATATCAGCCGGAAGCGCCTGTGCAGCTGCGCGAGCCCGGAGACGCGGGAGGCGTGGCAGCTGGTCAAGGAGGAGGTTGCCAGGACGGAGCCTGAGCTTGCGGGCTGTATGGTGAAGGAGTGCATCTACAGGGGGTTCTGCCCTGAAATGTTTTCCTGCGGCTACCACAAGACGGAGGCGTTTCAGAAAGAGCTTGACGCGTACCGGAAAGGGATCAATGAGTAAGTTTTGTATTGAATACAAAAATCACTGCATTCACGCAAAAACCATTGTGCGAATCCAAATTGTGCGGTAAAGTGTACTTATCAGGAACAATGTTTTTCCTTCCGCAGGAGAGGGGAAGACATACGGGTTTCCGGATAAGGAAAGGAGGAGGTATCATGACATACACAATGGTGTGGCTGGCGGCAATGATCATACTCATCATCATTGAGATCGTGACAGTAGGATTGACTACGATCTGGTTTGCGATCGGTGCACTGGTAGCGATCATCGTCTCCATGCTGGGCGGAGGGATCATACTCCAGATGACGGTATTCCTGTTCATCTCACTTGGGATGCTGATCTTCACAAGACCCTTGGCGATGCGGTACATAAACAACACGCGCACAAGGACGAATTATGAGGGGATCATCGGCAAGGTAGTGCGGATCACGCAGGATGTCGACAATATTGCAGAAAAAGGCTGTGCCGTGGTAAACGGTCAGGAATGGACGGTTCGTGCCGTCAATGACAGGAGCAGGATTGCAGCGGGGAGCCTGGCAAAGGTCGTTGATATCAAAGGCGTGAGGCTGATCGTTGAGAAGTACGAGGAAGGCTGAGCAGGAGACAGTTCAAAAGGTACAGGTAAACAAAGAAAATTATGAGGAGGAAAAGTTCGTATGATAGAGATTTTGTTGATCATTTTATTCATTATCATAGTTCTGCTGGCGGCGAATGTGCGCATCGTACCGCAGGCATCGGCGTACGTTATCGAGCGCCTTGGCGGATATGATACCACATGGGGTGTAGGGCTTCACTTCAAGATACCGTTTCTTGACAAGGTTGCAAAGCGGGTGAACCTGAAGGAACAGGTTGTGGATTTCCCGCCGCAGCCCGTGATCACAAAGGACAACGTTACGATGCAGATTGATACGGTTGTATTTTTCCAGATTACAGATCCGAAGATGTTTGCATACGGCGTGGACAATCCGATCATGGCGATCGAAAAGCTGACAGCGACGACGCTGCGAAATATCATCGGTGAGATGGAACTTGATCAGACATTGACATCGAGAGAGGTCATCAATACAAATATGCGATCGGCGCTCGACGTTGCCACGGATCCATGGGGGATCAAGGTCAACCGTGTTGAGTTGAAGAACATTATCCCGCCGGAGGCGATCAGAAATGCGATGGAGAAGCAGATGAAGGCGGAGCGCGAGAGACGTGAGGCGATTCTTCGCGCAGAAGGCGAGAAGAAATCGACGATCCTCGTCGCAGAGGGGCAGAAGGAATCTGCGATCCTCGAGGCGGAGGCGGAGAAGCAGGCAGCGATCCTGCGCGCTGAGGCGGAGAAGGAGAGAAAGATCCGTGAGGCGGAAGGTCAGGCGGAGGCGATCCGTGTCGTGCAGATGGCAAACGCGGAAGGTATCAAGTTCCTGAAAGAAGCGGGCGCGGACGAGGCAGTGCTCACCATCAAGAAACTCGAAGCGTTTGAGAAAGCCGCAAACGGCAATGCCACAAAGATCATCGTTCCATCAGAGATCCAGGGCGTGGCAGGGCTTGCAAAATCAGTCGGCGAGATCTTGAAGTAGGTCAAAATAAGTACAAGTGATACCGCTTTGCAGTAGAAAGAAATATTCTGAGGGCGGATCATGAACAGGAGGGGACAACAGGCATGACAAGGATATTGATACTGGAGGACAGTAAGGAGTGCTTAGATGCGATTACTGTGATGGTAGAGAGGGTATCCGGACATGTGTGTGCTGTTCCGGTAAACAGTCTGGATGAGGCAAGGGCTGCGCTTGACGAGGAGGCGCAGCCGCCCTTTCAGGCTTTTTTGCTGGATATCAATCTGGATATTGGCGACAACGACGATATTTCCGGGATAGTCTTTGCGCGGGAGGTTCGCATGAGAAAGGAGTACACCTTCACGCCGATCATCATGATCACATCACTGGCCAATATGGAGCTGACTGCATACAGGGAACTTCACTGTTACCAGTATCTGGTGAAACCATACAATGAGGAGGATGTCCAGAAGCTGGTCGGGAAACTGCTTTTTCTGTCACAGCAGGGTGAGACGCGGGAGGAATTTGTGGTTGTCAGGAAGGACGGCATCAATTACAAGATATTCTGTAAGGATATCGTGTGCGTCAAGGCGGTGCCGCGGGGAGTGAGATTCGTGCTCTTAAAAGAGGAGATGAAGGTTTTGTACCTTTCTATAAAGCAGCTGCTCGAAAAGCTGCCGGGTGAGCGGTTTTTGCAGGTGCACCGCATGTGTGTCGTGAACCAGGACTATATCGATTATGTGGATACCGTGAACGGACTGATCAGCATGAAAAACGGCGAACAGGTGGAGATCGGTATTACATACAAAAATGAGATCAAGAAAAAACTGCGGATCTGACAGCGGATGGCGTTCCCGGCAGTTAGAGGAGGAGTGTATCGTTATGGCTGAACTTGGCAGAAAATTTTTATACAGGATCTTTTGTGCTGTCGCGCTGATCATAACGCTGTATCTGTTGGTCGACCTGTACCTGAGCCACACACTGGATATCAAGGTGATGGTTCTGTTCGGCATCGTCTTTTCCGTTATTTTGTTGGGACTTCTGGACTGGTCGCAGAATTACGCGGCGCTCCGGCGCCAGGAGCAGGAATTGAAGATCTACAGGCTCTACATAAAGCCGATGGAAGAGCTGACAAAAGATATCAGGGCACGGCAGCACGAGTTTGATAATCATATGAATGCAATACTAAATATGCATGTGACGATGGCGGATTACAATGAACTTGTGGAGGCGCAGTCGGCATACTGCAGGGAGATTTACGAGGACAGATCGCGCTGCAACCCGGCACTTCTTAGGATATCGGACAAGATACTGGCTGGTTTTCTGTACAGCAAGATCATCAGTGCCCCCGGATATATCGACATTGATATACAGGTGCTGAGCCAGGAGATTGTGACACCGGTGTCAGAACATGCGCTGGTCGAGATCATAGGGACGCTCACGGACAACGCGTTTGAGGCAGCGACACCCGAAAAAAACAGCGTGGAGATGGTGCTCGACGCCCAAAATGACAAACTGATCTTTGCGATCAAAAACCAGGTGGAAGATCTGACGATGAGTGCGGTAGCCCGCTTTTTTGAAAAGGGCTACACGACGAAAAGCAGCTGCGGTGACAGGGGACTGGGGCTCTACCAGGCAAACCAGATCGCAAAGCGGCACGGAGGGGAGATCACAGTGGAACTGTCGGAACAGGAGGACGGACAGGAGATCTGCTTCCGTGTGGAGATCTGACGCAATAAACTGTTGACAATACAGCGTATATACCATATTATAAATGCAATAATGATCTGATTTATTATTGACGGGAGGAGGAAGCATATATGTTGGAACTGCGAAATATATCCTATCACGTTGAGGACGGGAACGGAAAGGATATATTGAACCATATCGATCTGAAAATAGACGACCGCTTTACTGCGATCACCGGGCCAAACGGGGGTGGGAAATCCACCCTTGCCAGGATGATCGCAGGCATCATACAGCCGACGGAGGGACGGATCTTCTTCGAGGGACAGGACATCACGGACATGTCTATCACAGACAGGGCAAATCTGGGCATCAGCTTTGCTTTTCAGCAGCCGGTGAGGTTTAAGGGCATCACTGTGCTCGACCTGATCAGGCTTGCCGCCAATGAGAAGCTCAGTGTCGATGGCGCATGCAAATATCTTGCCGAGGTGGGGCTTTGCGCGAGGGACTACATCAATCGCGAGGTGAATGCCAGTCTGTCGGGCGGTGAGCTCAAGCGCATCGAGATCGCCACAGTGATCGCAAGAGGCATGAAGCTGTCCGTGTTTGATGAGCCCGAGGCGGGGATCGACCTGTGGAGTTTCCAGAATCTGATCAAAGTGTTTGAGAAGATGCACGATAAGACACAGGGAAATATCGTGATCATCTCGCATCAGGAGCGCATACTTGACATTGCGGACCGGATCGTTGTGATCGCAAACGGCGAGATACAGAATATGGGGACGAAGGAGGAGATACTGCCGGGATTGTTGAACGGCAATCTTGAGTGTAAGCATAATGCGGGAGGATGTATCCATGGATGAGATTCAGAAGACATTGCTGATGCAGGTGGCGGATCTGCATGAAGTGCCTGCCGGGGCGTACAATATCCGTTCCAACGGGGAGTCGGCAGGAAGGCGTTCGACGGAGCATATCGAGATCGTGCCCAAGGAGGATAAGCCTGGGATCGACATTTTTATCAAACCCGGCACGAAAAAGGAGAGTGTGCATATCCCGGTATTGATGACACAGACAGGGCTCAAGGAGCTGGTGTACAATGATTTTCATATCGGAGAGGACTGTGATGTCACGATCGTAGCCGGATGCGGTATCCATAACGGCGGGGATCAGGCGAGCGAACACAGCGGGATCCATTCCTTTTTTATCGGAAAAAACGCGAAGGTGCGCTATGTGGAGAAACATTACGGTTCCGGCGAGGGTACGGGGGAGCGCGTCATGAACCCGCAGACGATCGTCAGCATGGAAGAGGACAGCTATCTGGAGATGGACACAGTGCAGATACGGGGAGTGGATTCCACAGACCGGGTTACGAGGGCAAATCTGGGAAAGGGTGCGCAGCTCGTCATCAGGGAAAAGCTTATGACGCACGGAAAACAGAAGGCGACAACACATTTCTATGTAGATCTGGACGGGGAGGATTCCAGCACGAACGTGATCTCACGGTCTGTGGCAAAGGATTCGTCAGAGCAGACATTTTATTCCCATATCAACGGGAACAACAAGTGCGCAGGGCACTCTGAGTGTGACGCGATCATCATGGACAATGCGGTGGTGCGCGCGATACCGGAGATCACGGCAAACAATATCGACGCGAGTCTGATCCACGAGGCTGCGATCGGAAAGATCGCGGGGGAACAACTGATCAAGCTCATGACGCTGGGACTCACAGAGGCGCAGGCGGAGGAGCAGATCGTAAACGGATTCTTGAAGTAACTTTGAACACGGGGCAGTTTTATCTGCCCGCAGCACCGCTGATTACATAGTGGTAAAGCTCCTTTGTATCAGCGCGTAAAAAACGAAAGAGAGGTATGATCATGGAGGCGATCAAGTGTATCGAGACAAGGAGAAGCATCAGAAAGTTTAAGGCAGAGCAGATTCCGCATGAGACTATGCAGGAGATCGTGGCGGCGGCATCCTATGCACCGTCATGGAAGAACACACAGGTGACGCGGTATGTGGTGATCGAGAATGCGCAGATCAAGGCAAAGATCGCGGAGGAGGCAACACTTGGATTTGAGCACAATAACGGGATCATCAAGAACTGTGCCGCGCTCGTCGTAGTCAACATGGTACATGGCAGGAGCGGTTTTGAGAGAGACGGATCGTACACGACGTCGAAGGAGGACCGCTGGGAAGTGTTCGACGCGGGTCTCGCGACACAGACATTCTGTCTTGCGGCACATGACAAAGGTGTAGGTGCTGTCATTCTGGGCATCTTTGACGAGGCGAAGGTGGCGGAGATCATCGGCATCGAGGAGGGACAGAAGGTAGCGGCGCTCGTGGCAGTGGGATTTGCCGACGAGGAGCCTGCTGCGCCTAAGAGAAAGAGTGCGGATGAGCTTGTGAAGTTTGTGTAATGTGTGGAAAACCTGTCCAACTGCAAAGGACAGGTTTTCTGATGCATACGGGCACCCCCGGGGAAGCATGTCAGCAAAAGCTATTTGATCACTTGACTTTTGATGCCATTGTTGTTAACCTATAATGTGTACAAAGTTGACATTGGAGGGATCAGAGATGTGTATCACAAAAGAGTTTGAACAAAAGGTATATGCGGGCAGTTGTGTGACAAGGGACGAGGCACTATTGCTTGCAGAGGAACCGCTGGAGGAATTGACAGCAGCAGCCAATCGGATCAGAGAAACTATGTGTGGGAACCGGTTTGATATGTGCACGATCATCAACGGCAAGTGCGGTCGGTGTTCGGAGGATTGCAAATACTGCGCACAGAGTGTCCATTATCATACGAACTGTCAACAGGCATATCCTCTTTTGGCGACAGAGGTGCTCCTGGAGGGTGCCAGGCAGAACCAGGAACAGGGTGTGCTCCGCTATTCCATCGTCACATCGGGAAGGCGTCTGAGCGATGAGGAGGTTGAACAGGCATGCGGGAGCATCCGGGAGATCCGCAGGCAGACCGACATTGACGTCTGCGTGTCCTTTGGTCTGTTAGCGGAAGAGCAGTTTCGGAAGCTAAAGGATGCGGGTGCCTCGAGAGTGCACTGCAACCTGGAGACATCCCGGGCGTATTTCCCCAAGGTCTGCACGACACATACCTATGACGAGAAGATCGAGACATTGAGGGCGGCAATGAGCGCAGGGCTCAGTGTGTGTTCTGGCGGCATCATGGGGCTGGGCGAGACGATGGAGGACAGGATCGATATGGCGCTGACACTAAGAGACCTCGGCGTGAAGTCGGTGCCTGTCAATCTGCTGAATCCGATCGAAGGAACACCCTGCGAAAACAATCGGATCCTCACCAATGACGAGCTCTGCCGCATTGTTGCGCTATTTCGTTTTATCATACCTGACGGAGATATCCGGCTTGCCGGAGGCCGCGGTCTTGTGGGTGACAAGGGAGCGAAATGCTTCAAGAGCGGTGCCAACGCAGCGATATCGGGCGATATGCTCACGACAGCAGGCATCACGGTTGCGACGGATCATGCGCTGGTGAGGGGATTGGGATATGAGGTGAGAAAGTAGGGAGAAGCACAAATCATAAATATTTTCATAATTTTTGAAAATTTTAGATGAAATTTAGAGCCTGATGTTATATAATGTTATATTATAGTATAAGGGCGATGAAGTTCAAAGTGTGAGTTTATAAAAAATTAATATTTTTTGATGCAACATTTTGGGATTTCAGAGCGTCTAATATGTATAGGGCAAGTTTATAAGTCTGAATTATTTTGCAACGGATAAACGTCTATTGTGATAGGAGAAGTACTTATGGGGAATCAGGCACGGCAGAGTCAGGAACTGGAACTGTGGGAGGTGGTGAGTTCGCCTGCAAGTGTGCGGGGCGGACAGACCAGACCGAGGAGATCGAGCGCACAGACCAGATCCGAAATGCACAGAAGGGGAAATGCATCAGGTCATAACAGGACAACGGCAGGAAACGCAAGGCAGGCAGGTGCGGTCAGGGCAGGAAATGCTGGTTTTGGATATCAGGGATCGGCAGGTACGGTGAGTACGGGAAACACAAGACCGACCCGGACAGCGCGGCCAAGGAATGTGCGCCAGGCAGGGGTGCCGCGGTCAGGAAATGTCCGGGCGGGAAACGTCAGAACAGTGCAGATGCGCAGTGCGGGATCGGCAGGCTCGGTGCGCACCGGAAACATTAGACCGGTAAACCCAAGGACAGGCGCAAAAACACAGACATCAAGAAAGAAGAAACCAGGACGGCGTGCCAGGGTCAATCAGATTCTGGCTTTTATGTGGATCGCGGCAATGACTGCGGCGATCGTCTTCATGGGAAAAAATTTTTATCAGAGTATGCAGAAAAGCCCTGTGATAAAAGAGGACAGGACGCAGAAGCCGTCTGTTGAGGAGGAGCTTCCGCTCGTGGATGAGAGGGAAAAAAAGCCGCAGATCAGGGAGGATTTTCTCACTGTCAGCGAGTATAACCGACCCGGGACGAAGCTCGAGGAGGTAAACAATATTTTTGTACATTACACGGCGAATCCGGGAACGTCAGCGGCGCAGAACAGGAGCTATTTTGAGAGTCTTGGGCAGACGCATGAGCGGGCTGCGAGTGCGCATTTTATCATCGGCTATGAGGGTGAGATCGTGCAGTGCATTCCCCTGGATGAGGAAGCGTACGCCGTGGTAGAGCGAAACGGGGACTCGATCTCGATCGAGTGCTGTTATCTGGAGAAGGACGGTTCGTTCACGCAGGAGACATATGATTCGCTGATCGAGATGCTTGCATGGCTGACGGATAAATATGATCTGGAGTCGAAGGATATCCTGCGCCACTATGACTGTGGCGGAAAGAAGTGCCCGATCTACTATGTGGAGCACGAAGATGCATGGCAGCGGCTTCTCGATGACGTGGAACATTTTACGCTCTAGAGCGCAAAACACGCTGAATAATTCAAGAGTCTATTACACAAAAAAAGGGGCGTCTCACGACTCCCCTTTTATGCACACGGGCACCCAGACATACTTTTTTAACAGCTTCTCAGACCGGATACGACTTCATGTTCGTTGAACGGTTTGGTGAAGAACAGCTCGGCACCTGCCTTGAGCGCCTGCATGAGCTTATCTTTCTGACCGGCAGCGGAGATCATGGCGACTGTGGCTTCCGGATCATATTCTTTGATGAGATTCAGCGCGGTCACACCGTCCATCACGGGCATTGTGATGTCGAGCGTCACATAATCCGGCTCAAGTTCCTTGTACAATTCCACACCCTCTGCGCCGTTTGCCGCTTCACCCACTACCTGATAGCCGTTCTCGTTGAGCATCTTGATGAGCACCTTCCGGATCAGGGAAGAGTCGTCAACGACAAGGACCGTGGGCAGCGACCTGGAGGTGTCTACCTGGAGATCTGTCTTTTTCAGGTTCAGCGTGTGCGGTCTTTCCCCAGGAACAAAGGCGGCGTCTGTCGATATGATCAGGTCAAACTCCGAGTCATCGATGTAGACGGGCATGTAGTAAGCATTTCCCGATATTTGCTGGTTCAGATACACTTCCGGCGGAACCATTTCGATGAAAATATCATCGTCGCTGAGCACGGAGTCGTAGAGACCGTTGTTCAGGTTCGCGAATTCGCAGACGGCGTCGTAAACTTCGTCACTGCTTGTGACCGCGACCGTTTTCGCATAGTTTTTGGCGAGCTTGATGATACCGTCAAGCTCGTTGGTGGCACTGAACCCGAGGAAGATATCGGAGTCACCGACGGATTTCTGCCCGGCAAGCATGCTGTAGGAATACGCGGAAGCTTTTCTCATTCTGCCGAAATAAAAATTGTTGGTGACAAACCTTGTGAGATTGCGCATGACAAGGCCGGCAAGGTCTGTGATGTTCGAATCCCGCACTGTGGCAAAGAGGGGAATGATGGACTCAAAGTCGTCTTTTTTGACTGCCTCGAGCTCCGCATCCGTGAAGCCGTTCGCCTTTTGGAAGCCGTTCAGGTGCTCGGCAACAGTCTCCATGGTCAATCCGGCGGTGTCGACCAGCAGCTGGATGAATTTCATGGCATCGTCACCCTGTTTGCCAAGGAGTGCTGACACTTGTTCCTCTTTCAGGTAGTTGAGTTCGACCGCGATGTCTCCGAAGCGGCGGTCCTGTTGTGTCTGCTGGTGGTTGATTTCCTCGGCCTGTTCCACTGTCAGCAGACCCTCTGCGACAGCGATCGTTCCCAGCTTGACACGGGTCTCCTGGATCTCTTTCTGGAAAGAGTTTCTCTGCTCTGTTGTTATCACGGAGTGCTCTGCTAAATAGTTGCTAAATAGTTGTGTAAACATATCAATTCGCACCTCTCTGTCCTTTTTATATTTATTTTACATAAATATTGAATATTTAACAACTATTATTTTGTTTATTTTATATTTTTTGTGAAATATCTACATTTTCATATCAAAATGTGATATGATAGACAAAATGCCATGAAACGAAAGAGAAGGAGAGCATAGCGATGAATGAACAACAGACCGTCGGGGAGAGCGAGAAACTGATCAGGAAACTCCGCAGAGAGCTCCTGTTTACCAGGATCATGTGTCTGATTACCTCGGCGCTGACGATCTTGCTGCTTGCGGGCGGCGCATATCTGCTCGAGCAGGCAAAAGGGATCATGATGCAGGTGCAGCCCGTTTTGGATCAGGCTGCGGCGGTGGATGTCGAGAATGTCAACGAGACGCTCAGACAGGTCAGGGAGTCCCTGGAGGATGTAGATCTGGAGCAGGTTGCTGCGATGATGGAGCAGGCTGTGGAGACGCTGGATGAGGTAGACGTTGAGGCGCTGAACGATGCCATCAGCGGGCTGGACACAAAGGAACTTTCCAGGACGATGGCGAATCTGAATGATGCGGTGGAGTCTCTGAGGAGTGTGGAGGACTCGCTGAACAGAATATTTGGCAGAAAAAAGATTTCCTATTAATGAGTTAATAAGAGTGGAACGGAGTGTGATGTGATGCTGCACGATTTCCAGACAGCGTACAGCGCGAAGCTTGTCACCCCCGACGAGGCGGTACAGGTGGTAAAGAGTGGCGACTGGGTGGATTACACGAGCAATCTCGGCATGCCTGTGCTGTTGGACAGGGCTTTGGCAAAGCGCAGGGATGAGCTCTTTGATGTGAAGATTCGCGGGAATCTGATCATAGCAGGTCCGATCGAGGTGGCGGAGTGCGACGAGAGCCAGGAGCATTTCACCTATCACAGCTGGCACTGTTCTTCGTATGAGCGGAGTCTGTGCGACAGAGGGCTGTGCTATTTTATCCCTATGGTCTTTCACAACAATGCCGCGTACTATGAATATTTCCTGAAAGTCAATGTCGTGATGGTGAGCGTTGCGCCGATGGACCGGCACGGATATTTCAATTTTTCCGTCAACACGGGTGTAGCCGCGCCGATCACGCGGACAGCGGATATCGTGATCGTGGAGGTAAATGAGAATCTTCCGATCATACACGGCGGGTATGATGAGTGCATCCACATTTCCGATGTTGATTATATCGTGGAGGGGGAGCACGAACCGCTCGCGGTCCTAAAGACGTTCAGGCCTACGGAGATCGACAGAAAGATCGCGCAGAACATCCTGCCCTATATCGTGGATGGCGCGACACTGCAGCTGGGGATTGGCAGCATGCCGAACGCGGTGGGGGAGTTGATCGCGGAGTCGGATCTCAGGGATCTGGGGATGCACACGGAGCTTTGCTCGGATGCGTACCTGAGCATGTACAGGGCGGGAAAGCTGACGAACAGGAAGAAAAAGATTGACAGGGGAAAAGGTGTGTTTGGCTGCGCGATCGGTTCTCCGGAGCTGTACGAGTGGGTGGATGACAATCATGGCATCGCGGCGTATCCGTTGGAGTATGTCAACAGACCGAGTGTCATCGCCCAGATCGACAATATGGTGTCCATCAACAGTTGTGTGTCGGTCGATCTGTACGGTCAGGTCGCGGCGGAGAGCTCCGGCTCGAGACAGATCAGCGGCACAGGCGGGCAGCTTGATTTTCTCGTGGGAGCCTCTGCGTCGAGGGGCGGCAAGGCGTTTATCTGTATGAGTTCGGTGTACAGGGATAGGGAGGGCGTGTACCACTCCCGCATCCGACCGCAGTTTGACGGGGATATCATCACTTCGCCCCGGAGCCAGATCTACTTCCTGGCGACCGAGTATGGCGTGATCAACCTCGAAGGGCGCTCCACGTGGGAGCGGGCGGAGGGACTCATCTCGATCGCGCACCCCGATTTCAGGGAGGATCTGATCAGAGAGGCAGAATTGCGGAAGATCTGGAGACGGTCAAACAAGTATTAAAACGTGCAAAACGGAAAACAAAATGATAAAAATGGTAAATAGGAAGTAAAAGAATGATGAGCGGATTGACGACAGTATCGATACAGAATAAAACCTGTCACATATATGAACACGGCGATATTGCGGGCAGCGGCAGAAAGGGAGTGACGGGGAAGGATCACCGCCTGCCGGTGTTTTACTGGGGTGTAGGAGAGGAGGACAGGGCGTCGGCCGAGGCGGCAGTGTCTTATCTAGAGAGCTGGATATCAAAAAGGCGGACGCCGGATGCGCAGGGATCAGATGGAGCTGTATCGCCCGGCGCCTTTATCCTGGCGGCGTACGAGGTCGAAAACTGGAATGATGCCTTTTCGCCGTGGGCGGCGCCGGCGGTCTTTGGCAGGGATGCTTTTGGCGGCAAGGCGGACGGCACGCTGGAGTGGCTTTTGCACGACTGCATTCCGTATGTCGAGAAAAATGTGTCCGAAACTGCCCGTTTTTCGGTCGGATATTCGCTTGCAGGGCTGTTTGGTCTGTGGGTATACTGTGAGTGTGATCTGTTTGCAGGTGCGGTCAGCTGCTCCGGTTCCCTGTGGTACGAGGGCTGGCTTGACTACGTTCAGAGGGCGGCGGCAGATCGTGCGGGCGGGGGAAATTATATCTATCTGAGCCTTGGGGACAGGGAGGAAAAGACGAAAAACAGACAGTTGGCGGCAGTTGGCGACAATACGAAAACAGTGTACAGGCTGCTCTGCGGGGAGCAGGGCAATGCAGAGGGCATTCTCGAGTGGAATCAGGGCGGTCATTTTTCGGAGCCGGATCTGCGGATCGCAAAAGGAATTGATTGGATTTTGAAACAGTTTGATGTATAATATTTAAATACATATATAGAAAAAAATAGAAAAAGCGAAAAACAAGGAGGAATAGCAAGATGCATATCCCAAGCAGCGAAAGACTGGAAAAAGTGTACGGGGAGAGCGCAAAGAGCGCAGAGCGTCTCAATGCGCTGGCGGAGAATTTCAGGAAAAAATATGGTCATGACGAGGCCGAATTTTTCTCAGCGCCCGGAAGAACAGAGATCATCGGCAACCACACAGACCACAACGGCGGAAAGGTCATCGCAGGCAGCATAGACCTTGATACGGTCGGCGCGGCACAGCCAAACGACAGCAGCGTCATCCACATCACAAGCGAAGGCTATGATAAGGAGATCGTTGTGGATATCGAAAAGCTTGACAGTGTTGTAAAGGGCGGCGGCACAGAGTCCCTTCTCGCCGGTATGATGGAGGGCGCACAAAAGTTTGGATTCAAAGTCGGCGGATTTGACGCTTACGTATCTACGAATGTGATCGCGGCAGCGGGCGTCAGTTCGTCGGCGTCGTTTGAGATGCTTGTGTGCACGATCGTCAACCATTTCTTCAACGATGGCGCGATGAGCTGTACCGACTATGCAAAGATCGGCAAGTATTCCGAGAATGTGTATTGGAACAAGGCGTCAGGCATGATGGACCAGATGGCATGTGCGGTGGGCGGTCCGGTGCTCTTTGATTTTTCGAACGGAAGCCAGCCGGAGTACAGACCGCTTTCATTCTCTTTTGAGAAGAAGGGCTACCGTCTTGTGATCGTAAACACTGGAAAGGGACATGCGGACCTGAGCGCGGAGTATTCCGGGATTCCCAACGAGATGAAGGAGGCGGCAAAGGTTCTTGGCGTGGAGCTTTTGTGTGAGTCGGATCTCGATGCCCTGCTCGCTCATGTGAACGAGATACCAAACGACAGGGCGGTGCTGCGATCGATCCATTTCTTTGAGGAGAACCGCAGAGTGGACGAGATGGCGGCTGCCATCGAGTCGGACGATATCGACACAGTGCTGCGGCTTGTCGGCGAGTCAGGCACTTCCTCGTGGGAGCTTCTGCAGAACTGTTATTCGCTGCAGGACTGCAAGGAGCAGAAGATCACGCTGACGCTCGCACTCACAGAGCTGTTCCTGAAGGGGATCGGTGACGGTGTATGCCGTGTGCACGGCGGCGGGTTTGCAGGTGTGATCATGTGTCTGGTACCGCTTGCAGAGGCTGACAGATATGTGGACTACATCGCAAAATATGTGGGTAGCAGCAATGTCTACCCGATGAATATCAGGGCAGTGGGCGCAGTCAGGATCTAACAACTTTAAAAGGCGGCATAGGAAAAGTGGAGCGTTCGGGGAGGACCTCCACTTTTTATGCACACGGGATTCCCCTGCTCGATTTTTGCCTGATTCGATTACAGTGATTTGCATTGCTATTTTATGGAAAGTCCTGTATAATATTCTCGGAACATGTAAACACAGGGGATTTATATATTTTGACAGAGAGCGGTGATGGATATGAGAAATAAAGGTAAGGCAGGCAATCGGTTTTGGGTGGTTTTGATACTGGGAATGCTGTTCGGTTCCATGCTTCTGGGAAGGACATGCCTCGCGGCTGAGGAGGCATCCCGGAGTGGAAATAAGGAATTTGACATTGATGCGCGGCTGCTTTCGCAGGACGATATCTACACGATCCAGCTGACACTGCACAACCGGGGAGAGGACTGGGAAGGGACAGTGCGCGTAAGCCTGGAGAACAATTATGATTCCTTAAACTGTGTCTATGACACTGTGATCTCGCTCCCGCAGGGCAGCACGAAGCAGTTTGCGGTCAGTATACCTGTCAATAGCGTGGAGGACCGGAGCAAGACGGTGAAAGTGACCCTTCTGGATAAAAAGGGGCGTGTGGCTGCAGAAAAGGGGTTTAAGCGCTTTTTGCTGGACGGTGCGGATTCTGTTTCTCTGGGGATCCTGAGTGATTCGTACAGAGCGCTCACCTATTTGGATATGGGTGGGGAAGGCGTCGTGTATTATGGCGGGGTGGAGTATCCGATCGATCTGGTGGAGCTTGACCAGGACAATCTGATGGGATCGCTGGATCTTCTGACATTTCTGGTGATCGATGATTACAATACCGGCTTTCTGGCGGACGCGGCATTGGAGCGCATCCAGGAGTGGGTGGACAGAGGAGGGATGCTGATCGTCGGCACAGGAGAACACGCGGAGGAAACGCTGAGCGGACTGGATTTTCTGGATGTGGAGTGTGTCCGGATAAATGAACCGGCAGAAAACGTCTCTGAGAGTGACGGCGGCGGGAGTCTGGAACAGCTGACTCTGGCGGAATTGAAGGACTCGGCTGGTCGGTATAACACAGATAAGGACAGCATGATCATGGTGTCGTCGTGGGGAGACGGCGCGGTGGAGCTCGTGCCATATGCATTGTCCGATCTGGGAGATCCGGATCAGGTGATCAATGGCTGGGATAGTTATGTGTGGGAGCTTCTGCACAATGCGAATAATTACGTAAAAAATTTGGATTATTATAGCAGTTACTATGATCTGGATTATATCATCAGAGGTATCTTCAGAAGCTTTGGAAACGGCAGCGGCAGTCTCAACTTTGGTGTGCTGAAATGGATCGTGGTCCTGTATGCGGTCTTTGTGGGTCCAATTCTCTATCTGATCCTGCGTGCCATGAAACGGCGGGACTGGTACTGGGGAGCTGTCCCTGCAACGGTGCTTGTGGGGGTTCTGCTGGTGTATTTTGCCGGGAGAGGGTTTGAGGTCGTGAATACCAGGGTGTACTCGGTGACAGTCGAAAAGCTTTCCGGTCAGAATACGGGAAAAAGCCTCGGCAATGTGACCTATCTGCACTGTTATGATGCGGATTACAGGGAATGGGAGCTGCGGCTGGCAGAGCGGTATGACTATGCGGGCCCGGTCTTTGGAAACTTTTATTATGGAGCGGTGAAGGATAAGTATCATTACCGCATTTGCAGGGAAGGGGACAGGGTTTTTCTGGGCATGAATCCGGACAGGGGCTTTGAGGACGGTTACTTTGTGGCGGGAACATCACAGAACATGGAGACAGGCACCATATCGAGTGACCTGACAACCTCCGCCCTGCGGGGGATCACGGGGACTGTGACGAACGGAACAAGCCGTGATTTTCAATATTTTGCGGTCATCAACGACAATGTGCTGTACATCTATGAGAACCTTCCGGCAGGGGAGACGCACACTTTGGAACAAGTCGTCTACACGTCCGGACAACAGAGCTATGATACCTTGATAGAGGCGTATCGTCACGATTACATGAGCGATTACGTCTTTGGCCGCCGCGGAAAGGATTATGACGAGATAGCTGCCCTGGGAACAGGGATCTGGGAGGTTTTTTCCAGGGAGGATCTCAGCGGGACGGTGATCATCGGTGTCACCAGAAATTGGGAGAAAGCTGTGGACGACGACTGCGGCGAGACGGCATATGGCTGCCTGTACGCTGTTCAGTGATGGGAGGTTCGGTATGTTAAATATTTATGATCTGACGAAAAATTATGGATCGTTCACCGCGGTCAATCATCTGTCCCTGCACATTCCGGAGGGAGATCTGTTCGGCTTTGTGGGACCAAACGGTGCGGGCAAGACGACCACGATCCGCATCATCTGCGGGCTGCTCAAGGCGAGCGGCGGCTCGGTGCAGATCGGGAATACCAATGCGCGGATGGGCAGTATGGAAATGAAACGACTGATCGGCTACGTGCCGGATTTTTTCGGCGTGTACGATAACCTGAAAGTGCATGAGTATATGGATTTCTATGGTTCCATGTACGGTATGCGCTCGCGCGACATCGCCAGGCTGACAGATGACCTGCTTGAGCTGGTCAACCTTTCGGATAAGCGGGATTTCTATGTGGACACGCTGTCACGCGGCATGAAACAGCGCCTCTGTGTGGCGCGGTCGCTGCTGCACAACCCGAAGCTTCTGATATTGGACGAGCCAAGCTCCGGGCTGGACCCGAGGGCGAGAGTGGAGATGAAGGAACTGTTGAAGAATCTGCACGCTATGGGAAAGACGATCGTGATCAGTTCCCACATTCTCTCGGAACTCTCCGAGATGTGTACGAGCATCGGTATCATGAACCGCGGGCAGCTGATCATGGCAGGCCGCATTGAGGACATCATGCAGCAGGTCGCTGGCGGCAGGCGCGTCCATATCCAGGCTGTATCGGGCGTTGACACTGCGGTGCGGCTTCTGATGGAACACGCGGGGATGTCGGTGGAGTCCGTCAGGGAGAATGAGATCATCATCACAAACAATGGGACGGACGAGCAGCTCAGCGCCTTGATCGGGCAGCTGATCCAGAACCAGGTCGTCCTCACGGGTTTTTACAGGGAGGAAGGCAGTCTGGAATCATTGTTCATGCAGTTGACAGGAGGTGGCGCACAGTGAAGATACGGTGGAATCCGATCGTAAAGAAAGATTTGCAGGTGACGGCGCGCAGCATGCGTTTCAGCTGGGGGCTGTTTGCCTATGACGCGGTACTCGTGCTGGCATTTCTGCTGGCGACGGCAGTGATCCAGGCGAGTTGTGACAATTATTACAGCAGCGGCAATATCTACAGTAAGCTGATCTATCTGTTCCCGGTGCTTGCGGTGGCGCAGGTGTGCATCGTGGCGCTGATCGTGCCGATCATCACGGCGTCGTCTATCTCGGGGGAGAAGGAGCGGCAGACATTTGACATCATGCTGACGACCTGCATGTCGCCTTTTTCGATCGTGCTGGGCAAGGTCGTTTCTGCGGTGGTCCGCATCCTCTTCTTTGTGGCTGCGGGTATGCCTGTCATGGCTTTGTCGTTTGTCGTGGGTGGTCTTGCGTGGTCAGGTCTGTTTTATTTTGTGCTCACCATCATACTGCTGTCAGTGCTCTCAGGCAGTATCGGGATTTTCTGTTCTTCATGCTGCCGCAGGTCCATATCGGCGGTCGTATTGTCGTTTGCGATCTACTTCGTGATCTATGTGCTGACGTTTGTGCCGCTGATCCTGAATCTTCTGTGGACAGAGGGGGAAAGTGCGGGGGAATCCTTGCTGTTGCTGCTGTTCAATCCAGGTGTGTTCTTCGAGGAGTTTTTCATGCAGATCATGACAGGGGCATCTTTGTTTGGAATGGAAGGTTCTACTTTTAGCAGAGGGGACGTCGGCTTGCTGACGTATTATCTGTCTCAGGGAAAGACGTGGATGTTCTTGTCGGCGGCGTGTATTCTGCTCCTGTCGCTTCTGTTCATGATCGCAGCGGCGTGGAGAGTGAACCCCATGAATGCGTCGGGCAGCAGAAAAAAGTGACCGATCGGATTTATAAATAGGGAATAGAAAATGCTGCGGGGGGGAGCCATATGGAACAGCGTGAATTTGTAAAAGAGATACGAAACTGTCGCCGCAGGTTGAATCTGGCGGGATTTTTGAGGAAACTGGTCACTGCGCTGACCATCGGCGCTGCCGCGGGAATCCTTTTTCAGGCGGCATCTTTTGTGATTCCTCTTTACTATGCCGGATCCTATGCTGTCCTGGCGCTGGTTCTGGCGCTGATCGCGGCTGCGGTCACGGCGTATGTGAAGCGGACGGGCATGGAGCAGGCTGCGCTTGTGATGGACAGCTTTGGATTTGACGAGAGGATCGTCACCGCTTACGGGAATCTGGACAAAGAAGGGGCATTTGTTGCGCTGCAGCGTGCGGATGCCATGGGACAGCTTCAGGCACATCGGGATAAAATACGGATAACGCTGCTGCCGCCATGGAAAAGAACAGGCGTTCCTGCCGGGCTGCTCGCGGTGCTGCTTGTCCTCGCACTGGTGCCGTCGGAGATGAAGGAGCGCGCGGAGGAGCTGCACAGAGTCAGGGAGGATGCAAAAGAAAAAGTGCAGGAGATCGAGGAAGTCGTGGAGGCGTTGGAGCAGTTGGATCAGGCGGAAGAGCTGACGCCGGAACAGCAGGCGCTGCTGCAGGAAATGATCGAGAGCCTGCAGGCTTCCCAGGAGGAGTACCGGCAGCTGTCTTCCGATGAGATGATGCGGGCAGCTGCGGAAAAGCTGGAGTACAGATATGAGAATATGGGCAGCCAGCTGGCGGGGCTTGCACAGAGTCTGCAGAACGGGGCGGCAGTGTCGTCCGTGACGGCGGAGTCCATGCAGGCGCTGGCGGAAAAAATGCAGGAGATGGGCAGTGCACAGCTTGCCAAGGGAAATGCAGGGCAGTCTGGCAATGGTGGTCAAAACGGACAGGGCGGACAGTCCGGTCAAGATGGCAGCAACGGCGGCTCCGGGCAGAACGGCAGCGGAGGACAGCCTGCGCAGTCCGGACAGTCTGCGCAGTCCGGACAGCCTGCGCAGTCCGGACAGTCTGGACAGTCCGGGCAAAATGGGGACGGCGGACAATCCGGGCAGAATGGCAGCAGTGGACAGGGCGATGGTTCCGGTCAGAATGGCAGCGGACGGGGAACGGGCACTGCCAGCACACCGCATGACTATGTAAGCATTCCGAACGATATCGCTGACAGCGGCAATCTCACAGGAAATGCGGTGGACCACGACGCCTCGGAGTATTTTCATGCCCAGAATGGTCTGAGCTGGGAGGGGACGCACATGTCCCACGAGGCGGTGATCGGACACTATGAGCAGAATGCTTATGAAGGGATCGCGGCGGGAAAATATCCCAGCGGCATGGAGGAAGTTATCAAGGAGTACTTCTCGAATTTTGATTAATGTATCAAGGAAACAGGTGTCTAAGGAGGACAGATGGATATGAGTGAATGGGTGAACGGCGGTCTGCAGGATCCGGTGTACATGGCGCAGCGCATCGCCGCCTGCGAGAGAGAGGTTCAGAAGGGGATCATCGGGCAGCGGGAGATCATACGGCAGGTCATGCTTGCCATGCTCACAGGAGGCAATGTGCTGCTGGAGGGTATGCCGGGACTGGGCAAGACGAGATTGGTCAGCACGATCGGGAAGGTCTTTGACCTGTCGTTCAAGCGGATCCAGTTTACGCCGGATCTGATGCCGAGCGATGTGACAGGGACGAACATTATCATCAGGAACGAGCAGGGCAGCGCGTTTTCCTTTGAGCGCGGACCGATTTTTGCAAACCTGATCCTGGCGGACGAGATCAACCGCGCCACGCCGAAAACGCAGTCGGCGCTGCTTGAGGCGATGCAGGAGCATACCGTTACCGTGGGGAATGACAGTCATGCCCTCGAGGAACCGTTTTTCGTGCTTGCGACGCAGAATCCCATCGAGAATGAAGGGACATATCCGCTGCCGGAGGCGCAGCTGGATCGCTTTATGTTCAAGATCCTGGTCCGTTTTCCGGGCAGGGAGGAGTTAAAGGGTATCGTCGCCCTGACAGAGGGAAGTCAGGAGCCGGAGATCACAAAGCAGATGGACAGCAGAGGGCTGATGGCGGCAAGGGCGCTGGTGAACCAGATCCCCATCGCCGATGCGGTGATGGATTATCTGCTGGATATCGTCATGGACACACATGCCGGCAATCCCTATATCAGGGAAGGTGCCAGCCCGAGGGCTGCGCAGGCGCTGATTCGCGCGGCGAGGGCGAAGGCTTTTCTGGAGGGACGTTTCAATGTGTCTTTCCAGGATGTGAAGGAGACGGCTTTTCCTGTGCTCAGACACCGCATCATCCTGAACTTTGACGCGGTGAGCGAGGGGATCAGCGAGGATGACGTCATTGAGAAAATTCTGGAGGAGAATGCAAGATTATGACAATGACACTGGATGCCGCATTTTTTGCCAGGCTCTCCCGGCTTCGGCTGGCGATGGGACACAAAGCTTCCATGAACCTGACGGGAAACCGCAAATCAACGCAGAAAGGGTCCTCGACTGAATTTTCGGATTTCCGGGAGTACATGCCGGGCGACGACATACGGCGCATTGACTGGAACGCCTACGGGCGGCTGGACAGGCTGTATGTGAAGGAGTACATGGAGGAGAAGGAAGCGGTCGTTTCCATATTGATCGATACCAGCGCATCGATGGCGTACGGACAGCAGCCGGACAGGCCATCCGCCAATATTGCCGGCACACCGCATCTGGCTGCCCCTGTGTACAAAAAGAGTGAATGCGCCTGTATGCTGGCTGCGGCGTTTGCCTATATGGGGCTCAACAACATGGATCGCGTGATACTCTACGACATGCGCCAGATGCAGCAGCCCTTTTCTGCCAGCGGCGGCAAACATGCCCTGCCAGGGCTTGCAGACTGGCTGTCCCAGCGCACCTTTGAGGCTGGCGTGGATGTCAATGAGGCTGTCAGACAGCTTCCGATGAAGGGACCGGGCGTGACCATGATCATCAGCGATTTTCTGCAGGAGTCGTTTGTGGACGCGGACCGGGAACAGGAGACCGTGAGAAAGCTTCTGCGCTTTTTGGCGTACAGAAAACAGAAGACGGCGCTCCTGCATGTGCTGGCGGGGGAGGAGATCTCGCCGGGGGTCTCCGCGGAGCTTGTGGGTACGCGCAACCTGATCGACATGGAGGAGAAGAGCGCGCTGCGCCTTACGCTGGACGCCGCGAGCATCAGGGTCTACGAGCAGGCGGTGCAGGCTTTTTTGTCAGGGCTGCGCGCAGAGTGCGCCCGTATGGGGGCATTTTACGCGGTGTGCGGTGCGGACAAGGATATTGATCAACTGATCTTTCGGGAGCTGAGAAAGTTATATGATATTTGAATACAAATTGCCGCTGCTCTTTCTGGCAGCGGTTCCGGTCATCATCATTTTATATTTGCTGAAACCAAAGGGAACGGACTACCTGATCTCCTCCAATCTATTGTGGAAAAAGCTGCTGAAAAACGAGCAGTCACGGACATTTTTCGAGAAGTTTGTCCACAACATTCTCATGTATCTGCAGATCCTGACCATCCTATTGCTGGTGGTCGCGTTGATGTCGCCCTTTATCCAGATCAACGGGCACAGCGGCGGGAGAAAAATATTGCTGATCGATACCAGTGCAAGCATGCAGCATGTGGGGGATTCGGGAAAGAGCCGTCTCGAGGAGGCGGTGGAGCTGGCGTGTGACCATGTGCGGACGGCGCAGGGCACTCGTTTTTCTGTCGTGACAGTGGATGCCGCAGGTGCGAGGCTTCTTGCGGTGGATATCGCGGATGCGGACAGTCTGGTGCGCACACTGCAGGGCATAGAGTGCAGTGACAGCGGCGGCAGTCTCACGCAGGCGCAGACCACGTTGGATACCCTGATGGAATCTGCTGCCGACAAGGAGTCCTCGGATAACAGCGGCGCGGACGCAGCGGACTTGCTCGTCTACACAGACGGTGAAGGGGCAGCTGCGTTTGACGAGCTGCGCTGCAATGCGGAAAAGGAGCTGTATGCAGCCGGAGATGTGACCGCAAACGTCGCAAACGAATACACGGCATTCACCCGGCGCGAGGACGGCAGCTACGATGTGATGGTGAGCATTACGAATTACAGTGATGAGGAAGCTGCCTTCGATGTCAGCCTGTGCGACGATGAGAGTTATGGCAAAAAAATGATCGCGCTCGCATCGATGAACCTTGCGCCCTCTGAGAGCAGGATCTGCTTTTTTGAGGATGTGGACTGGCGGGGGCGTACGATCACCTCGCGGATCGACAAGATTGTGTTTTCCGGCGGTTCTTCTGACAGTCTTGCGCGCGACAACGACTCGTCGGCGGTGAAGAGCCGGGAAAACATGATGCGCGGGCTGCTTGTCGGGGATGGGAACACGTTTATCGAAAAGGCGTATCGCGCCGTCACGGGGGAGAGTATCACCAAGGCAAAGACCGATGCGCAAGTGAGTGGGACATCGGAGTCGGAGGACTCGCTGGAAGCGGTATTGACGCCGAGAACACCCTTGAAAGAGGCAGGCTACAATGTCGTGATCTACGATGCGGGGCAGGCGCCGCAGACCGAGGGAGCGAACCGGCTGGTCTTTGGCAGTTTGGGGGGCGAGACGACAGAGACGCTGGAAAATGTGGTGCTCGACATGACAGACTGCGATCTGACTGCCGGGCTGTCCGGGTTTACGATCGGCGTGAATACGGCGTACTGCTTTGCGCTCCCGGATGGGGCGAAGTGCTTTTTGGAGTGCGATGGAAAGTGTGTGGGCTACTACAGGGAACTTGATGACAGGAAAGAAATTGTCGTCGGGTTTGACATACGGGAGTCCGATTTTCCGCTGCGCGCAGAGTTTCCGGTCTTTCTTGCGAATGCCATGATCTATCTCGCAGACACTTCATGGCTTGCCGCCAATATCTACTATGCGGGGGAGGAGATTGCCCTGCAGCCGTGGGCGGAGATTGACAGGAGCCAGTTTGAGAGCCGCCCGGGAAAGGCGGGGCTGTACACGATCGGAGACGGGGCGTATCAGGAAAACTACGTGGTGCGTTTTCAGACTGCCACGGAGTCGGACGGCAGGATCATGGCGGAGCTGGAAGATCTTTCAACGAACAGTTCTGACGCAGTGCGGCAGCAGAAGGTAAAGCAGACGATCCGGCATCTTTTTATCCTGCTGGCATTGGTGCTTTTAGGGATCGAGTGGATCGTCTATGTGCGCCAGATGCGCTATCAGGGGAAATTTTATCTCGCGGTGCGCGGCGTGGTGTTTGTGTGTGTGCTGCTGGCATTTTTGGGCATACGGATCCACAAGGGCAGCGGCAGGACTGCGACCGTCTTTTTGGTCGATCTGTCAAACAGCAATGAGGGGCATCTCGACGAGGCGCAGAAGTATCTGCAGGAGACGATTGCAAAGATGCCTTCCGGCAATGCCTATGGCATCGTGACCTTTGGAAAGGACGCGCTCGTGGAGCAGTTTCTGACATCGGAGCGCCATTATGGCGGGCTGATGACGGTTCCGGAGAAGGCGGCAACCAATTTTGAGGAGGCGGTGTCCAAGGCGCTCACGCTGATCCCCGGGGAGTACAGCAAGCGGCTTGTGGTGCTCACCGACGGCAGGGAGACCAGGGGCGATATCCGCAATATGGCGCAGGCGTTGACGGCAGGTCAGGCGGAATTCCTGACGCTGCTGTACGAAAACGAGGAGACGCGCGATGCCTATATTGACAATGTGACGCTTCCGGCGTATCTGCATCCGGGCGATAAGTATTCGGTCACTGTGCTGGTGGAGAGCAATTACGACACGGATGCGGTGATCGCGCTCTACAGCGGGAGCAGCCAGACAGCGGCAAACAGTGTGCACTTGAATAGGGGGAGCAACCGGTTTGTATTCAGCGCGCAGGTTGCCGCCGATGCGGACAGCGGTGCGACGGAAAATATGCGGGTGCAGGTGCAGGCACAGGGGGACACCTGTCAGGAGAATGATATGTTCAGCGCCTACTCTGTGGTGGAGGCACCGCCGAGGGTGCTGGTCATTTCAGGGCGTGATGTCAGCACATCCCATTTCGCCGCTGTGCTGAGCGCGGCGGGCTGCGATCACAATGTAGTCTCCGCGCGGAATGCGCCGGTCAGCATCAACGATATGCTGGATTACAAGTCGATCATACTGGTGGACACGTATATTGACGATTTGCCGGAGAAGTTTCTGGACAATCTGGAGACATATGTGAAGGATTACGGGTGCGGGTTCGTCTGCTGCGGCGGCGAGGACAGCTTTGCGCTGGGGGGCTACCGTGATACGGTGCTGGAGACAGTGCTGCCGGTGGACATGCAGCTTCGGGGCGTGAACGAGATGCCGACGATGGCGATGGTCATGGTGATCGACCGCTCCGGCAGTATGACGAGCCGTGAGGGGAATCACGGCATCAGCAATCTGGACATCGCTGTCAGGGCGGCGGAGGTTGCCGTTGATAATCTGAACGACTCGGATTATGTGGGCGTTCTGACTTTTGATGACAAGTATGACTGGCAGGTGGCGCTTCGGCTGGCGGATGACAAAACCGCGATCAAGGACGCGATCAGGCAGATCAGCGACGGCGGCGGCACGACGATCAAGCCTGCACTGCAGGAGGCAGTCACAGTGCTCGCCGGGAGTGAGGCTTCGATCAAACATATCGTGCTGCTGACAGACGGCATGGGTGAGACTGGCAATTTCGCGGACGTGATCGGTGACTGCATAGACAGCGATATCACGCTGTCCACCGTGGCGGTCGGTGACGGATCGGACACAAGGCTGTTGGAGTATCTGGCGGACAATTGCGGCGGCAGATACTACTATTCGGATGAATCCAGCGACATACCAAAGATTTTTGCGCAGGAGGTTTTCTTAGGGGGCGACAGCTATATCCAGAACGGCGTCTTTTCGCTGTCTGTACAGCAGGGGCATGAGTTGACGGGCAGCCTGTTTCCAGGCGGTTGGCCGATGCTTTACGGGTATGTCTCTGCGACGCCAAAGACGGCCTCCAGCCCGGTGATCGTGTCCGGGGAGAAGGGTGATCCGATCCTGACAGTGTGGCAGTATGGGCTGGGGCGGACAGCGGCGTGGAACAGCGATGTCACCGGAGAGTGGACGGGTGCTTTTGCCGGACAGGAGGACTATGTGCAGCTGTGGAAGCGCATCGTGGATTATGCCACCGGAAATGCCGGCATGGGGGAGGACAGCGTGAATGTGGTGACAGCAGGTGAGCGGACAGCGGTGGACTATCAGACCAGCGATTATGACAGCGCGACGGAGATTCTGGTGACAGTCATCGATCCGAACGGGGAGACGGCAGAGGAAAAACTTCACGCGACGGCTCCCGGAAAATATACGGCAGAGATCGCCACACCGCAGACAGGTCTGTACCACTTTAATATACGCCGCATGGAAGACGGGGCGATCCAAAACTATGTGACCACTGCCGCGGCAGTGCAGTTTTCGGACGAATATAAGTTTGATGTGAGCACGGACGCATATGTGAAGTTCGCGGAGGAGTACGGCAGGATCATCACGGAGCAGGAGCCTGTCTGGACACGGCTTTCCACGAAAGCGCGGGAGAGCTATCCGCTGACAAACTGGCTGCTGGCGCTCGCGGTCTGCCTGTTTGTACTTGATGTGGCAATGCGGCGTTTCCAGTATGTGCCGAGACGGACCGCGTTTATGACAAAATGGCGAGGGAGGTCTGCCGGGAATGCTGCGCAGGGAGAGCCTGTGACGCGGGAATCTCCTGTGACACAAGTGTCGGAAACAGAGGAAGTGCAGACTGCAAAAGCGGCGAAGGCACATAAAAAGCAAGAGCGGCAGAAGAAAGCGAAGCCGTCAGAGCAGACACTGGATACCTCACAGCTGTTAAAGAAAAAGGACGATCGGAATGTATGAGAAAATATCCCCTGTTTTGGAGCAAAGGTTACTGTTTACGCGGGCAAACAGTGATAGAACAGCTTTATGTTCCGGGCAGGGGGTATTTTTGCAATATCACCTTATGGGCGGGAGTGCAGAGTCCTGCTTTTGGTAAAATTAGAAAGGATAAGAGTATGAGAAAGTACATGGTAATCGGCTGCATCCTCACGGTCATCATGCTGGCGGCAGCAGGCTGTGGCGGAAATGCGGGCAAAAAGGATCAGGAGCTGATCGTGGAGGATTACGACGCGATCCTGAGCAATGACAAGTCGCAGGTGATCGTGCGCAATGAGCCGGCGGCAGACGGGACAGAGACGGCAGAGCCGGAGACAGAGAGCGCACCGGTCACAGAGCCGGAGGCAGAGGCGGTCACACCGTACGCGGACCGCATCGCGGGCGAAAATGCTGCCTGTGAGTATGGTATAGAGACGGCTGTGTACGAGGAGGGCGCTGTCAGGGTGGAATACCCACAGCTGACAGGGATGGCAGACCAGGGGAGACAGCAGGAGATCAATGAGCGGATCAGAGCGGCGGCAACAGACCATCGCGCTGCCGGCGATCTGAGCTCCCTGGAACTAAAGTATGAGACAGCCACGAAGGGGAGCGCCGTCGTTTCGTTCATTTTCAGGGGAACAGTGTATCATGCAAACAGCGCATACCCCAACAATATCGTCAGGACGCTCAACATTGATCTGAATACCGGAAAGAATGTCCGGCTGAAAGACTTCGCGGACATGGCATTGGTCGTGAGCAGCTTAGAGCTGTCTGAGGGCTACACGATCATCAATGAAGGCGTGGAGCCGGGAGATTTCTCAGCGTTTCTGAACAATGGCGCCATGACAGACTATGCGATCATGCTGCTGGACTATGATATTGATTTTGACAGTTCGGAGATGGTGCCGACAGGATATTCGGCGATCAGGGACAATCACCTGATCCTTTTTGTCAAAGCGGAACATGCGATGGGGGATTACGTCGAGCTGGAATTTCACAATAATCTGTAGAAATATCTGTAAAATAAAAGAAAAAAAGGAATTCGCAGATCCGTGCGGAATATAATAAATAGGTAAGTGTTTTTTCGATTTTTTCAATTGGTATGGAGAAAGGAACTGCTGGCAGGTCACTCACGACAGGATCTCGACAGTTCCTGAGCGGGGGAGCATCATGACGATACGGGAAAATCTTGAACAGTGGGAAGGCGAATATCTGAGTCCATATGCCACACTCAGCGCCAGGTCAAAGGGCAGGGACAGGGAGGAAGAGCAGTGCGATATCAGACCTGTGTTTCAGAGAGACAGGGACAGGATCCTTCATTCCAAGTCGTTTCGGCGTCTCAAGGACAAGACACAGGTTTTTTTGTCGCCGGAGGGCGACCATTACAGAACAAGGCTGACACACACACTCGAGGTGGCACAGAACGCGCGGACGATCGCGAGGGCGCTGCAGTTGAACGAGGAGCTTGTGGAGGCGATCGCGCTGGGACACGACTTAGGACACACGCCTTTTGGACATGCAGGGGAGCGCGCGCTGAACGAGATCTGTCCCTACGGGTTCAGACACAATGAGCAGAGTGTGCGCACCGTGGAAATACTCGAAAAGGACGGCGAAGGTCTGAACCTGACCTGGGAAGTGCGGGATGGGATGCGCAACCACCAGACTTCGAGCATGCCGTCGACGCTGGAGGGAAAAGTGGTCCGCTTTTCAGACAAGATCGCATATACATATCACGATATGGACGATGCCGTCAGGGCGGGCATCCTGAGAGCGAGGGACATACCGCGGGAGATCGGCGAGATCGTCGGCTACAGCCCCAGGGAGCGGCTCAACAATTTCATACACGATATCGTCACGCAGAGCAAGGGCACAGATGATGTGCGGATGTCTGACGAAGTGGAGCTAGGGATGCGCAATCTGCGCCGTTTCATGTATGATAAGGTGTACAGCAATCCGGTGGCAAAGTGTGAGGAGCTCAAGGCGGTGGCACTGGTCAAGACGCTGTATGAGTACTATATGAGGCATACAGATGCGCTGCCGAAGTTTTTTGTGGAGCTGGGACTGCGGGGGGAGCCGCGCGAAAAGGTTGTTTGTGATTACATAAGCTCCATGACGGACAGATTTGCGATCTCTCTATATGAAGAGATCTATATACCGAAATTCTGGATGGGATATTAGACGACAGATAGGAAAGAGAGTGGGATATAGATGTATTATCCGGAGGAACTGATCGAGGAAGTCAGGCAGAAGAGTGACATTGTAGATGTGATATCCGGTTATGTGTCACTGCAGAAAAAGGGCAGCAACTATATGTGCTGCTGCCCTTTTCACGGGGAGAAGACACCGTCTTTTTCCGTAAATCGTGCAAAGCAGATCTACAAGTGCTTCGGCTGCGGAGAGGGCGGGAACGTGCTCACTTTCGTGATGAAATATGAGAATTGTACGTTCCCGGAGGCGCTGAGGATGCTTGCGGAGAAGGCCGGCGTGGAGCTTCCGAAAGCGGAGTACTCAGAGGAGGCGAGGCGGCGGGAGAGCAGGAGGATGCGGCTGCTGGAGGTCAACAGGGAAGCGGCGAAATTTTACTATGTCATGCTGCGCAGCGAGCGCGGGGCAAAGGCAAAGGAATATCTGGACAAGCGTCAGCTCTCGGACGGGACGCGCAAGAACTTCGGGCTCGGCTACGCGCCGGCAAGGGGAGAAGAACTGCTGGCGTATCTGCGCCACAAGGGCTACACCGACGACCTGATCCGCGATGTAGGGCTTGCCAGGACAGATGAGCGGCGGGGGACGACGACGCAGTTCTGGAACCGTGTGATGTTTCCGATACAGGATATCAACCACCGCGTCATCGGCTTTGGCGGGCGTATCATGGGAGATGCGGACAGTGGTCCCAAGTATCTGAATTCGCCTGAGACAGAGATCTTTGACAAGAGCAGGAATCTGTATGGCATGAACTATGCGCGCACATCGAGGACTGGGAATATCATATTATGTGAGGGATATATGGATGTCATCAGCATGCACCAGGCAGGATTTACACAGGCGGTGGCGTCTCTCGGGACGGCGTTCACCCCGGGGCAGGCTGGGCTGATCAAAAAATACACGAAGGATGTCCTCCTGGCGTACGACAGTGACGGTGCAGGTGTGAAGGCGGCGCTGCGCGCGATCCGGATCCTGCGCGACGCGGGGATGTCGGGCAGGATCATCAGCATGTCGCCCTACAAGGATCCCGATGAGTTTATCAAGAATCTGGGACAGGATGCGTTTCAGGAGCGCATCGACCATGCGGAGAACGCATTTATGTTTGAGATCCGTATGCTCGAGCGTGAGTTTGATCTGGGCGACCCGGAGGGAAAGACGAATTTTCACAATCAGATCGCGCGGAAACTCTGCGATTTTGGCGAGGAGGTGGAGCGTGAGAACTATCTTGAGGCAGTGGCGGAGAAATACCATATCGGGCAGGACATTCTGAGGAAACTGGTCGTGAACATGGCGGCAAAGACAGGCGGCTATGCGGTGCAGACAGAGCGCCCCAAGTCAGGAATACAGAGCAAAAGAGAAAATACCCCGGAGGAACATGCCAGGAGGTCACAGCGTCTGCTGCTCACATGGCTGACAGATGCCCCGCATCTCTACGCAAAGATCAAGCGCTACATCTCTGCCGAGGATTTTACCGTAGAGCTGTACAGCAGGGTTGCGAAACGTATGTTTGAAGATATAGAGAAAAACCAGTTCAACCCCGCGGGCATCATCAATATGTTTGAGGATGAGAAGGATCAGAGCGAGGCGGCTTCGCTCTTTACGACGACGCTCCCGGAGCTGGAGAATGAGCAGCTGATGGAGCGGGCGTTCAACGATATCCTCCGCAGTGTGAAGAAGAACAGCTTC
Source organism: uncultured Lachnospiraceae bacterium (assembly GCA_910585765.1). Classification (GTDB taxonomy): domain Bacteria; phylum Bacillota; class Clostridia; order Lachnospirales; family Lachnospiraceae; genus COE1. The sequence goes on along the minus strand of CAJUES010000009.1, from coordinate 46,067 downwards.
GAGTATTACCGGAACCGGTCCGGGGGGGACATTATGGCGGTGAGCATGGTAGTCGAGGGCAAAAAAGCATTGGAAGAACTTGGCAAAACGAATATTTCTCTAAAATAAGGATAAAAATAATATGGTATGGAGGATTGACCAGAATGGATGAAAACACACAAGCAAAATTTGATGCGAAATTGAAAGAGCTTCTGGCGACGGCAAGGAAGAAGAAAAATGTGCTGGAATATCAGGAGATCAGCGACTTTTTCAAGGATATGCCGCTCGAGGAGGAGCAGTTTGAGCGGATCCTGGAGACGCTCGAACAGAATAATGTAGACGTGCTTCGCATTACAGATGACGATGATGACCTGCCTGACGATGATCTGCTGCTGGTGGACGATGAGGAGATGGATGTGGAGAATATCGATCTGTCCGTGCCGGACGGCGTGGGGATCGAGGATCCGGTCAGAATGTATCTCAAGGAGATTGGCAAGGTGCCGCTTCTGAGTGCCGACGAGGAGATCGAGCTTGCCAAGAAGATGGAGCTCGGGGACGAAGAATCCAAGAAAAGGCTCGCGGAGGCAAACCTCCGTCTGGTGGTGAGCATTGCCAAGCGCTATGTCGGGCGCGGGATGCTGTTTCTCGATCTGATCCAGGAGGGGAACCTCGGACTGATCAAGGCTGTGGAGAAGTTTGACTACAGAAAGGGGTACAAATTCTCCACATACGCGACATGGTGGATCCGCCAGGCGATCACCAGGGCGATCGCGGACCAGGCGAGGACGATACGCATTCCCGTTCATATGGTCGAGACGATCAACAAGCTGATCCGCGTGAGCAGGCAGCTGCTCCAGGAGCTTGGGCGCGAACCGACTCCCGAGGAGATCGCCAAGGAGATGAACATGCCGGAGGAGCGCGTGCGAGAGATCCTCAAGATATCGCAGGAGCCTGTGTCGCTGGAAACACCCATCGGCGAGGAGGAGGACAGTCATCTGGGAGACTTTATACAAGATGATAATGTCCCTGTGCCCGCAGACGCGGCGGCGTTTACCCTGTTAAAGGAACAGCTGGTCGAGGTGCTCGACACGCTGACAGACAGGGAACAGAAGGTGCTGCGGCTTCGTTTCGGTCTCGACGACGGCAGGGCGCGGACGCTCGAGGAAGTGGGCAAAGAGTTCAACGTCACAAGAGAGCGCATCAGACAGATCGAGGCAAAGGCGCTCAGAAAACTGCGTCATCCTTCAAGAAGCCGCAAGCTAAAGGATTTTTTGGATTAGGAGAGCGATCAGATGCTGTTATCAGATAGGATGAGGGCTGTGGCAGGACTTGTGCAGCCCTGCAAAAGTATAGCAGATATCGGCTGTGACCATGGCTACGTCGCGATGGAACTTGTCAGGAGTAAAGTGTGCAGGCATGTGATCGCGATGGACGTCAACAGTGGACCTCTGGACAGGGCGAGGCACAATATAGCAGATTTTTGTATGCAGGATTATATAGAGACCAGGTTGTCGGATGGTGTCAGCGCACTCAGGGAAGGAGAGGCGGAGGGGATCATCTGTGCCGGGATGGGCGGAAAACTGGTCATATCGATCCTGGAGCAGGGGAAAAAACTGATCGGGGAGATGAAACAGGTCATTTTGCAGCCCCAGTCGGAGCTTTCGGAGGTGCGGGGCTATCTGCGGGAAAAGGGTTATCTGGTCGAAAAGGAAGATATCATATACGAGGACGGCAAATACTATCCGATGATGCGCGCGCTGCCGGGCGCCTTCGGAAAGCTGGAATGGCAGATCAGTGGGAATCTGGAACAAAAATGCAGGAAGAGCGGGGTGTACATCAATGGGATCCCGGCGAGCAGGCAGCCGTTTAACATCTCGGAGACGTCAAAGGGAGAGGCGAAGCGGCTTACAAGGGTTCAAGATACATATGGTCCGTGTCTTCTGTCGATGGCGCACCCGGTCTTAAAGCGGTATCTGCTGTGGCAGAAGGCGAATTTTGAGAAGATCAGGAACGATCTGCTCAGCCAGGAACGGCTGACAGACAGGCAGCAGCTCCGCGTGCAGGAGCTCGACGAGAAGCTGAGCGACATCGTGTTCTGCCTGTACTATTACTTCAGATACAGATAAGGGAGCATGAAAATGCTGCAAATGATGGAGAACGCGTATGAAATGCTATGAGATCATAGACAAATTAGAGGCCCTCTCCCCGACGGAATTTGCGGAGGAGTGGGATAATATCGGTCTGCTCGCGGGCAGGCGGGACAAAGAGGTCAGAACGGTTTACATCGCGCTGGATGCGACGGATGCCGTGATCGGGGAGGCGGTGCGTCTCGGGGCGGATCTGCTGCTCACGCACCATCCGCTCATCTTCAAGAAGATGAGCCGGGTCAACACGGACGATTTTATCGGGAGACGCGTCTGTGAACTGATCCGAAACGATATCAGCTATTATGCCATGCACACCAATTTCGATGTGATGGGGATGGCGGATGCGGCTGCCGACGAGCTTTCGCTGAAGGACAGACGGGTGCTGGACGTCACGTATGAGGACGACATATCCAAGGAAGGCTGCGGAAGGGTCGGCGAGCTGAAAGACAGCATGCGTGTGGAGGCGCTTGCCGGACTCGTGAAGGAAAAGTTCCATGTGCCGAATGTCCGGGTGTTTGGCGACCTGGATAGCCCTGTCAGGACAGTGGCTGTGATGCCCGGTTCCGGCGGCGGTTTTATACAGGATGCCCTGGCTGCAGGCGCGGACGCGATGATAACGGGGGATGTCGGCCATCATGAAGGGATCGATGCAGTGGCGCAGGGGCTTGCCGTGATCGACGCAGGGCATTACGGCATCGAGAAGCTTTTTATCTCTTATATGGAAGAGTTTATGAAAAGGGAACTGCCGGGGGTGCAGATCTACAAGGCGGAAATCAGAGAGCCTTTTATAGTGGTGTAGAGAAGGGGGAATTTCAATGGACAGAAACAGCGAAAAGAAGCAGAGTTTTCTGGTGACGGTAAACGGAAGATCCAGGGAATATCCGGCTGGGATCACCTTTGGCGAGATCGCCGGAGTCTATCAGAAGGACTATCCTTACCAGATTGCGCTGGCAGTCAGGAACGGGAAGATCAAGGAACTGTTCAAGAAGGTGGATCAGGACTGCACGGTGGAGTTTCTGACACTGGCGGATGACACGGGGCACAAGACTTACAACCGCACGGCGACGATCATTCTGATGAAGGCGATCAACGATGTGATCGGTCAGGATAAGATCGAGAAGATCAAGATGGAGTTTGCCATCGGAAGCGGGTACTACTGCGCCAGGAAGGGGGACTTCGAATTCACGGAGGAGGTCGTCGAGAAGATCAAGGCAAAGATGCAGGAATACATAGACAAGGACTTTTGCGTGATCAAGAAGTCCATGCCGATCGAGGAGGCAAATGTTCTGTTTGCAAAGCAGAAGATGACAGACAAGATAAGCCTGTTCCGCTACAGGGGAAGTTCTACCGTCAATGTCTACAACCTCGACGGGTATTACGACTACTACTATGGATTCATGCTGCCGAGCACCGGCTATGTGAAATATTTTGACCTGCAGAAATACGAGAACGGTCTGGTGCTGATCCTGCCGAACAAGAAGGATCCGACCGTTTTGGAGGAGTTCCGGCCGCTGCCCAAGCTCTTTAAGTCGATGGAGATCGCAGCGGACTGGGGCGAAAAGCTGGGCGTCGACACGGTGAGCGACTTGAATGACCAGATACGAAAGGGGCGGTTCAACGAGCTTGTGCTCGTCCAGGAGGCGCTGCAGGAGCGCAGGATCAGCGAGATCGCATCCGACATCGTATCGCGCGGCGGTGTCAAATTTGTCATGATCGCGGGTCCGTCCTCCTCGGGAAAGACGACTTTTTCCCACAGACTGTCCGTGCAGCTCAGGACGCACGGCCTGACGCCGCATCCGATCGCCGCAGATGACTATTTTGTCGACAGGGAGAAAACGCCCAAACAGCCCAACGGTGATTATGATTTTGAGTGTCTTGAGGCGATCGATACCCAGAAGTTCAACGACGATATGTGCGCGCTGCTGGCTGGTGATCGCGTGGAGCTTCCCACCTTCAATTTTGTGACGGGAAAGCGCGAGTACAAGGGGAATTTCAAGCAGCTTGGACCTGACGACATCCTTGTCATCGAGGGGATCCACGGGTTAAACGACAGGATGTCCTACGCGCTTCCTGCCGAGAGCAAATACAAGATCTATATCAGTGCACTCACGACACTGAATGTCGACGAGCATAACCGCATTCCGACGACGGACGGCAGACTGCTCAGACGTCTCGTGCGGGATGCGAGGACAAGGGGCGCGACGGCAAAGCGCACGATCCAGATGTGGCCTTCGGTGCGCAACGGGGAGACGGAGAATATTTTTCCGTTCCAGGAGAGCGCGGATGCCATGTTCAACTCGGCGCTGATCTACGAGCTGGCAGTGCTCAAGCCATTCGCGGAACCATTGCTGTACAGCATCGAAAAGGGGGAGCCGGAGTATTTTGAGGCAGTGCGTCTGTTGAAGTTCCTGAGCTATTTTCTGGGAGTGGGAACGGAGGAGCTTCCCAAAAATTCCATAGTGCGCGAGTTTGTGGGCGGAAGCTGTTTTAAGGTATAAATACACAGACGGGGACTTGAAAAAGCAGATACAATGTGTTACGATAGGTTGCGGCAACTGTGGCAAATGATCGCGGCTTGCCGGAGAATTCCGGCAAGGTGAGGAAAGTCCGGGCTTCGCAGGGCAGGATGCCGGATAACGTCCGGTGGAGGTGACTCCAAGGAAAGTGCAACAGAAATATACCGCCTCTGTCCGAAAGGGCAGAGGTAAGGGTGGAAGGGTGGTGTAAGGGACCACCGCTTCCGCGGTAACGCGGAAGGCATATGTAAACCCCATCCGAAGCAAGACCAAACAGGGAACCATAGGCTTGCCCGGTCTGTTCCCAGGTAGGTCGCTTGAGGCTGACGGCGACGTCAGTCCTAGATAGATGATCATTCGTGCCGTTGTGAGAGCAGCGGCGCTGACATAACCCGGCTTATCGCCGCGGTTGCCGGCAAACGTACTCTGGCGGCAAATGCCAGAGCGGGAAAAATATTGTGTTTGGATAGAGGTGCGGTATGCGCAAAACGAAAAGAAGAGTATTGCTTATTTTGATCACAGTGATCACCGCAGCGGCAGTGGCTTATCTGGGGATTGCTTTATTTTTTACAAAACATTTCTTCTTCAATACGATCATCAACGGTGAGAACTACTCTGTCAGTGCCGTCAATTCTGTAGTGAACGGTTTCCTGGACACATCCAGCCAGTATGTGTTGAGGATCGACGGGAGGGACGGCGTTTCTGATACGATCACGGGGGCGGACATAGCACTCCGGGTAGAGCTTGGCAGTGAGTTTGAGGATATTGTGGAGGGACAGGAAGCATTGCTGTGGCCTGCGTCGGTCTTTAAGGAGACGGAATACACGATCAATACGATGGTGACATATTCCCAGGAGGCGCTCGACAAAAAGATCGACACGCTGTGCTTTTTTGAGTCGGACAATATCAGACAGCCCCAGGATGCGTATTTGAGTGATTATATGGATGGCGGCTATCAGATCATCCCGGAGGACAAAGGATCGGTCCCGATCCGGGAGAAGATCCGCAGTGCGGTCGGGGAGGCGATCAGCCTTTTGGAGGAGTCGGTCGATCTGGATGCAGAGGAGTGTTATGCCGGAGCGCGGATCACGTCAGACAACCGTGCCCTGCAGAAGGAGTGCGAGGAGCGCAACCGTTTTACCGGGGTGACGGTTACATATACATTTGGCGAGGAGACAGAGGTGTTGGACGGCAGCATCATAAAGGACTGGATCACGGTGGAGGACAGCGTGGTCAGTCTCGACCCCGAGCTTGTGCGGGAGTACGTGAACGGGCTTTCGCGGAAGTATGACACATGGGGAAGGAAGCGGGAATTCCGGACGACAAACGGCGAGTCGATCACGATGACGGACGGCGCGTATGGCTGGTGGATGAACCGTGCCGGCGAGACGCAGGAGCTGCTCGAGCAGATCCAGAGCGGGAAGAGCGGAGAGAGAACGCCTGTTTACCATGCGGAGGCAGCGCAGTTTGGCGAGGATGATATCGGAGACAGCTATGTGGAGATAGATCTGACAAACCAGCATCTGTGGGTCTACAAGGACGGCGAGCTGGTGGAGGAGACGGATTTTGTGTCGGGGAATGTGAGCAGGGGGTACAATACGCCGACTGGCGTGTACGGCATCACATACAAGGAACGCAATGCGACGCTGCGCGGTGCGACATATACTTCCCATGTAGATTACTGGATGCCCTTCAATGGAAATGTGGGGATGCATGATGCCTCGTGGAGAAGTTCGTTTGGAGAGGACATTTATCTCAGAAACGGTTCGCATGGCTGTGTGAACCTGCCGCCGAAGAAAGCGGCTGTGATATATGAGTATGTGGAAAAGGGAGAGCCGGTCATCGTCTACGGAGGGCAGACGTCTGTTCCGAAACAGGAGACAGCAGAGAAGCCTGAGCAAACGGCAGAACCCGTGGAGGGTACGGATTCCGTGCTGACGCCGGAGCAGCAGATACAGCTCTGGATCGAGGCGGGACTGCTGAATCCGGATGGGACACCGGTACAGCAGCCGCAGGCACCTGCGGAGGTTCCTGCGGAAATCCCGCAGCCATTCCCGCAAGAATAAAGTTGAGATTTGTCTTATGATACTGTAACATAAAAAAGGTGGCTGTTGTGAGCCATCTTTTTTTGCGCACGGGCACCCAGAGGAAGCATGTCAGCAAAAGCTGACGGGTGCCCGGCGCGGCGAGTAGTGGAGAAGGTCATTCCCCTACTCGATTGCACACGTGCACCCCAAGGAAGCATGTCAGCAAAAGCTGACGGGTGCCCGGCGCGGGAGTAGTGGAGAAGAGACAGGAAAACAAAATGGAAGATAATAGTTTACTATATTACAAAAGTGTGATACTCTAAATATAAGACAATAAAGTATTACTAATTGATTATGATAAGGAACTGTAGGAAAATAACCGATGCAACTTGCGCAGGATATTTCTTCGAGGTGAAATTGCTAAAGCAATTGTCAAAAAACGTAGGCGTAGCGGGCTACGGCGAGGCTTTTTGATATGCATAATCGGAGAAATAGACGAGTCAAGATGCATCAGTTATTTTTCAAACACGCTCTAAGACGCAGGAGGAAAAAAGGATGGCGGAGAGAAAAGTCAAATACCTGATCAGCGAGTCGGAAAGTATGATCATGGAGTATTTATGGAAGCAGGAGGAAGGAAAAACATTTGGAGACATCACCGAGTACCTGAATACTACCTGCCAAAAAGATTGGAAAAAGCAGACGATCAACACTTTTATTAAGAGACTGACGGAAAAAGGGCTGCTCGTATCACAAAATACTGTAAAGAAAAGAGTCTATTATCCGGCAATGAACTATACGGAATATAAACAGGGGGAAGCAAAGGATTTTCTCGGTGAATTTTATGGTGGTTCTGTGAAAACGTTTCTGTCTGCGTTTTCCGGCGGTGGAAAACTGGATGAGGAAACGGCAAATGAACTGAAAGAAATGTTAGAGGAGATGTAATATGCCATTATTACTGACTATGTCGTTTTTTGGCAGTGTTGGGACACTTGTTTACATTGTGTTGCAGCCCCTGACAAAAAAGTATTTATCCGTGCGGTGGAGAAGATGTTATCTCGTATGCAATATTTTGGAGTATCTGATACCATTCCCATGCTTTCGTGTACTGTACAAAGAAGCATTGAAGATTATGTGCGGAGGAGATCTGGGGTACAGCCCTGATGAGAGCACCTTATTTACCGAGTATACGAAAAATGTTATACAGGTTGCTCCTGGCAAGATATATGTGCCTGATGTTGGTTTTTATTGTCTGGTGATCGTTATCGTTATGACCGGTATGGTGGTATTCTGTGTATGGATGCGAAAATACAGGAGGATAAAAAAGTTTCTTTGGAATCATATGGAACCTGTCACAGACGAAAAGTATGAAGAAATCATAAGATCGTGTTGTTTTGTTTTTAAGAAAAATATGCAGATCTATCAGTGTGATGCAATCGATACGCCATTTACGATCGGGGTGTTCCATCCCATAATCGTGCTGCCCTGTCGGGGATGGTCTGCTGCCGAATTAAAGATGGTGATGGAACATGAGACGGTGCATATATGTCAATGGGATAATCTGATCAAGATATTCGTGCTAGTCATGGTGGTGCTGAATTTCTATAATCCGTTGGCATGGTATGTACTGTATCAGTGGAATGCGGTTGCCGAACTGTCATGTGACAGGAAAGTGATCGAGGGTAAGACCAGAGAGGAGATGAAACAATATGGTTTGATGGTGATCGGATTCGCAGAGGGCGGTGGCAACAATTCGAATATGCCCATAACAGGGTTTAGTATGCAGAATAAAATGATGAAGGAGAGGATCGATCAAATGAAGAACGGGTTCAAAGGGGAAAGTGTTTTTAGAAAACTGGTGGGATTGAGTGTGATGGGGATCGCGATATTCGCATCGTCACTGTCAGTGCTGGCGTATAGCCCTAAAAGTATTGAGTTTTCAAATGAAATATGCGATGAAATGTATTTTTCGGAGGAGGATGTCATGTGGGGCGATGTGTATGGGGATCTGCCGGTGAATGAAAGCGGAGGCTGGGTATTTTTTAGTGAAGAGACAAAGGTAGAGGAGATATCAGATGAATTTAATAAGGATATAGAAACGCATGCCATATGCATACATAGCTATGTGTCCGGTAAATCAACAAAGCATACCAAATACTCGGATAACAGCTGTAAAGTGGACTATTATAATTCCAAGAAGTGTAGTAAGTGTGGAGAAGTGGTGCTTGGGGAAGTGGTTAATACTAGTACATTTATATCATGTCTGCATTAAGATGGATGTGCGAGGACATCTGGTTAATCAACATCGAAATCAAAAGGCTTTTTAGCCTTTTGATTTTTGATATAAGTACTACATATATGCCGTATATGATGTTAAAGGCACATGAAAATTTCTGAATCAATTGGTAAACAGATACAATATAGATTGAACTGTGCGGCGAGGATATGTATTGTCATAAGATACCAAAGAAAAATAGGGGGATTTTATTGAAATGACAGAGAACGATGTAAAATTATTATTCAAATCCATGAAAAATATGAAAGCAAAGAGAGAAATTTTAAAATGTTTGGAAAAGACGGATGCAGAGTATGATCAAATATGTAAAATACTCTATGTGATGGAGAATAGTCTGGATGTTCTGAGTGAAAGTGAGAGAGAAATTATTCAGATGCATTTAGTGGAAGGGACTACATGGGAACGGGTGATCACACAATATGAGGAGCGTCACGGGAGACAGAATGGATACTCAAAGCGCACATATGAGAGGCTACAGCAGAAAGCATTAAAACGACTAGTGGAAGTGATTGGAAATAGTGAAATAGTGAGTTTTTTGCGAAAGATTCATAAGGAAGAACGATACGACATTAGTTTGTCATATAGCTGACATATTTTTGACATTACATTGTCACTTCACAAATGATGTCGGCTGGATTATAATTATATTATAAATTCTGCAGCAGAGTTAAAATTAATAAATTATAGGAGAAATTATATCATGAAGAAAAAATTAATTACATGTCTTATGTTGGCAGGAGTTCTTTTTATGGCACCCGTCAGTTCTGTTGCGGCTGCTGAAATGAATAGCCCGATCATGACACGCGAAGAGCTTGACAGTGCTACACCAGCTGATGAATTAACAGACGGTGCAACAGGAATAATGCCACGCTCTGCAGATTCCAAGTCATATACCATTCCGGGAGGTCAAGGGACGCTTACATCAAACGCTTGGCGTTCGACTACTCCGGACTTGTCTGGTAATACATATCAGTGGGATTATCAGGTGTCGGCTGTGTATACGGGAAGCAAGACGGTATCATCAATCAGAACAACATGGAAAGGATCCGCTTCTCTCAAAAATTCAGCGTCGATTAGCCTGGGGATTTCTGGATCTGGTGCAAATGCAGGAGGCAGTTCAGCCTGGCAGAATGTAAGCACAGTTGCTAAGTATTGGGAAAATAGTAACGGGGCAAAAGAATCAAGCTATCGTTCCAATATGGTTGTAACACCTCGGGCAGATTATCGTTCAGGCACCATTTCTATTACGAACACTGCGAGAGTTGTATTAAAAGGTGATGCAAAGCCTTATGAAATAACTGCTAGCTGTTAATATTGAGAACCGATAGAAAACGATTGCCATAACGTTGCTTATGGCAGTTGTTTTCTGCGTGTAGGAAGGTAGATCATTAAATGAAGAAGAGAAAATATTTATTAGCTGCATACATATTTTTGATATTTTTGCTGACAGGATGCAGCCGTGCAGACAGTTTGACAGGGGGGAAAACTGCTACAGGGGAGGACAAAGATTATGACTGGCTGCCGCAGACCGCGGGCGAAAAGGAAATACTTCTGTATGACAAATATGATCAACGGATTATAACGTATGATATCGATCAGCATAAAGTCATCCAGAAAAATGATACACTGAATTATCTGCAGTTTGAGTTTAACGATCTTACATCAGATATCTATACAACAGGACATAGTATCGAAAATGATTACAAAATAATCAAGCTAGGGAAAGACAAGATTGATATATTATACGAAGCAGATCAGATGGAGGCACTTTTTCCGCTGGCGTATAGAGATCCGGAGTATATGATATTTTTAAAATGCACCTATCAGGATAACGGGGCGGAATTATATGGAGACAGAGTTGTCTGCAGATTTAATGAAAAGACGAAAACATTAACCGAGATTGCAGAGACAAAAGGAATGCGGGTCACAAATGGTGCAATCGTTGGGGATATGTTATATTTGACTGAATATGATGCGGGTACTGACAGATATGCATTGTATATGTTGAGTATGTCTGGCAATGAAAAGCCAATTCTGTTATTGGATAATCTGGCTGCCGGCGAAATCTATAGCAATAACGATGCGTTGTGGATCAGTGATGCTTCAAAGATCTATTGCTATGAGGATGACGCGGTCTGTTTTCCTAAAAAGATACTGAATTATTTTTATTCGAACGCTCTGGTGCAGATCGATATCAGTGCAAACGGTAGTTTAGAACTGATTGTTACAAATGTAGAGACAAAAAAACTGGAGGCAGACACTGAGGGCGTGATTGATGTCCGTATTTTTGATGGAAAGATAAAAGCATACACGGACAAGGCGATTGTGGATCTTTCCAGAGGAATGACGTCAGACTTAACACTACCAGTAGAAAAATCGGGGAGAGAAAAATGATATTATTAGAACAGATTCTAAAAGCGCAGCAGGGTAGGGTTATCTTAAATAATATCGATCTGTCTTTTGCGGACCGCCAGCATTATGTTATAATCGGGGAGAGCGGAAGTGGAAAAACGACATTGTTAAATCTAATAGCCGGTTATGAACAGCCCGATGCAGGATCGATCCGTATAGACAAGAGATCCAGGATCGAATATTTATTTCAGGACACATTGTTGTTTTCCAATATTTCTGTCAAGGAGAATATGATGATAAAGTGGCTCGGTCAGCATCGGAGTGCGGATCAGGATGAATTTGAAGAGAATAGTAAGCGTGCTTTGGCGCTATTTTCTGTCGATCGCTTTGCTGATTCAAAAGTTTACTCTTTATCAGGCGGGGAAAAGAGACGGGTAGAACTTGCCCAGATTTTCCTGTCCGACCCGGATATATTATTATTAGATGAACCGACTGCGAATTTGGACGTAGAAAACAAGAAGTTTATTGTTGAAATGATCCATAAAAATTTTCGGAATACAATTGTTATAGTAGTCAGCCATGATGATCAGAATTTTTTTCAAAACTATGTTTTATTAAAACTTCAGGAAGGAAAATTGTATAATGAATGAGAAGAAAATTACCAGAATCATCGCAAAGAAAACAAGTCTGTATTTCAAGTTTTCCATGATACTGTTTGTCGTATCACTGATTCTTTTATCGACTGCTTTTTTGTTTGTTTTGCAGCAGTATATTCAATTGAATAATGATTTTGTAGATAACGCAAATACGCACATTATTAAAATTATCCAAAAAACGGAACAGGGAACAAACAATACACATTCGTTGTGTTTTTCAGATGAAACAGAAATTCAGGATATTGTTCGGAATATTCAGGATTGTTATACATATAATGAATATTCTATTGGTTTTGGGATGAGTGATGAGGAAGGTAATATCTACTTTGTCAAAGGTGTAGATAATGAAATTTTACAGCGTTTTGGCATGACAGAAATCAACTTAAATGAAGCTATAGTACACCCTCAGAATCAGAATAAAAAGATCATGTTAAACATACCTTACATTAATATAGAAAGTGGTGGTTTTACGTCGGATGCTGTTTCAAAAATGGAGATGCGGCTGATACCGGCTAAAGCAGAAATCTCACTTTTGGATGACTTTGATACCAGTCCGGACACGATCTTTGTGAATACAGATACTTTGCAGAAAATCTTATTTGCGATGTTTGGAGATACGTGGGAGGACTTTAGGATCAACTATGACAGTGAGAATCCTTATGGTATCGAGCTGATCGAATCGATCAGAGTCTATATTGATGATCTGGAATATGTGAAAAAAGCTGCCAAAGCATTGACGGCGAATGGTTATGAAGTAAGCTATGTATTAGGCGCTTTTGAAGATTTGCAGAGATCCCTGGCAGAGACATATATGATTTATGGAGCGTTGATGTTACTCATACTTGTGATCAGTGCCGTGAATATTATCATTTCATTCAAGGGATATCTGTCAAGTATGCAGAAAGACATGGGAATTTTCAGACATTACGGGTATTCTGTCAAAAGTGTATATCATATCTATGGAAGGCTGATCATAAAACCTTACATAAAAATCGTGGTATCAATGGCGATATATATACTGGTTTTGAGTATCGTGCTGTTACAGGAATATTTTGTCAGGGCTTTTTTGGGAGCATTCTTCATGATGCTGCTATTTGTTGGAATCGTAATGATCCTTTTATTGAAATCATTGAGTGCTATGCGCCAGAAGGATATTCTTATTTTATTGAGACGATCGAAAGAAGTGGAATGAAGTTTGGGCGTACAGAGCGACAGGAATATAGACAAAGTTCTTGCTATTGCATCCTATAAATGCATTGACTATCCCAATCGTATTCACTATAATTGGGAAGGAAGATAAAAGCTTTGTAATATCGCAGGAAAATTCATGGAAAACAAGAAAATATCGACCTTTTTATGGGGCATACTAACAGCAGCAGGCATTTCTACAGCATTAAATATCATAGCGCACGGCACCTGGTGGGACAGATATGGGTTTGCGTCAGTGTCATGCATATCGGAACAGACTGCGGTCGAGATGGAACGGACTGCCAGGATGCGAGCGGCGGGGGAGAGGGAATATGATTCGGAGGATATAAGGATGCAGATTGTTTACCAGCTGGCAAAGCGGAGTATCGTGAAAGTTTGCGCGAAAGATGCTGCGGGCAGCGGGATCATATGGAAGATCGACGACGGGATCGTGGTCGTCTCCAACAGGCATTTGCTGATGAAGGATGTGGAGGCTGAGATCGTTTTCGGAAATGGAGAATCGGCAGCAGCGGATGTGATCGGGTACTCCCAGCAGTATGATATCGGATTTGTCAGGATACAGGAGGAGGCGGTGACAGACCATATGCTCCGCGAAATCTACGAGGCGGTGCCTGCCCTGTATGAGACGGCATCCGAGGAGGCGAGGGCGGCGTTCTGTTCCGACAATCTCGGCAGGCGTGTTCTGCAGGTGGGGGCGGCGTTGGACGGGCAGGCGGCAAGCCTCTCGACGGGGAACATCACAGGGCTTGCGTTTGTGCCTCTGTTCAACACCCATGTGCTGGTGACAGCGTGCTTTTCGAGAGCCGGGATGTCCGGCGGCGGCGTGTTTGACGAGGGCGGGCATCTGGTCGGTATGATCTCCGGCGGCGAGGTGCCGGAGGAATCACAGCTGCGGGAGGCGGAGGTCACGTACAGCATTCCGCCATCACTGATCCTGGCGGAATACGAGATGATCATGAACAGGGAGGACTGACTGGTGATTCGGGATAACGGAAAGAAGATACCTGAAAGTTCCGGAAAGCAGAGGAAGAAAACATGGTAAAACCAGAAGGAAATAAAAGGATCTCAAAAACAGACGCGTATCTGAACTGTGCGGAGAACTTTGCATACCGGAGTACCTGCATCAAGAGAAAATACGGGGCAGTCATCGTCAAAGATGACGCGGTCATATCGACAGGCTACAACGGCTCTCCCAGAGGTTTTGAGAACTGCTGCGATATCGGGGAATGTCCCCGGATCAGACTGGACATGCACCAGGGGGAGGGGTACGCGATCTGCAGGGCGGTCCACGCGGAGGCGAATGCCCTGCTGAACTGTTCGAGGGAACAGACTATGGGCGCAGATCTGTATCTTGCGGGTGTCAACCCTGACGATCTGTCCGTGCACAAGGCGAAACCATGCCCGCTGTGCGCCCGCATGATCATACAGGCAGGGATCCGCAATGTATATCTCAGGAAGGGCGATGGCGCCGACAATTTTGAGGAGATCCCGGCGGCAGAGCTGCAGTGGTATCTGGTCTAAGTCATTTTTGCGTACACGCTGATCGAACTTCGCACTGTGCTGCGAAGTCCGTGAGAAAGCACGGTGGCAGAGATGCATCAAGCCAACCGCAAAGCGGTTTCGGCATGGCTTGACGCTTGTAACAGGAAGCCGAAGGCTGAACTGTTACTAATTTATTGAAATTTAATATCTGGACATCTGGTAAGTTCAGACAGTTTGTGATAAACTAAAAAATTAGAGATTAAATAATCAGGCACAGTAAGCTATCGAGGAGGTTGTTCAAGATGACAAAAATAGATATATTTTCCGGATTTCTGGGCGCTGGAAAGACGACGCTGATCAAGAAACTGCTGCAGGAGGCGCTCGATGCATCCAAGGTTGTATTGATCGAAAATGAGTTCGGTGAGATCGGCATTGACGGTGGATTCCTGAAAGAGGCAGGCGTGGAGATCAAGGAGATGAATTCGGGCTGTATCTGCTGTTCGCTGGTGGGTGATTTTGGCAGTTCTTTGAAGGAAGTGATCGAGACATATCATCCGGAGCGGATCCTGATCGAGCCGTCCGGTGTGGGCAAGCTCTCCGATGTCATGAAGGCAGTGCAGGATGTAGATACCGATGCGGAGGTGGAGCTGAACAGCGCGGTTGTCGTTGTTGACGCGAACAAGTGCAGGATGTACGCGAAAAATTTCGGAGAGTTTTTCCTGAACCAGATTGAGCATGCGGGTACGATCATCCTGAGCAGGACGGCGGATATCAGCGAGAGCAAGCTGGATGCGGCACTCGATATCATTCGTGAACATAATGACAAGGCGACGGTTATCACGACACCCTGGGAGGCGCTTGACGGAAAGAAGATCCTTGAGACGATAGAGAACGCAAAGGATCTGGAGGCGGAGCTGATGGCGGAGGTTTCAAAACTTCATGACGGACACCACGACCACGAGGGACATGGACACCATTGCGATCATGACCATGACCACGAGGGGCACGGACATCATTGCGACCATGACCACGACCACGAGGGACATGGACATCATTGCGACCACGACCATGACCACGAGGGGCACGGACATCATTGCGACCATGACCACGACCACGAGGGACATGGACATCATTGCGATCACGATCATGACCATCATCATGAGCACGGCGAGGAGTGCACGTGCGGGTGTCATGACCACGATCACCACCATCATCATGCCGACGAAATTTTCGCAAGCTGGGGATTTGAGACACCGACAGCTTACACGAGGGAAGAGCTTGAGCACATCCTGGAGGAACTTGAGGATGAGAAGAAATACGGTTCGATCCTCCGCGCGAAGGGTATGGTCTCGGCTGGTGACGGCACGTGGCTGAACTTTGACTATGTTCCGGGTGAGGGCAATGTGCGCACTGGCGCTGCCGAAGTCACAGGAAAGATCTGCGTGATCGGTGCACAGCTCAATGAGGAGAATCTAAAGACCTTGTTTCGCAGATGATCCCGGAGAGTCCGGGGTGACGAGAGATATCGAAAAAAGGGTGTGTCTATGACACACATTTTACAGGGAGTGGAGAAAATATGAAGCCCGTATATATTATCAATGGATTTTTGGAGAGCGGCAAGACGGAGTTTATATCCTACACGCTTTCACAGCCCTATTTTCAGACGAAAGGTACGACACTGCTGATACTCTGCGAGGAGGGCGAGATCGAGTACGACGAGGACATCCTCAAAAACAGCCGTACGATCGTGGAGGTAGTGGACGAGGAGACGCAGATGACCTCTGCAAATCTGATCGAGCTTGAGAAGAAGTATAAGCCGGAGCGCATCATCATCGAGTACAACGGCATGTGGAACTTTAAGAATCTCAAGATGCCGTGGCATTGGCGGATTGAACAGCAGATCACGACGATCGATGCCTCCACATTTCAGAATTATTATACAAACATGCGCTCCCTGCTGGCAGAGATGATCAGAAAATCGGAGCTGATCATCTTTAACCGCTGCGACGGGATGGCAGATCAGCTGAGTGGCTTCAAGAGAAATGTAAAAGCTGTGAATCAGCAGGCGGAGATCATCTTTGAGGACAAGAACGGTGAGGTGAACCAGATCTTTGAGGAGGATCTGCCATACGACTTAAAGTGTGAGCGACTGGATCTTGACGACTATGGCTACGGTATTTTCTATCTGGATGCCATGGACAATCTCGATCGCTATATTGACAAGACGATCCGATTCAAGGCGATGGTACTGAAGCCCGAGGACAGCAATGACGAGTACTTCGTGCCGGGGAGAATGGCGATGACATGCTGTGCGGACGACATGGCTTTTCTGGGATATGCATGTAAGTATGACAGGTGCAGTGAACTTACAAACAAGGAGTGGGTGGAGGTGACGGCTTCCGTCCACAGAGAGTTCTGGAAGGATTACAACGGTGAGGGACCGGTCCTGCATGCAGTCAGCGTGCAGCCGGCCAAAAAGCCCAAGGACGAAATATTGAGTTTTGTCTAAGAATATGCTGCTGATGCGCGCGCAGGGGAAACTACCCCTGCGCGCCCCACAAGCTGGTCAGATCTTAAAATGATCCTTGCTGCCATATTTCTCTTCACAGTATTTGCAGCGGTAGATCTCCTTCTTCTCGTCAGTGAGGACGAAGATATGGGGGAGTTCCTGCTCGATCGATGTGATGCAGCGGGGATTTTTGCATTTCAGCACATTTTTGATCTCCTTTGGGAGAGAGAGCGGCAGTTTCTGCACGATCTCGCAGTTCTTGACGACATTGACGGTGATGTTGTGATCGATGAAGCCCAGGATGTCGAGGTTGAGCGTGTTGATGTCGCACTCGACTTTTAAGATATCCTTCTTTCCCATCTTGTCGCTTCTTGCATTTTTGATGATCGCCACGGTGCAGTCGAGCTTGTCAAGCCCCAGGTGCTTGTAGATGCTCATGCTCTTTCCGGCCTTGATATGGTCAAGGACGAATCCTTCCTCGATTTTTCCTACATTTAACATGTCTTGATAACCTCCTGTTTAAATATTCAAACGTCTATCTCCAATAGTGTCAGAAGAAGAGCCATGCGCACGTACACGCCGTACTGCACCTGGCGGAAATACACGGCACGGGGATCATCGTCCACCTCGACAGAGATCTCGTTGACGCGGGGAAGCGGATGCAGGACGATCATGTCGGATTTTGCCAGTTCCATCTTTTCCCTGTCGAGGATATAGTAATCTTTCAACCGCACATAATCCTCCTCGTTGAAGAAGCGCTCCTTCTGCACTCTGGTCATGTAGAGGATATCGAGTCTTGGCATGACTTCCTCGAGCTTGCGCACTTCGCTGAAAGAGACGTTTTTCTCGCGGAGCATCTCGATGATGTAGTCGGGGATCGTGAGTTCCTCCGGGGATATGAATATGAAGTTGATATTGTCGTAGCGCACAAGCGCATTGATCAGCGAGTGCACGGTGCGGCCGAATTTGAGATCGCCGCAGAGTCCGATGGTGAAGCTGTTGAGGCGTCCCTTGATTGCGCGTATGGTCAGCAGGTCGGTGAGCGTCTGGGTGGGATGCTGATGACCTCCGTCACCGGCATTGATCACGGGGATGGAGGAGCGCGAAGCAGCTACCATGGGCGCGCCCTCCTTGGGGTGACGCATCGCACAGATGTCAGCAAAGCAGGAGATCACGCGGATCGTGTCCGACACACTCTCCCCCTTGGCAGCTGAGGAAGAATTCGCATCGGAAAACCCCAGCACCTGACCGCCGAGGTTGAGCATCGCGGCCTCAAAGCTTAACCGGGTGCGGGTGCTTGGCTCATAGAAGCAGGTGGCGAGTTTTTTTCCTTCGCAGACATGCGCGTACCTGGCGGGATTGTTCTCAATATCCTCGGCAAGCGTAAAGAGCCTGTCCAACTCCTCCGTGGAAAAATCAAGTGGACTCATTAAATGTCTCATAAAAACCTCCTAAGTTTGTACAAAAATGTGAAATAAAAAAGGAGAAATCAATTCTCCTCAACTGAAATATATGAACTGAAATATCTGAAAATGAAAATGACAAATAGATCTAAAACCAGACTGAGCAGTGAAAGACGTATTCGACATAACCATTTCCTCCTGTTTCCCAATATATTCTTTTGCTATCGTACCATATCTGAGAGAAGCTTTCAAGAAAAATTTAAAAAAAGCATCCGACGCCGAAAAACAGGTAATTTTTTTTGACTTGTCTCACGGTAACGTGTATACTGAAAAGGACTAGGGCGTGCAGAATTTTTGGAAGGGAGAGTTTCTATGGGAATTTATCTGAATCCTAAAAATGCAGGGTTTAAGGAGGCGATCCGATCTGAGATATATGTGGATAAGACAGGACTGATCGAGTACACCAACAAATACATGAACACAGAGCAAAAGTACATCTGTGTCAGCAGACCGAGGCGCTTTGGAAAATCGATGGCGCTTAAAATGCTTGCTGCCTATTACAGCCGGGGCTGTGATTCACAGGAGCTGTTCAGGGGGCGGAAAATAAGCAGGAAAAAGGGGTTTAAGGAACATCTGAACCGGTACGATGTGATCTGTCTGAATATGCAGCAGTTCCTGATCGAGGCGCCCGACGGGAGTGTGACACAATATCTGGAGCAGGAGGTTACAGAGGAGCTCAATGCGGAGTACGTCGAGATCCTAAAAGGCCGCAGTATGGGGCTTGCGGCTGCACTGAGAAAAATATATGCGGAAACGGACAGGCAGTTTGTATTTCTGATCGACGAGTGGGACTGTGTGATGCGGGAACGGCAGAATTCGGAAACACTGCAGAAACAGTACCTTGATTTTGTCAGAAACCTCTTAAAGGATCAGCCGTTTGTCGCGCTTGCTTACGTGACGGGGATTTTGCCTGTGAAAAAATACGGTGAACATTCTGCCCTGAATATGTTTACCGAATACTCGATGACAGACCAGGATGTGTTTGAGGAATATACAGGTTTTACAGAGGAGGAGGTAAAGGGGCTGTGCAGGCGGTATGACATGGATTTTGAGGAGACAGGCAGCTGGTATGACGGGTATACGTTTATCAAGTATCAGCATATCTATAACCCGAAATCCGTGGTGGAGTCGATGCGCCGCCGCAGATATTCCAATTATTGGACATCCACGGAGGTCTACGACGCGCTGAAAACGTATATCGAAATGGATTTTGACGGGCTCCGGCCGGACATTGTGCATATGCTTGGCGGCGGGCGTGTCAGGATCAATACGGGCAGTTTCAGGAATGACATGAAAAATTTTGAAGTGAAGGATGACGTGCTGACATTGCTGGTGCATCTGGGTTATCTGGGCTATCACTTTGATTCGAGAGAAGTATTTATCCCAAACAAAGAAGTCATCGAAGAATTCGAGAGTGCCATGAGTGTCAGCGGATGGCCCGAGGTCATGCGGGTGCTGAAGGCATCCGAAAAACTTCTTGAGTACACGGTCAGCGGGGACGCGGGGAGCGTCGCGGAGGCGCTGGACAGGGCGCACACAGAGGTTGCATCCATATTGACGTACAATGATGAAAATTCGATGGCATGTGCGATCGGGCTTGCGTATTACAGCGCGAGGAAAGACTATGTGCTGATCCGGGAGTTTCCGTCAGGAAAAGGATTTGCGGACATCGTGTTCCTGCCGCTCCCGCACACAGACAAGCCTGCGCTCGTGGTCGAATTGAAGTACGCCGGATCAGCCGGATCAGCGATACAGCAGATCAAGGAGCGGCAGTACGTGCAGGCGCTTGAAGCATATACAGGTGACATCCTGCTGGTCGGGATCAACTATGACAGGGAAAAGGAAAACAAGCCGCACAGCTGCCTGATAGAGCGGGCGGCTAAAGGAAAGTGAATGACTTGAAAAAGTCGAGAAAGCTGATATAATAAAAGCTGATATATTTTTTATATAAGGATAGCTTTTCAGAGGGACCAGACGGTCAGGCGGCAGGGTTTCACAATAGATAGGAGAGAGACAATGGAATTTAAAGAGAGAAAAAGATGGCTGTTCTTTGGACTGCCATTTACTTTTACAGTATATACGGTCAAAGAGGATGTCATCACAGTCAACACAGGCTTTCTGAACAGGGAGGAGAACGACTGTTATATGTATAAGGTGCAGGATGTGACGCTCAGGAGTTCATTGGTCGAGAGGATGTTCGGGCTCGGGACGATCGTGTGCCACACCGGGGATGTCACAAGTCCGATACTGATGATCGAACATATCAAAAATGCCAGGGAGGTGAAACAGTTTATCCTGGAGAAGTCCGAGGAGGATAGAAGGCGCCGCCGCACGCTGAACACGCTTGACATCGGCGCAGTCGAGGTAGATGATGTCGAGTAAATTCAACAGCAGGGATTCATACGCAGGCGGGCAGGAGGAGACGCGCCGGGATGCTGCCCTGAGCGGCACGCCGGATGGCGGGGAGCGGGTACAGCTCAGCGCCGAGGAGATCGCGGCAGTTCTGGCAGAGTCGTATTTTGGCGGCAAGGTTGTCACCGGGGACGAGGACAGCGGCCGTGAGGACAGCTTTCACACCGAGGAGACGCTGACGGCGGAGAAGGAGCGGGAAGCGCGCCGCAGGCAGCGTGTACAGGAGATGCGGCGCCGGAAGAAACGGCAGGAGCAGCTGCGCAGGCTGATGCTGCCCGGCATTGTCGCTGCCGTCGTCTTTGTGATCCTTGCGGGGCTGGGAATCGGCGGACTAGTCAGAAAACTTGGGAAGAAAAACCCGCTGCCGCCAAAGGAGACGAGTGTGTTTGAAATGGCTGAGGACAGCTCGGCTGAGAGTGAAATGGCTGAGGACAGTTCGGCTGACAGCACCTTGAATGAGGACGATCCGAATGGCGGCGCAGACAAAAAGATCACGTACGCCGGCATGAACATCGCCGGCTGCTATGTCAACAGTGACGTTGCGGACACCATAGCGGAGGAGCTTGCGCTGGCGGACACGCTCATCGTCAGGACGCTCGGGGGGCGCAGCCTGGAACCGCGGCTCGAAGCGTCCACAGATGAGGGGACTGCGCTGCCGGGCAGTGAGGTCGTGAGTGAGAATGTCGTCTTTATCGATGTGGAGGCGGGGCGGATACTGGGGCAGAGAGGAGCCCAGAGCCGCATTCCGCCTGCATCCATGACAAAGATCCTCACAGTGCTCGTGGCTGCCGAGCATATCACGGATCCGGACGATACCTTTGAGATCACACAGGATATCGTGGACTACAGCTTTGTGAACCGCTGTTCCAACGCCGGTTTTGAGGTCGGGGAGAAGGTCACGATCAATGACCTCTTTTACGGAACGGTGCTTCCCTCGGGCGGGGAGGCTGCGGTGGCGCTGGCTGTCTATGTGTCCGGTTCGCAGGAGGCGTTTGTCGAACTGATGAACGAGAAACTTGAGGAGCTCGGTATATCCGCAACGACGCATTTTACAAACTGCGTGGGCATCTACGACGACGATCATTACAGCACGGTTTATGACATGGCTGTCATATTGAAGGCAGCCTACGACAACAGCTACTGCCGCGAAGTGCTGGGCGTGCGCACCTACAAGACCTCTGTCACGGAGCAGCATCCCGAGGGGATAGACCTGTCGAACCTGTTTCTCAGAAGGATTGAGGACAGGGACACGCACGGGGAGGTGCTCTGTGCCAAGACGGGATATGTGGATCAGTCCGGGAACTGCGCAGCGAGCCTGGGCATCGGAAATGATGGAAAACGCTATATCTGCGTGACGGCGCACGCCAATGATACCTGGAGCTGCATCCGCGACCATGTGGCACTGTACCAGCAGTTTTTGCCCGAATAAAACGGCAGCGCATGCAGGGTCAGGAAGAGATCAGCTGCCGGCATCCTGCCTGCGGCCAGTCAGGATGCGCTCAAACAGGAGCCCCGCCAGAAACCAAAAGGGAAAATAGTCGATGCGGATCAGTCCGTTGATGTGCCAGCGGTGGCGATCGTAGTTCCACGGACACAGCCCGCGTGTCGAGAGGAGTCGTCCGCTGGCATATTCCGCGCCAAAGATCGACAGCGCATAGATCGATCCGCGCAGGATCATACCGCAATGTCTCAGCAGCGAGAACACAGGTCTGAAAAGAGCCGCACTGCCATAGATCGGGAACATCCACAGGGAAGTCTGCCCGACGAGCGGCAGTTCGCGCCGTCTCAGCGCGCCGAGGGCGGTGAAGGTGATTTCCATACACCAGCCGATCGTGCCGCACTTGATAAAATTGCCGATCAGTCTGTCATGATATTCAGAACAATTAAAAAAAGGTAAAGGATTCTTTGTTTTCTTCATGCAGTCAGCATAACCCGAATTCCTTTACCTTATTCGCTGTTTGATATTTTTTCCAGTATACTATTTCAGATTCTTGTTGATCTCCGCGATCGCCGCCTGGGAAGCCCTGTCAAACGTTGTGACATTCACGGGACCGGATACGGGCGTCTTGTACACGGGTGTGCTGCTTCCAAACTTTGTGAAGTACACGTACTGTGAAGTCGCATTGATATTGCTGTAAGCGCCCTCGGCGACAACCTCCATGTCAGAACCGTCGCGGCGGATGCGCTTGAGCTGGGGTGTGCTGCCGGAGGTCTGATAATAGATGTAGCTGTCCGTCACATTGATCAGGTCGATCCTGCCGGTGTCAAGCAGGGTCTTGCTGCCGTCGGTGGTATTGAGGCTGATCAGGGAGTAGTTGTCGTGGATGTCAATGCCATAGACCGTGCTGCCTTCAATGATCGGCATATATACATCTTCAGCCAGTACCTGGCGCGAGGTTTTTGTTTTCAGATCGAGAGCCATCAGGTGCAGGTTTTCCTCGTTGTTCAGATAGTAGAAGGTTGAGTTCTGCACGCTTACCGGAAGGATGTCAAGATCCAGGAGCGTTTCCTTGGACTTTCCGTCTGTCGATACTTTTTTCAGCGATACCGAGTCGGAAGAGCAGGTGTAATACACGTCGTTGTCCGCGAGAAGGACATATTTTCCGTTTACGCGGTCAAGACAGAAAGTGTCGTTGGCTTTGTTCTTGTTCATGCGGTAGATCCCGGTAGTGCTCAGTACGAATCCCAGCCCGGTTCCGCTGCCGCTGCCGCCCTGATAGAAATACAGGTATTTGCCGTCCGCGTTGATGCTCGCCATTTCGGTATACGCCATTTTTTCCATCTCGGATTCATCCGGGCGCATGCGGTAAAGTGAGGACGAATCATAGGCGTTCGCAAAGTAGACATATCCGTCATTTTCACAGAAAAGCCCGTTGTTATAGAGATTTCCCGCGGTGTTTCCAACTGTTCCGGCTGGGTTTTGCGGTACTCTGCCGGAGAGGTGGTTAAAGACTGCAAGACCAGCGATCAGCAGCACTGCACACAAGATGCAGACGATGGTGATAACCTTTTTTTTCATAGTATTTTCCCCCTATGTATTGTGTAAGTATGAGATGTGTAAGACCGGCCATTGCGTGTCTGAAAGGCTGTTGTACAGAGAGCATTTTTCACACACGCTCCAGTGTATACTAATATTATAAATAATTTTCTGGAAAAATGAAAGATTTCTGTATTATTTTTTTACAAACTTTATCTGGTGTGTTATACTAATAAAAACAAAAGCGCAAAGGCAGATATACAGGAGGACAGGACCGATGGATTTAACAGAACTCAGGGACACACTCGACGACATTGACAGCCGGATCGTAGAGCTCTATGAGAAGCGGATGGAGATCTGTGCCCAGGTGGCGGAGTATAAGATCGAGACGGGGAAGAGGGTTTTTGACAAGGAGAGGGAGCAGCAGAAGCTCAAGACAGTCAGCGAGCTGACGCACAATGAATTTAACGCGCACGGCATCAGGGATCTGTTTGAGCAGATCATGGCGATGAGCAGGAAGCTCCAGTACCAGAAGATCACGGAGCACAACGGGGGCGGCCGCCTCTCGTTCATCGAGATGGGCGATATCGACTGCGGTAAGTGCCGTGTCGTGTTTCAGGGGGCGGAGGGCGCGTACTCGCAGGCTGCCATGATGGAATATTTCGGCGAGGAGGTCGATAGTTTCAATGTCAACACATTTCGCGATGCGATGCTTGCGATCGATGAGGGGAGCGCGGACTTTGCGGTGCTGCCGATCGAGAATTCGTCGGCGGGGATCGTGAGCGAGATCTATGACCTGCTCGTGGAGTTTGAGAACTATATCGTGGGGGAGCAGATCATCAGGATCGAGCACTGCCTGATGGCATCGCCGGGCAGCAGGATCGAGGATATCAGGACGGTGTACTCCCACCCGCAGTCCCTGATGCAGAGCGCTCACTATCTGCTCGAGACAGGGTGGCAGCAGATCAGCATGAAAAATAATGCTTTTGCGGCGAAGAAGGTGGCGGACGACAAGGACAGGACACAAGCGGCGATCGCGGGGGAGGCTGCTGCCAGGATCTACGGGCTGGACATTCTCAGGAGGGGTGTGAACGATCTGAAGGACAACTCGACACGCTTTATCATCATCACGAATCAGAAAGTGTTTGCAAAGAAGGCTGCCAAGATCAGCCTGTGCTTCGAGGTCAGCCACGAGAGCGGTGCACTGTACCATGCGCTCTCGCATCTGATGTACAACAGCCTGAACGTGACAAAGATCGAGTCGAGGCCGATCCCGGGGAGAAACTGGGAGTACCGGTTCTTCCTGGACTTTGAGGGAAAGCTCTCGGACAGCGCGGTGCGCAATGCGCTCAGGGGACTGCGCGAGGAGACGCACAACATGAAGATACTCGGAAATTATTGACATATAAAACAAAATAGTGATACTTTTTAGGGGGAAGAGGTGTAGCTATGGCATACAAAACATTTGCGGCGATCGATGTGGGCTCCTATGAGCTCGCGATGAAAATATATGAGATTTCGAACAAAAACGGCATCAAGGAGATCGATCATATCAGACACCGGATCGAGCTCGGGACAGACTCATATTTCATGGGAAAGATCAACAATGACAGAGTAGATGAGCTGTGCAGGATGCTGAACGAATTTATGGCGGTCATGAGATCGTACAAGGTGGATGCTTACAAGGCTTATGGGACAAGCGCTATCAGGGAATCGCAGAACAGGCTGATCCTGTTAGACCAGATCGAGACATGGACGGGGATCCATATCGATGCCCTGAGCAATTCGGAGCAGCGTTTTCTCGATTACAAATCTGTGGCGTCCAGGGTGAAGGATTTCCAGAGTATTATAGAAAAGAGTACAGCTTTTATCGATATCGGCGGCGGGAGCGTGCAGATCTCGCTCTTTGACGAGGACAGCCTTGTCACGTCGCAGAATATCAGACCGGGTGTGCTCCGCATGCGGGAGGAACTGGCGCGGGTATCTTACCGGAGCTACCAGCTTGAAGATATCGTGGAGGAGATGGTCTGCGACAGTCTCGACAGCTTCCGGGAGATGTTCGTGAGGGATAAGAAAATCCAGAATGTGATCCTGGTCGATGATTACGTATCGCAGATCGTGCACAGAAATTATATCAAGACGATCAAGAAGGGGCAGGTCAGCACAGAGCATTTTCTGGAGTTTGTGGATTCCCTGAAAAAGAAAAAAGCGAGGGAGATCGCGATGTCGCTGGGGCTGGCGCAGGAGAATATCGCCCTGCTGCATCTCTCGGCGCTGATGATCAAGTACATGATCAGACTTCTGGGGGCGGAGATGCTCTGGGCGCCCGGGGTCTCCCTGTGCGACGGCATCGCCTATGAGTACGCGGAGATGAACAACCTGCTGCCGTCGGACGCGGAGAGCATGCCGCATGATTTTGAGCAGGATATTCTCGACTGCGCGAGGGATATCAACAGGCGTTACCACAGCGGAGAGTACCGCACCCGTGAGCGGGAGATGATCGTGCTGACGATCTTTGACAGCATGAAGGAGATCCACGGTCTGTCGGATCGTGACCGGCTGCTTCTGCAGCTTGCGGCGATACTGGGGGACTGCGGCAGGTTCATCAGCCTGGCGAGCGTCGGCGAGAATTCTTACAACATTATCACCGCGACGGAGATCATAGGGCTGTCCCACGTGGAGCGCGAGGTTGTGGCGAGTACCGTGAAATACGCGACAGAAAAATTTGATTACTATCATATCATGGATGACAACGCGTCGCTTGACCGGGAGGCATATCTGAAGATAGCGAAGCTGACAGCCATCATCCGGCTCTCGGATGGGCTGGATCTGAGCAACAGGGGAAAATGCAGCAAACTGAAAGTCGTGAACAAAAATGACGAGCTGGTGCTGACCGTGGAGACGAACGCGGACATGACGCTGGAGTTTGGGCTGTTTGACAAGTACGCTGCCTTTTTCGCGGAGGTGTATAATATCAAGCCGGTTCTGAGGCAGAAAAAGAGCAATATATAAAAGCGCAATATAGAGCGTAATATATCGTAATGGGGGAATAGACATGGGCGATAAGAACAGTAAATCGGACAACAGGTATGACTATGGCAGGTCTGAATATTATTATAACAGGGAACTGAGCTGGCTCGCCTTCAACAACCGTGTGCTGGGCGAGGCGAGGGACAAGGAGATCCCGCTGTTTGAGCGGATCAAATTTTTGAGCATCACGGCATCCAATCTCGACGAGTTTTTTATGGTGCGTGTGGCATCGCTGAAGGATATGGTCAATGCCGGGTACACGAAGAAGGATATCGCCGGGATGACACCGGCGGAACAGCTGGAAGGGGTGAACAGGGCGACGCACGAGCTTGTCGGTCTGCAGTACTTGGTCTACAACAAATCGCTGCTGCCGCTGCTTGCGCAGAATGGGCTTGCGGTGGTAGAGAGCCATGAGGAGCTGACGAAAAAGGACTGTGCCTTTGTCGACAGGTATTTTCAGGATTATGTGTACCCGGTGCTCACACCGATGGCGGTGGACTCGTCGAGGCCGTTCCCGCTGATCCGGAATAAATCCCTGAACCTGGGGGCTCTGGTGTCGAGGAAGACGGTAAAGAGCAGGAGGCACCTGTTCAACAAGAAGTCAACCCAGGGGAAAGAACTGGAGTTTGCCACTGTCCAGGTTCCGAGCGTGCTCCCTCGCATCATACAGCTGCCGGAGGCGGCGGATGGGACAAAGCGCGTGATCCTGCTCGAGCAGATCATCGAGCGGAATATGGACAAGCTGTTTCTAAACTACAATATAGAGTGTTCTTTTCCGTTCCGGATCATGAGAAATGCGGATTTCTCGTTTGATGAGGACGAGACGGAAGACCTGTTGAAGGAGATTGAAAAGCAGCTCAAGAAGAGACAGTGGGGACAGGCGATCCGGCTCGAGGTCGAGGAGGGGATCGACAGGCGTCTGCTCGACATCATCAGAAAGGAACTGATGATCGACGAGCGGGATATCTACAGTATTCCCGGACCGCTGGATCTCACATTCCTGATGAAAATGTACGGGCTGGAAGGGTTTGAGCATCTCAAGTACAGTCCTTATACACCGCAGCCCGTGCCGGAGATCGAGGCGGACGATGACATCTTTGAGCGGATCAGGGAACAGGATATTCTCCTGCATCATCCCTATCAGACGTTTGCGCCGGTCGTCGACTTCATCAAGCAGGCGGCAAAGGATCCCAAGGTGCTCGCCATCAAGCAGACGCTGTACCGCGTCAGCGGCAATTCCCCGATCATCGCGGCGCTCGCGCAGGCGGCGGAGAACGGCAAACAGGTGACGGTACTGGTCGAGCTGAAAGCCCGCTTTGACGAGGAGAACAATATTGTGTGGGCGAAAAAGCTGGAGCAGGCGGGATGCCACGTGATCTATGGCCTGGTGGGGCTGAAGACGCACTGCAAGATCACGCTGGTGGTGAGGCGCGAGGAGGAAGGCATCAGGCGCTATGTGCATCTGGGTACTGGCAACTACAACGATGCCACCGCCAAGCTCTATACCGATCTTGGGATCCTCACCTGCAATGAGGCGATCGGCGAGGATGCGACGGCAGTCTTCAACATGCTGTCCGGCTACTCGGAGCCGCTTGGCTGGAATCATCTGGCGCTGGCACCGCTGTGGCTGAAGGACAGGTTTCTGTATCTGATCAACAGGGAAAAAGAAAATGCGGTCGAGAAGCGCCCCGCCAGGATCGTGGCGAAGATGAATTCCCTGTGCGATCCGGATATCATCAGGGCACTGTACGAGGCGGCGGCAAAGGGTGTGAAGATCCAATTGATCGTCAGGGGGATCTGCTGTCTCAGGACAGGTGTGGAGGGCACGAACGACAATATCGAGGTGCGCTCCATCGTCGGGAATTTCCTGGAACACGCGAGGATATTCTACTTTGAGAACGCGGGTGATTCGGAGCTGTATATGGCGAGCGCGGACTGGATGCCAAGAAACCTGGAGCGGAGGGTCGAGATCCTCTTCCCGGTGCTCAATGCCGATCTGAAAGAGAAGGTGTGGCATGTCCTTGAGGTGCAGCTGAGTGACACGTGCAAGTCCCAGTTCCTCCAGGCGGACGGGAGCTACCGCAAGGCGGAAAACAGGACGGACGGCAAGGAAAAGAACGCTGTCAACGCGCAGGAACTGTTCTGCAGGGAATATGTGTCGCTGGCGGCGAAAAAGGAAAAAGCGGGGCAGCAGGCGCGCACGTTTAAGCCGGAGTACAACCAGGCGATACAAAACTGACAGGAGTGTAGTTTATGGTAAAATATATACTTGCATCAAATTCCCCGAGGCGGCGTGAGCTCCTGGAACAGGCCGGGATATGTTTCGAGATCTCCCCGGCGCAGGGGGAAGAGATCAGCACGGGAGATCTCCCCGCAGACATCGTGGAGGAGCTCTCCTGCAAAAAAGCGGCTGAGGTGGCGCAGCGATATCTGCAAAAGTATGAAAATGACACGGTTGTCATAATCGGGGCGGACACGGTTGTGGCGTGCCAGGGTGAGATCATGGGGAAACCCAGGGATCAGGCGGATGCGTCGGCAATGCTCGCAAAGCTGCAGGGCGGTACGCATCAGGTGTACACGGGTGTGACGTTTATTGTGCTGGAACGAGGGCAGGGGGAACGAGGGCAGAAGGCCGTAACCTTTCACGAGCGGACGGACGTCAGCATGTACCCGATGACGCGGGAACAGATCGCTGCGTATGTGGCGACCGGGGAGCCGATGGACAAAGCGGGAGCCTATGCGATCCAGGGAAAGTGTGCGGTCCATATCAAGGGCATCAATGGGGATTACAACAACGTGGTAGGACTGCCTGTCGCGAGGCTGGTGCATGAACTTTTTGAAATTCATCTGGCTTGATTGGCGAAAAAGGGTTTACAAAATAGCATAGATACTGTTACATTGGTAGTGGGCATTTAGTAAATGCAGATTTTTTAACAAATTTACTATTAAATAAAAGGAGATCATGAATTATGCACGAGTATGATGAGGCGGTGCTGAACTGTTTTTTGGAAAACCAGCTTCAGTTAGTACCGGAAAAGGTAGCGGAAAATATTGACGAGGCGGAGGCATTTCTCGAGGAATGCATGGCAGTAGTTGTCGACTCGATCGATGAGGTATGGGATTACTTTGACGAGGAAGGGATCGATCTCGAGGGACAGGAAAAAGATGAGATAGCGGATGCGCCGGAAGTATTTGACATCGGAGATGGCAGATATCTGATCGTGGAGAGTTAAAAAGCAGGAAAAGGTAGGAAAAGGTAGACAAGGTGAAGAGAAAAACGAACATTTCAGTATGGCAGTTACGGTTGTTTGACGGGTTTGACAAGGACGTAATGGTGATGCAGCGCGACGAGGAGGAGGTCTTCGACGATGCGATCCATGTGTTTTTTGAGAAGGAGTACTACGATGCCTATGTCGCAAATGCCGTGAAGTACAGCAGCCATCGGTATGCGTACCATGAGGACAAGCTGGGGGAGGTAGTCAATCAGATCTTTGAGGAGGATATCCCCGGGCTGGTGTTCCATATCAGCACGGCTGAGAGTGCGCCGAAGAATATGCTCTGCGACGAGAAATACATTGCGGCAAAGGAACTGCTGGCGCTAAAGGACGCGGCGGACAGCTATCACTATCTCTACACCGCCGCGACTGGCAGGTGCAGCAGGGAGGAGGCGATCGCGCGTCTGTGGACCAGGAATGTCTATATCATAGGACACATACCGGATTTCAGGGTTCCGCCCAAGGAGGGCGAAAAACAGGTGTTTGAACTCATGACGATGAAGCGGAAAAAAGATGGCGAGGTCACGGCGGACGAGTATGACTATGAGTCGCTGAAAGTATTTCTGACGTTTGACAGCGCCATGCAGTGCAACCCGGACAAAAAGCAGGTCAACCGATACAAGCTTGCCATGCTGTCACAGCTGGTCAGGGGAAAGCTGCAGGTGGTCATAGAGCCGCACAGGAACTACTGGCTGGAGTATGATCCTGCCGCGCTCGATCTCACGGGGCATTTAGAGATACCGCACTACAATGAAGAGATGGTGAGGGCGAGGGTCCGTCAATATATGCAGATGGACCAGATATATATCCTTCTGGCACCCCAGCACAGTGACTACCGCATGGCGTGCGGGAATCCGTTCCTGATCAAGCCGGACGACAAGAATATCTTGATGTATCTGTTTGAGAAGTACGAGGATGCCGTCAGCTATGTGCTGCAGAATCCCATGACCATACCCGTATTTGACAGCACATTTCCGATCGGTGTGCTCTGCCCGGAAGACAGGATGCGCTGTCTGGAGACAGTGCTTGTGCTCGCGGAAAAACTTGGTGTCACAGGTGTGAACCTGGACTTTGACACCGTGCACGCGATCGGCTGCAGGATGGACTACATCAAGGATGTGACGGGGTATCACCGCGAAGTGGAAGAATTTTTGTCCGGTGAGGAGCTGTCACAGGTCGTGCGCGAGGAGGAGGGCGAAAAGAAATACCGCATGCCGGTCATCCCGTTTGTCGACCAGGAAAATGAGTACCGTCTGAGCGAGGAGCGGAGGGCGGAGCTGAATGCGCATATGGACAGCGACTATGATCAGGGGTTTGTGTATACGGCGGGCTGTACCGCCATCGAGATGATGGCGATGATGCAGAGTGCGGCAGCGCGCTTTGACGCCGCGAGGAAGGCGGAAGACACTGCACAGGTCGAGAAGTATGTCCGTCTGATGAACAAGATCACAGTCTTTTTGACGGAGGCATTGTGCGAGAAACCTTATATATATACGCTGCGGGAGGAGAACGGTGAGCTCTCCCTCAAAAACGACATTGCGTATCTGATCATCACAAACCGCTACGAGACAGGCAGAAAGGGTGAGGGCAGGCTCACGCCCGCGGGGATAGACAATCCGCAGTTCATGGAAAAGCTGTGTGAGACCAGCAAGGTCGCGGTGCTGACGGACGGGCCGAGCGTGCTGTGTATGATGGACACCAACCTGATGAGCGAAGTGGCGAAGCAGTGGAAAAACACGGAGCCGCTCCGGGAAGAACTGATGATCTACATGACACAGGGCTGCGGGCTTTCCCATTCCGAGGCGCGATATTATTATCGGAGGCTGCGGGCAGAGAACAGTATCTTTATCGAGTTTGTCTCCGCGGTCAGAAGCGGTGCATATCCGGAGATCGGTATGCTCACGATCGAGGGATTCACGGCGCAGGGACTTGCCGACGCACATGGATTCAACATGCTGCAGGCGTACGATGCACTGCTGACATTGAAGGAGGATCCGTCAAACGCAGGGAAGTTTGGGGGCGCTGCGGGTCAGGACAGTGTGCCCGGCGGATCTGACGATGTTGACACTACTGAGAAGAAGGGGCTTTTTGGGAAGCTGTTCAAAAAATAAATGAGAAAATTCTCCTTGAAAATCCACCCTTTTTATGTATAATAGTAAGAGTGCGTAACCAAAATATGTAATTTATGAAGTAAAGAGGAATTTATCATGATAAGTGCGAACAATGTAACCTATAGAGTTGGGAAAAAGGCATTATTTGAGGATGTCAACATCAAGTTTACGGAGGGGAACTGCTACGGTCTGATCGGTGCGAACGGGGCGGGCAAATCCACCTTCTTAAAGATCCTGTCGGGAAAGCTTGAGACGACAAAGGGAGATATCGCGATCACTCCGGGGCAGCGCCTTTCCGTGCTGGAGCAGGATCACTTCAAGTATGACGAGTACCCTGTCATGGATGTCGTGATCATGGGAAATGCCCGTCTGTACGAGATCATGAAGGAAAAGGATGCGATCTATGCCAAGGAGGATTTCACGGACGAGGACGGCATCCGTGCCAGCGAGCTTGAGGGTGAGTTCGCCGAGATGGACGGCTGGGAGGCGGAATCCAACGCGGCGCAGATGCTGAATGGTCTGGGCATCGACACGGATATCCACTATTCCATTATGAAAGATCTGAACGGCAGCGAGAAGGTGAAGGTGCTGCTGGCGAAAGCGCTCTTTGGCAACCCGGATATCCTGCTGCTCGACGAGCCGACCAACCATCTGGATCTCGATGCGATCGCATGGCTTGAGGAATTTCTGATCAATTTTGAAAATACAGTTATCGTGGTGTCCCATGACCGCTATTTCCTGAACAAGGTATGTACCCAGATCGCGGATATCGATTATGGCAAGATCCAGCTCTACGCCGGAAACTACGACTTCTGGTATGAGTCCAGCCAGCTGCTCGTCAAGCAGATGAAGGAAGCGAACAAGAAGAAAGAGGAGAAGATCAAGGAGCTGCAGGAGTTCATCTCACGCTTCTCGGCGAATGCCTCCAAGTCCAAGCAGGCGACATCGAGAAAGCGCGCGCTGGAGAAGATCGAGCTTGATGACATCAAACCGTCGAGCAGAAAGTACCCATATATCGACTTCCGCCCTGACCGTGAGATCGGAAACGAAGTGCTCACGGTTGAGAATCTCTCCAAGACGATCAACGGGGAGAAGGTGCTCGACAATATCTCATTTATAATGGGACGTGAGGACAAGGTAGCCTTTGTGGGCGGGAACGAGCTTGCAAAGACGACGCTTTTCCAGATCCTGATGGGCGAGATGGAGCCGGACGAGGGCACGTACAAGTGGGGTGTTACAACCTCGCAGGCTTATTTTCCGAAGGATCCTACCAATGAGTTCAACAATGATTACACGATCGCGGACTGGCTGATGGGCTATTCGCCGGTGGATGATATCACGTATGTGCGCGGATTCCTGGGGCGCATGCTTTTTGCGGGCGAGGACGGCGTGAAGAAGGTGAAGGTCCTCTCCGGCGGAGAGAAGGTGCGCTGTCTTCTGAGCAAGATGATGATCAGCGGTGCCAACTGCCTGATCCTCGATGAGCCGACGAACCATCTGGATATGGAGTCCATCACAGCCCTCAACAACGGACTGATCAAGTTCCCCGGTATGGCGATGTTTGCCTGCCACGACCACCAGTTTGTGGAGACGACGGCGAACCGCATCATGGAGATCCTGCCGGATGGCACGCTGATCGACAAGATCACGACTTATGATGAGTATCTGGCAAGCGATGAGATGGCGAGAAAGCGGACTTCCGTGTATACTGCGGAAGCTGAGGACGAGAGCGGCGAGGATTGATACTTTACAGTGTTTTGTGAAAAGAGGCAGGTTTGAGAACTGTTCATCGATAATCATGACAACCCTGTCACAGGTTATGTGCGAACGGTTCCGGACTGTCTTTTTCTTAT
Organism: uncultured Lachnospiraceae bacterium; assembly: GCA_910585765.1. Taxonomy (GTDB): domain Bacteria; phylum Bacillota; class Clostridia; order Lachnospirales; family Lachnospiraceae; genus COE1. The sequence continues at coordinate 11,776 of CAJUES010000009.1, read as the reverse complement.
TGTGTTTTATATTCTGTATTTTTGTATTTGGGAAAAGGAGGATCAGAGATGGGGTTTGTTGATTTACATGTGCACTCGCGCTGTTCCGACGGCACACTCACACCCAGCGGGCTGGTGGATCATGCCATTGAAAAGGGTCTGAGCGCGGTGGCGCTCACGGATCATGACACCGTGGACGGGTTGGACGAATTGATGGAATACGCGAAAGATAAGCCGATAGAGGTGATCCCGGGGATAGAGTATTCTACAGAGTACAATGGAAGGGACGTACACATTGTAGGATTGTTCATCGACTATAAGGCGCCTGTTTTTCTGGAATATCTGACACGGTTCAAGCAGTCGAGGACGGACAGGAACTACAAGCTGTGCGCGAATCTGCGCGGGGCGGGCATCGACATCACGTACGAGGCGCTTCTGGACGCATTTCCGGGAGCCGTGATCACGAGGGCGCACTACGCCGCATTTTTGCTGGACAGAGGATATGTGAAGAGCCGGAAAGAGGCGTTCGAGCGGTATCTTGGCGACAACACGCCGTATTTTGTGCACCGCGAGAAGGTGACGCCGGAGGAAGTGATCGAGGTGACGCTGAAAGCAGGCGGGATTCCGATCCTGGCACACCCCACTTTATACAAGCTCGGGCATGAGCAGCTCGACGTGCTGGTGAGACGGTTGAAAGACGCCGGGCTCATGGGACTGGAGTGCTATTACAGTACCTACACGCCGTCGGAGGAGAGACAGATGCGGGCATTGGCAGAGAAGTTCAACCTGCTGCCAAGCGGCGGATCGGATTTTCACGGCGCAAATAAACCCGGGCTGGAGCTCGCTGTCGGCTACGGAAAGCTCTATGTGCCGGATGGGGTTCTCGCAGGTCTGAAAAGGACGCTGCGCACAAAGATACTGTTCACAGACCTTGACGACACGCTGCTCAATTCGGAGAAGACGATATCGGAGCGTGCACGGGATAAGATCGCGGAGATGCTGGCGGCGGGGCATCATCTCGTGCTGGCAAGCGGCAGGGCTGTGAGCAGTATCCTCGATGTGCTGGAGACGCTCGACATCCGCAGAGGCGCTTCCGGGGGCAGGATCTACATGGCGGCATACAACGGCGCGGTCATCTACGACTGCACGGACGGTTCCGTCATAGAGCAGTACGATGTCCCGATACCGACGGCACAGGCGATCTTTGATATGGCTGTGAAGAGGGGGATCCATATCCAGACGTACACAGACACGCATATCATAAGCTGTGCGGATGACAGGGAGATCGCCTATTACAGGCAGGCGATCAAATCGCCCTACAGGGTCGGGACAGACCTGGAAAAGGAGCTGGCACATGCGCCGTTCAAGCTGCTTGCGATCGATATCGACGACAGGTCACGCCTGGAGGCGTTTCGCAGGGAAGTGGAGGCATCCGATTTTGCGGAGGACATCACCTGTGCGTTCTCGAGTGCCCGCTATCTTGAATTTTACAACAAAAAGGCGGGAAAGGGCAATGCGCTGAGGAATCTGTGCAGCGCGGTGCATGTCCACAGAAAGAATGCTGTCGCGGCGGGCGATGAGGAGAACGATATCACGATGATCGAGGCTGCCGCAGTCGGAATCTGTATGGCAAACGGCAGAACGGTCGTGAAGGAATGCGCGGATGTCATCACGGAGCAGGACAACGACCACGACGGGATCGTGGAGATCATTGACAGATTTGTATTGTAATATGGATAGACAGCGGCAGGAATTAAAGGTATACTTGAATCATGAGCTGTAGAAAAATAACGGAAGGGGAAGAAAGACAATGAACGATAAGAGGACAGCATTTGCACAGAGGATCGAGCAGAACAGTAAGAATTATTCTCCCAGGGATCTGTTTGATCTGGAGTTGGCAGAGCGCATGCTGACACGGTTCAGACAATGTTTTGGACTGGAGTCACTGATGACCGACAGGCACGGAAATATTTTGATGACGATAGGTAATTTTGGTGATTTTAAGCCGGATGTAGTCAACGAGCCCGGCAATAAGATCCGTGTGAAGGGCAGGACGATATGCCATATATACACCAAAAGCCCTGCCGCGGAGGGAGCTTCCGATGTGGGGCGCAGTATCCTGGATGCGTATATAGAGACTTTGGAGCGATACAGCGAGAAATCATATCTGGCGAGTGAGCAGGCAGTCTACATCGAGGAGCTCGAGCAGCAGCTGGAGAAGGACGCGGCACAGACACAGTACTCGGGACAGAACGATCCGCTTACAGGTGTGCTCAACAGGAATCATTTCATCAGCCAGATGAAGGAGCTTGCGGAGCGCGAAGTGGTTCCCACAGCGGCGATCTGTGTCAATATCAACGACTGGCGGTTTGTCGACAACAATTTCGGCGAGGAGGAGAGCGACCGTCTGATCGTGACTGTGGCGGAGATCCTCAAAGCCAAGGCGGAGGAAGCCGGGCTGGAACACGCTGTGATCGGCAGGGTGGAGGGCGATGTGTTCAACGTTCTTCTGCCGCTCACGGAGGAGGACGAGGCAAAGGCTTACTGCGATATCATACAGCAGGCGTGTGACAGCTTTGAGGACGAGAGGCTTGCGCCCAGCGTTGCGGTGGGATGTGTGATGCGGACAAATGTTGAGGAGAGTTTCAAGAATATTCTCTCAGATGCTGAGTATGCTATGCTGGAGAATAAATTTGCGATCAAGAATGCACCGGGATACAGGGAAAGACTCGAAAAAGGTTTGAAAAATGCCTAAATCTAAAATAATTATTAAGTGCTACAAACTTTGAAAAAAAGAGAAAATGTGAGATAACACGAGTAAATGGAAGAAAATAGGAGATAATAGAACCTAAACCCGTTTGCAGAACGCTCACCAAAAAACTATTATATGATTTGTTAGCACTCAGTAGACAAGAGTGCTAATCGAAAAAGCAAATTATTTTTTTAATCATAAGGAGGCATTTAGCATGAAATTAGTACCATTGGGAGACAGAGTCGTATTGAAGCAGTTGGTTGCGGAGGAGACAACAAAGTCTGGCATCGTGTTGCCGGGACAGAACAAGGAGAAGCCGCAGCAGGCAGAGGTGATCGCTGTAGGACCGGGCGGAGTCGTCGACGGGAAAGAGATCAAGATGGAAGTCAAGGTTGGGGATAACGTGATCTTCTCCAAGTATTCCGGAACAGAAGTAAAGATCGACGAGGAAGAGTACATCATCGTAAAGCAGAATGACATCTTAGCAGTTATCCAGTAAATAGATAACTAAGAAAATCTGGAAAGCTGTGAAGGACACAGCTTAAGGTTTTCTAAGTTATTGGGAGAACGTTAAAGGCAGCGTTCTCCATGAGATCTTTAGAGTGAAGCAGTATAATATCATATTTAAAATTGGAGGATGATTGAATCATGGCAAAGGAAATCAAATACGGAGCAGAGGCTCGTAAGACATTAGAGACAGGTGTAAACAAGCTGGCAGACACTGTGAGCGTGACACTCGGACCGAAAGGAAGAAATGTGGTTCTTGACAAGTCATTCGGCGCGCCGTTGATCACAAATGACGGTGTTACGATCGCAAAGGAGATCGAGCTTGAGGATGCGTTCGAGAACATGGGTGCACAGCTCGTCAAGGAAGTAGCTACCAAGACAAATGACGTGGCAGGCGACGGTACGACGACAGCAACCGTTCTCGCACAGGCTATGATCAACGAGGGGATGAAGAACCTGGCAGCAGGCGCAAATCCGATTATCTTGAGAAAGGGTATGAAGAAAGCGACAAACTGTGCAGTGGATGCGATCGCTTCCATGAGCTCCAAGGTAAACGGCAAGCAGCACATCGCGAGAGTTGCAACAGTTTCCTCCGGCGATGAGGAAGTTGGAAGCATGGTAGCGGACGCGATGGAGAAGGTTTCCGGCGACGGCGTTATCACGATCGAAGAGTCAAAGACGATGCAGACAGAGCTTGACCTTGTGGAAGGTATGCAGTTTGACCGCGGATATATCTCAGCTTACATGGCGACAGATATGGATAAGATGGAAGCGACCATGGAGGATCCGTATATTCTGATCACAGACAAGAAGATCTCCAATATCCAGGAGATCCTGCCGGTATTAGAGCAGGTAGTGCAGTCTGGCGCAAAGCTTCTGATCATCGCTGAGGATGTCGAGGGCGAGGCGCTCACAACGTTGATCGTCAACAAGCTCCGCGGTACATTCAATGTAGTTGCTGTGAAGGCACCCGGATATGGCGACAGAAGAAAGGCTATGCTCGAGGATATCGCGATCCTCACAGGCGGCCAGGTGATCAGCGAGGAGCTCGGTCTTGACCTCAAGGAAGCGACGCTGGAGCAGTGCGGACGTGCGAAGTCTGTAAAGGTTCAGAAGGAGAACACGATCATCGTCGACGGCGAGGGCGACAAGGCAGCGATCGATGCGAGGATCTCACAGATCAAGAAGCAGGTTGAGGAGACAACATCTGACTTCGACAAGGAGAAGCTGCAGGAGAGACTTGCAAAGCTTGCAGGCGGTGTGGCAGTGATCCGTGTCGGCGCAGCGACAGAGACAGAGATGAAGGAAGCAAAGCTCCGCATGGAGGACGCGCTCAACGCGACAAGGGCAGCAGTGGAGGAAGGCATCATCGCAGGCGGCGGTTCCGCTTATATCCACGCTTCCAAGAAGGTTGCAGAGCTTGTTGAGACACTTGACGGCGACGAGAAGACAGGTGCAAAGATTGTGCTGAAGGCGCTGGATGCACCGCTGCATATCATTGTGGCAAACGCAGGTCTCGAGGGAAGTGTCATTGTAAATAAGGTGAGAGAGTCAAAGGCTGGCATCGGTTTTGATGCTGCGAAGGAAGAGTATGTGGATATGGTTGAGGCAGGCATCCTTGATCCGGTTAAGGTTACTAGAAGCGCACTGCAGAATGCATGCTCCGTGGCAAGCACACTCCTCACAACAGAGTCCGTTGTGGCGAACATCAAGGAAGATACTCCGGCAATGCCGGCAGGCGGTCCTGGAATGGGCGGCATGATGTAAGGCTGATGTCATAAAATCTTCTATTTGGAGAACGCAGATCCTGCGTTCTCCATTTTGACATACATACGCGACACCAGTACTAGTACAGCATTGCCTAAATAACAGTGAAAAACAGTGCCTGATATTTGTGACAGGGCAAGGCGGAGGAAGGAGGCAATGCGGTGGCATTGTTGACTGACGACAACGCAGTACTGGTGCAAATAGCAGGTGCTGTATTCACTGTTATTTGCGCAATGCTGTACTAGTTCTTTTATGACATTGTAGATGCCCGCTGCGGGTGCGTGTTGAGTGGGAGGGATTGAGGATAGTATGGTAGAGAACATCAAAGACTGTGAACGGATCCACCTGTTCAGGGATATCAGCCGAGAGGAGATCGAGAAGATGTTCCGTTGTTCCAAGACGGTGGAGCGCTCTTTCGAGGATGGGAGTTATGTGTTCCGCCAGGGAGAGACGCCGAAGAATCTGTTTCTGATTCTCGAGGGTTCTGTGATGATCTCCAAGGATTTTGCGTCGGGAAAGCGCGATGTACTTTTTGTGGTGGGACAGGGCGATGTCTTTGGGGAGATGTATCTGTTTGCAGATGCCAGGACATACTGGTACGACGCCATAGCGCAGGGAAAGGTGAAGCTGCTCGAGATACCGTGGGAATTTTTTTACTGTTTCTGCAGCAACGCCTGCGAACATCACCGTATGATCACCAAAAATATGTTGGAAATACAGTCGGAAAAAAATTTTGCGATGACCAGAAAGCTCCATCTGCTGTCGGGGACAACGCTGCGTGAGCGCATCGCCCTGTGGCTGAACGAGCAGGTGGACGACAACAGTGCCGGTACACATATTGTCAGGCTTGCCATGAACAGGGAGGAGCTGGCAGATTATCTGGGCACGACCAGACCGTCACTGTCAAGGGAGCTGATGAAGATGCAGCAGGAGCAGCTGATCGAGACAGACAGGAATACCATTAAGATCGTGGACCGTGACGCATTGGAGGCGCTGTACTGAATACTCGCCTGCCAGACGGAAATTTGAAAAAAATTGTTAAAAAGACGATGTGTGGATTGTATTTGCAAAAAAACATGAAAAAGTTAAAAATGTAACAATTGTTACAGAAATTTCTCGGAGAATACAATATACTAAAATCACAAAAGAACAGATTACAGGAAAGCAGAACACAAAAACGATCAGTATATTTTCATAAAAGGAGGAATTATCATGACAGATAACGCACAGGTAAGCAACTTAGTCAATCTTTTGGACGGATACGCAACAAAGGGTGGCCATCATCTCAATGTAAATGTTCTCAACAGGGACACACTTTTGGATGCGCAGAAACATCCGGAGAACTATCCGCAGCTTACGATCAGGGTTTCAGGCTATGCCGTAAACTTTATCAAGCTGACACCGGAGCAGCAGGCGGACGTCATTTCCAGAACGTTCCACGAGGCAATTTAAGATCTTGTCAATCCATCATTTTTTTGTAAATTCCATTGGCAGACACCGCTCGAGAGGGCGGTGTTTTGTCTTTTGGGGCGAAAACAATGGACAGAAAACGCAAAACAGTATAAAATATAGATAGCTGTTTAAAAGGGAGTGGATTTGGAAATGACGTTGGAATTAAGTCTGAGAACAGCGTTTAGCATCGTGCCATTGATCGGAGCCGTGATACCATTGGTTGGTATTTTTGTTCTCATGAGTAAGGAACAGAACAGCTCATCGACCAGTCTGATGGTGGCTAACATTGGCTGTCTGATCATGAATGGCGCCTATTGCCTGATGCTCCGAACGAGCAATCCTTCCGAGGCGACACTGGCATTGAAGATGGAGTATCTCGGAAATTTTTTGTTCTATTATTTCTTTATCAAATTTTCGCTGTCTTACCTGCAGCTCGATGTGCGGCACCGATCGATACGAGTGTTCACAAAGATCTGGCTGGTTTTTGAGGCGGCTGCCCTGTTTATCATGTGGGATGACAAGCGGCGTGAAATGGCATTCGGAGAGATGGATTTCGGGGAGGATGTCCAGTACGGGTATCACTTCCTGAGCAAAGAGGGCGGTATCGTGTACGCGATCCGTTACAGTTTTCTCACGGCGCTGCTGGTGGCATTGATCATTTATATGATCGTGAGGCGGGTACAGCTGCGCAAGCAGGGGGGGACGGAAAAGCACAGCCTGTCGCACCTGATCATCGCCAAGTTCGTGGTCATCGCGCCGCTCGCGCTGGAGCTTTTGTTCCGCTTTAACTTTGAGGTCGTTCCGCTCTTCTCCGCGGTGGCGGTGCTGCTGATCATACTGAGCGTTGTCGAGGGGGATATCTTCAATATCCTCGATATCGGGCGCGGCTGGATGGTCGAGAACTTTGACGCCCTGTTTTTGGTGGCGGACAAATTCTATGGGTATCTTGATTCCAACAAATATGCGAGGGAGAATTTCGAGGAGCTTTCCGGCATCCATAAGGGAGAAAAACTTTCCGGGCGGCTGGAGGCGCTTTTCAAGTCAGCGGAAGAGGAGATCGTCATAGCGGACAAACATTACAAGAAATATATCAAGGATCTGAACATACGCGGCAAGATCAGGGGACATGCGATGATCCTTGTCGATCTGACAGAGAACTATAACATGATGGAGCAGTTAAAGGAGGCAAATCTGCGCGCGGAGGAGGCGAACGAGTCCAAATCCAATTTCCTGTCCAACATGTCGCATGAGATCCGCACACCGATGAACGCCATCGTGGGCATGACAGAGATTCTCCTCAGGAGTGACATGAGTGAGCAGGACAGGGGGTATCTGATGAATATCAAGAACTCAGGCGCCTCGCTGCTCACGATCATCAATGATATCCTCGATTTCTCCAAGATCGAGTCGGGCAAGCTCGATATCATAGAGGAAGAGTATGAGCCGATGTCCATATTGAGTGACCTTGGCATGATATTCCTCAACAGGATCGGCGACAAACCGATAGAACCGATGTTTGATATTGACAAGGATCTGCCAAACAGGATGTACGGTGACTCGCTTCGAATCCGACAGGTCATCATCAATATCGCAAACAATGCGATCAAGTTTACGGAGGCGGGATTTGTCAAGCTCACGATAAAAATGACACAGATGGCGGAGGAGGACATGGTGGATCTGGGGATTCCGGGCAGGGCATCAAGCCGGAGGATCTGAAAAAGCTGTTTGGGTCTTTCCAGCAGGTCGATACGAAGAAGAACAGGAACAAGGAGGGAACCGGGCTGGGGCTTGCGATCTCGAAACAGCTTGTGGAAAACATGGGCGGCAGGATCGATGTGAAGAGCGAGTACGGAAAAGGCAGCGAGTTTTATTTTAACATACCACAGAAAGTGATCGGAAAACAGCTTGCGGCAGCCGTCAAGGATGAGGCGATCATCCATGAACCGATGGTCGTGAGCGGGCACATGGGCGACAAGCGGATTCTCGAGCAGCTAAGGGGTATGGCAGAGGGTTACGGTCTGCGCTATGTGGACTGCTATGAGGCGAAGGACAGAGGGGAGAAGGTTGATTTCTTCTTTGTGGACGAATCCGTCTATCAGGAACTCAAGGAAGGGATCGAGAAGTATTTTGTATCCAATGGAACGGAACTTTGTGTGCTGCAGAATCCCATGAGGGAGACGGTGTGGAACGAACAGGTGACGGTCGTCAATAAGCCGCTGTACACGCTCAATTTCTGCCAGGTGATCAATCATGAGACTATGGCATCTTTCGGTGAGACGGACAATGTGATGAACTTCGTCGCGCCGCAGGCGCAGATATTGATCGTGGACGATAACGAGATGAACCTCAAGGTGGCGAGGGGGCTGCTGCAGCCATTGCAGATGAATATCGACACAGCCAGCTCCGGCAGACAGGCGATCGAGATGGTGCAGGAGAAGCGATACCACATAGTCTTCATGGATCACATGATGCCTGTGATGGACGGCGTGGAGACGACACAGAACATCAGAAAGCTGCCGGATGCGTACATCCGGAATATGCCGATCATTGCGCTGACAGCCAATGCGGTCATGGGGGCAAGGGAGATATTTAAGGAAGCGGGAATGAATGATTTTGTGGCAAAGCCGATCGAGCTGAAGGATATCTGCAGCAAGATACGTGCGTGGCTTCCGGGTGAGCTGGTGCGGAAGCTGTCAGCGCCGGCCGCGGTGCAGGAGCAGATCCCGGAGCAGGAGCTCCCTGTCATAGAAGGCCTTAACGTGGCGGAGGGTGTCAGGAATTCCGGCAGTCTGGAACTGTTCACAAATTTATTGGGAGATTTTTACAAATTAATCGACCTGAAAGCGACAAAAATTGAAAAATGTCTTGCAGACGGATTGATTCACGATTATACTATAGAAGTACATGCATTGAAAAATACGGCGCGCATGATAGGGGCACTGGAACTCTCGGAGCTGTTTTACAAGATGGAACAGTGCGGAAATGCAGAGGATGTGGACACGATCACCAGGGAGAACCCTGCTGTCATGGAGCTGTACAGGAGTTATAAACCGATATTGGAACCATATGGAAAGGCAAACGAGCAGGATAAGAGAGAAGTCCCCAAGGCGGAGATCATAGAGGCACTTGACAGACTGGGCACCGCGATGGACAACTTTGACCTTGACGGCGCAGATGCGGCGCTCGCGGAGCTTGAGGAGTACAGGCTTCCGGAGGAGCTTGGCTCCTACATGGAAGAACTGAGGGCATATGTGGCTGATGTGGCAATGGAAGATGTCATGAATACAGGGAAAAAGATGATAGAAGTACTTGAAGGGTTCCCAGAATAAAAGGTGGAGGGTATTATGCAAAAAGTATTGATTGTATCGGAGGTACAGAGTTATCTGCTCGTGTCGCTCCAGGAAAGGCTTGAGCAGGTGGATTGTGATGTGATGCACACACATGCGCACCCGGATGTACTCAGCAAGATAAAGGAGAACATAGACCTGATCTTTGTCTTTGCGGATGAGGAGCTGATGAGGCTGAACCAGGGACTTACATATCTGAAGGACCAGGCGGTCGAGAAAGATATCCCTATATTTGTCACCGGGGATCCCCAGGAGATCGCGGAGATCATAAAGGTGATTCCACTGCATCTGATCCAGAAGGAGTTTCCGCGTCCGATCAACGTCAATGAGGTTGCAGAGGCGATTGATTCGTACCTCAAAGTATTCGGAAAGCAGAATAAAAAGAAGATACTCGTGGTGGATGATTCCGGCGCGATGGCGATCAAATACCTCTCCACGAACAGACCGGATCTGGTGCTGCTCGACTATGAGATGCCGATCGTTGACGGAAAACAGGTGCTCGGCATGATCAGGAGCGAGGCGGAATTTGCGGACATTCCGGTCATGTTCCTCACCAGCAAGGGGGATAAGGAGAGCGTCATGCAGGTCATGGAGCTGAAACCGGATGGATATCTGCTAAAGACGATGCCTCCCGAGCAGATCAAGCGATCTGTGGACACTTTTTTGAGAAGAGAAAGGCATATCACATCGCCCGATAACCGATCAGGACGGTCCACACATAGGCGCAGGTTTTCGGGATCATCAGCATACCGATCATGGGGATCACGTCAGCCCAGAGGACGACAGGGATGTAAAATCCGAAACTCAGCACGATCGTCAGCCACATCCACCGAAATGCAGTGTCGTTCTGCGCTTTTGCCTCCTGAAAAAACAGCATGATGATCAGCAGACCGAGCAGTGCAAAGGGGATATTGCGGTAGATCCCCCAGCTCAAGGGCGGGGCTGCGCTCAGCCACTCGTTTTGCGGGAACAGGCAGAGGGCGATCCGGAGTGCGGACAATACGTAGACCATAGTGGTCAATCCATCCCTTCCCTCCACCTGATAGCGGTTTCTCCACACGTAATACAGGAGGACATAAAACACGGTCATGGTGACGGAAGTGATGAGCTTTCCGATGCCGAGAGCGGTGGTGAAGTTTTCGAGTCCGGTAGTGCACAGCGCGATTGCGCGCGGCACCAGATGGAAGGAGTCGCCCAAGCCAAGGACGACAGCCATGATGCCAAAGAGACGGTACTGTCTGCTGCCGCCTCTGCGGATCATGATGACTCCGAGCGTGATGACTGTGATCAGATATACTGTGTCAAATAAAGTTTCTACTATAGCCTGCATGATTTTCTTCCTTTCTTTTTCCTTTTTTCAATACACGAAATACTAATAAAGCAGTTTCCGCAGCATCTGCAGGATGGCGCTGTCGTCGTAATCCTGCCGGATCAATGACGCGATGATCAGGGAAAACACAATATCGACAAACTTCAGGGGATTCAAGGTATCGTCAAATATTTCCTGACGGATGTTTGGATCCTGCGTGAGCACCGTGTGCAGTCCTGTCTTCATATGTTCCCAGGACTGTGCCATCAGCTGCTGCCCGCTCGATTTTTCGGTGCCCATGAAATTCATGGAGTGCGTGGTAAAAAAGCCCGGGTATTGTTCGCTGCCTTTCCGGATGCTGTCAAATATCCAGTGCACACAGTCCAAAAAGCCGTCAAAGTTCATTTTGGACTCTGAAAAGTGGAAGATATCGCACCAGATACTCTCGACCGTGGCAGCTGTCAAAGCTGTTTTCGAATCGAAATAGTAGTAGATGGAACCTACGGAAATACCGCAGACTGCGGCGACATTCCGGATGTTGACTGACGACCAGCCCTGTTCTTTGACAAGCCGGCGGCAGGTTTCCAGGATCGCTTCCCTGGAGGTGATAACTGTAGATCGGAAGAGCGTCGTGTAGGGAAAGAGTGTAGATCTCGGTGGTCG